>CAZUBM010000001.1:0-191909 GCA_964618805.1 uncultured Nitrososphaerota archaeon
TAGAGCGTCCGGCTGTTAACCGGAAGGTCATGGGTTCGAATCCCATCCCCGCCGCTATCTTTCCATTTTCTTCCTGTTTCTATGGTTTGATCTTTGCTTAAGCTGTCAAAAAATCGTGGTTATCTAATAGAGAACAATCCTCAGAACAAAGAATAAAGATATTAGGCGTATATCGTAATACACCGATAAGTTAGTCAGACGCTCTTTTGGAATTCCTTCCGGCTTTAAGCAGGGACTTAGATTCATTAGAGATGAGGAACTTATAAAGCTCCGACAAACTTAGGACGCTTGCTTAAATGATAGGGCACATTTAGAGGCCTATAAGGCATTCCTTCACACTCCTTTTTGACTTCATTTTTCAGTGACTCGATGGTTGAGAAATATTCGGCACCATCACGTCTTCTTCTAACAGTTAAACCTTTTCTCTCTAATTCTTTCTCTCCAACAAATGCTAAGTAAGGGATCCATCGTCTTTCAGCTTCTCTTACTTTCCTAGCTAAGCTAAGGTCTCTATCATCCAAATCAGCCCTAATTTTATCTTCTCTTAGGCTTTGTACTATTTCCTCAGCAAAAAGCATAGCCTTTTCGGTTATCGGAAACACTCTAACCTGTACAGGAGCTAGCCACAATGGAAGCATTGGTTTAGCTCCTTTATCCGCGGATTTAGCAGCTTGTTCAAGTATTGCATAGATCATCCTCTCTATGCTACCCATTGAAGTGTGGACAATTATGCCAGGCCTTTTCTTTCCATCCTCGGCCACGTAGTATATGCCATATCTTGCTGAATCTTCGACATCAAGTTGAACCGTACTTAACTGACCATTTCCCTCTGACTTATCAACAAACTGAAATTCGTGCTTCATTGCCCAGTAGTGTTTCATCTTAGGCAAGATCTCAATTAAAGCTGGCTTGTTTACATATCTTAGCATTTCTAAAATGTGAGGCTTGAAATTCTCGTAGTACTCTTTGACTACCCTAAATGCAACAACGTAATTAATCCCTAATTTCTTAAGTAACTCATCATATTCCCTAAAGTAAAGCTTGTAGACATCGAGAGCTTGATCTATGTCTGCTGCAAAAGTATGGATATCTGGCATCGTGAAGCCCCTAAGTCGCCTAAGTCCCACGCATTCTCCTCTCTGCTCTAATCTGAAGGATGGAGAGATCTCATAAAAGCTGAGGGGAAGATGCTTTTTGGAAATCGTCATGCTCTTCATCATTTGAAATAGTCCGAAATCGCCGGCAAATCTCAAAGTAAACGGGATATTATCAATTTCAAAACGATATCCTCTCTCTCTGAATTTTTCTGCTTGTTCTGCGATGGCTGGAACTGTTAGTCTGTATATAAGGGGGGTCTCTATCTCCATAGCGCCAATTTTGTTAGCTATTTTGAAGGCAAGCTCCTCTATCAATCTCTTAACCAATGTGCCATCTGGATAGAACCTGAAATGACCAACATCAGAGGCAGGTTCGTAGTCTATCAATTCTAGCCTCTTCATCAGTTCTATGTGCACAGGACTCTCACCAGAAGGAGGTTTTCCGAACACTTCATTCCTAACGAAGATTCGGAGATCTTCATCCTCAATTTGCTCCCAATTGCTGGGTTTAACTTCCGCTCCTGAAGGATATAGGATTATGAACTCACTCGGCTCTACTTCCTCCTCCTTAGCTACTTTTACGCCTCTTATTACCCTTAGGGATTCAGCTAAGGGATGGCCTTTAACTTTAATCTCAAAGGCCTTATACCACCCTATTGGGACCTTGTGGACTTCAAAGCCGGCCATCTGTAAAGTCCTTGCGAATAAATCATGTAATTCCCTGGCTTTAAAGAAAGGAGCTGGTTTCTCTGTGAGGTGAACCCAAGGGTAGACCACTAATTTTGTTACTCCAAGCCTGTTGGCTACCGTCCTCACATCTTCCACGGCTGCCCCTACGCAAGCAGGATTATCGTCTCTCTCATAAGATGTAAAAAGTACTAGGCTTTCTTCTATTGAATATCTCCTTAACTCAACTTCTTCCGCCTCTTTAACAGCTTTTTCCTTAACCTCATAACTTAATTTGTCTGAATGCAAGCAATAAATCCTCAAACTGATCCCTCAACATGTTCTATTCTTGCTCCTTCCCTGGCAATAGGGATCTTAAAAGCTTCAAGTCCTGAATTTTTAAGTTTAGATACTAAATCATCAGGGTCAGGTGCGATCGCCACCACGCATCCCCCACCTCCTCCACCAGATAACTTAGCCCCAAATGCCCCCTTTTCCTTAGCTAACCAAGCTATACGATCTAGTTCTGGGGTTGAGACACCTAGCGCTGATAAAAGACAGTGATTCAAATCCATCAATGTGCCCAATCCTTCTAAGTCTCCTCTATAGACCGCTTCCTTTCCGGTGACAGTTATTGTGGCTATAATATCTAGAATCCCATCCACAATGTTGGTGTATCTTGATCTAAGTTTTGAGACTTTTTCTATCATTTCCTTTGTTTTTGTTGATTCTCTGCTGCATATCATGACCAAAGGAAGATTTTCCTGAACTTTAGTATGTGATACCCGCATCTCCCCGTTAATCCAATCAACCCAAACAAGTCCTCCGTATACTGCGCATGCAGGACCTGTTTTACTCGCCTTTCCATGTATTATCCTCTCAAATTCATAAACAGCCTCAAGTAGAGCATCTCCTTGCAATTCACACCCTAAGAAATACGAAACTGCTTTTGAAACGGCCGCTCCAACGCTTGCTGAGCTAGCCATACCGCTTCCTATGGGTACCGATGAATTTATTCTTATTTCCAACCCTTCTCTTTTATCTAACAAGTCAAAAAGCCTAACAACTCCCAAAGCTATTGGTTCAAGATCAGGTTCGCCTTCTCCTCTTATAGAGTTGCCAGATATAGTGCCTCTAAATGGTTCTATGTAAGCTGATGATGTTATCAAGACTTCCCTTTTTTTTCTTCCTTTACAGACAATTGCTCTAGCCCTACGGTCTACGCCGGCAGCAAGGGCAGGTTTTCCATAGAGAACAGCGTGCTCTCCGAATAGAAAAGCCTGAGAGGGAGCTGAGGCTTCTACCTTTGTTATCATAAGAGCCACCTCTTTATTCCTTATGAGGCCCTAGATTTATCCTTTCTGATAAAGTGAGAAATCATTTTAGCAACTTTTCTTATTTCTGCTTGGGCTAAAGGATCTAACCTCAGATCAAGGAAATGATTCCAAGCGTTTTTCCTTCCACTTACAAAGAACCTAGTGGAGGTAGCTTGAGGTAAGATGTACCTAGCATCCTCCTTCTTCACGCCCATTTTAACCAGCTTTTCATATAGATTAAAGGAGGCTCTAACTTCTTTCACCATGAGATCGACTGCACTATCACTTAGGTTTTTAGGAAGATAGAAATTACCAGGTCTGACGTGTCTCTGGCTCTGTTGAGTAAAGCTGAGGGTTCTATGCCTGACAAACTGATGGCTGCAGACCCTACTTATACCTTCAACTACAAAGGCATAGAAGGCATGCTTCTCATTTGAATGTTCTGATTGGATCATGGGATAAACGCGTATACCATCCCGCTCAACCCTCTCTTCAAGGTTAATCGTAAGATCTACTTGTCTGTCCGATTTTAGTCCCAAAATAGATGCTAGTATTGGAAAATTAGATATGCTTTTTCTAGCGAGGTCTCTAATGAATTTGTTTTCTGACTGCATCATCTCTAGAGCAGTTCTTAAATTAAAAGATGCAATGGCTTCGCTTCCTCCGCTCAATTCTACATATTTGAAATCAAAGAAGGCCTTTCTCAAATAATTCAAGTCCTCATTAAGATAAACCCTTATAAAAGAGTGTTCGAAAACGGATAGATGCCCTGAGGTGAACAAGCTCTTTATTAATCTCTTTACAAGGGCCGAGTTTTCCAGTTCTTTAACTAAATCCTTTAAACTCTTAGAACTTCTTGAAATTCTAGCAGCAAGATAAATTATAGCATCCGAACCAACTACTTCAATGCTTTTAGGCATGCTCAAGCTCACTCCTTAAAGATTTTGGTAACCTAATCCCTCTTTGACCCTGATATGCCCCAGAATATGGAAACATGACTCCCCCTGGGATTTCAAAGAAAATAACGTGCAGGAAACGAATTCCAGGGTAAATTTTTACTGGATTAGCGCCGGTCCAAAAAACCTCTATTGTAAGTTGGCCCTTAAATCCCGCATCTATAACAGTGGGGGGTGCTATGAAGCCAAACCTAGCTAAAGTACTCCTTAGCTTGCACAAGGCAGCTATATTTGATGGAAGAGATATGTATTCTTCGGTATGTAAGAGAAAGGCGGTCCTAGATCCTATTACGATTCCATCTTCTTTTATCTTCTTAATTGTAAAAAATCTTTCAACGTTTGGATCTGCTAGATCTAGGATTTCCTCTCCTTCCTTGAGAAGACCTATTTCTGACCCTATTCTCAAATCTACCCCGTTTTGTTGTATAGTATCTTCTCTCAAAGGATCTATAACTAACTTCCCAGACGAAATTAATTCGCGAATCTTTCTATCACTCAACATTAGCATCACTCTCATTTTTTTGGCGCGTGTTTTCTAGGATTTCAGTATAAGCTGGGTACTCTAGAGTTATTAAGAAAAATTTCTCCCTTTGCGTCTCCTCTGTTTTTAATTAAGAAAGCTTTTAGGGAGCATCGCGACGGTATTATTGAGTTGAAAGTAAGACCCGCAAGAAAAGGTGACTTTGAAACAATTGTTGAAATGAGCTTAGCCGGCCCTCCATACATTAAGATTGGTATAAGGAACTTTGAAGCATATTTGCATAATGTAAGAGGTGTTGGAGGGGAAATTCTTGTTGTGGAGGAAGAAGGAGATATTCTGGGCGAGGCAGAGCTGGTTCCTCAATCAAATCTAAGTGTAGCTGGTCCACATGTTTTTTTGACCAATCTAGCCTCTATAGGCGATGATAGAGCCTTAAAAAGGGAGCTTCTTCGGACGTGTAAGAGAATGGCTAGATCGTGGGGATTTTCTTTCTTGGACCACATACCAGCTTCTAAAGATCTAGAGGACCTTAAGATGTTGGGATTTAAGATGACAACAGCTAAACAAGTCCTGCTTAAAGCTGAGCCCAAAAAGATTGCGAACCTTGCAAAGGTCACAGAAGAAGTTTCCCAAAAATATCCATCGAATCTGGCATTACTCTCAGGAGAAATAAGACCAGGGAGATTAGCATGGGCTCTAGCGCTTCATGAACAATCTTCAAATAAGACAAAATCAATTAAAATAAAAATTGGGAGATTCGAATTCATTTCACTACTCTCTAGGCTAGATAAGTCGCTGCACCTATCACTTTATGGAATACCAGCATCTGGCCCTGGAGAGATTTTTAACGCTCTTGGAGCCACATTAACTGTTGCAGGTGATTTGGGAATGAGTGAATTGAGAACTCTTGCATGGGCAAGATATCTTTGCTCCTTTGAATCTGCTGAATTTGAAGTGATAGAGCAGATCCCACTGATGAGATTAAGAGTCGATTGATGATTTTAACCTTTTTCTGGCCCATATTTCTTCAAATATAGCTCAACTGGATCATAATGTAATCTTTCCTTGAGCTTTCTTCTTCCCTCCTCGGTTAGATCCAGAGGAGTCCAAGGAGGATCAAGGACTAACTCAACGATCACCTCTTTAGCCTCTTGTATCTCTTCTTCTACGCTTTTCTTAGCCATACCAAGGATAAAGAAAGTCATTGGACACCCTGGAGCTGTCATAGTCATTTTTATTTTAATGACAGGACCATCCAAGATTTCTATTCCTCTTACTAAACCCAAATCTACTACGTTTATACCTAGTTCAGGGTCTAAGACCTTTTTAAGGGCGCCTAGAACTCTCTCTTCAAGATCTTTCAACTAAGCCACCACCAATTTCTTCTTAACTCTCATATTCAAAATGTTTGTCCATCTTTTAGCAGAAACTTGTCAAGCAAGTCCCTTGCCCTCTCTCTTTTATGTTGGTGCTCTTCCAAAAACTCGATTACTCTCCCTATAAGTTCTTCCTTACATTCGCCACAAAGCAGATCGCCAGAGAGGCATCTTAACCTTCGCTCTTCAAGGAATTTATCATCTTCCTCAAATATGAAAGCGTAGTAATAGAACACTGGACAGATTTCCGGATTACCTCCTTTTTCCTTTTGTTCGGCTATGGTTGCCCTTCCTCCAGTAAAAGCATTCCAAATCTTCCTTCTGACAGCATCTGGCGGATCAATTGTAAAAATCGCACTCATAGCTTCGCTTGAACTCATCTTTCCTGCTCCAGAAAGGCTAGGCAAGAACTTGCTGTGAAATATTGCTGGTTTGTAGAAACCAAGCTTTGGAGCCACATCTCTAGCCACCCTAAAATGAGGATCTTGATCTACCGCTAGCGGAATTAAGCAAGGAACGTTCTCTCTCCTTATAAAAGACTCTATAAATGCAGGAGCAGCCTGAATACAGGTAAAGAATATCTGACCTATGTTAGAGCTCTCTGTAAGGCCGAATACAGATCTAACGGTCGAAAAGGTGATCTTCTTAGCACAACCTAGGGCTATTTTGTACAGCACACCTATGTAATCAGTATCTAAGAATATTCTTGTCTTCTCATGGCTAAAACCTAGAGCTATTACGTCTAAAGCATTATCAAGAGCGTATTTTCTCGTTTTTTCAAGCGTTAATTCTGGTTTAAACAGGAATTTTTCATCATCAGTCATCTGGAAGTAAAGCTTGGCATCAAACCTATCCTGCAGCCACTTAGTTAGAAACCAAGGGATCATGTGACCCAAGTGAGTATGACCCGAAGGCCCCCTTCCAGTGTAGAGGTAGAACTTTTCTCCTTTCTCATACATGTCTAATATCCAATCGAGGTCCCTGTGGGCGAAGAAAATCCCTCTTCTCAATAGTTTATGAGTGTCTCCGGCTAACTTAGTCAGTCTCTTGTAAAGCTCTTCGTTTAGAGGAGTTAATCCAAATTCTTTCACTAGCCTCTCATAATTTACTTTCCCTTTCACTTCCCAGGGCGTTACTATGAACTCCTCACCGTCTTTTCTCAAAGTAGATCCCCCCTAAAAACAGCCAGATATTCAGACTATAGGGCACTCTATCCGTTCGAAAAGCAGATATGTCGTGACCAAAAGCTAACACCAGATCTCATGATCAACTTGTCTGTCTTAGCCATTAGATAAAAACATGAAGTGATGAAACCAGCTTACATTATCGTTACTTTATTAAGACTAAAAGGACATATTACAAACAAAGATGTCAGCTTCAGAATCTGAAGAATCTGTTGTAAGGTGGACTGCTGAATCCCTTTCTATAACAGCGGTTGGTATTTGGACGGCCGTTTTTCTACTTTGGGCCCTCTACAGTGGTAAGCTTAGTTTAGGACAAGGGATAGAATCCTTATCCCAAATAGGTTTCGTTCTACTTATTTGGGGGATAGGAGCGCTTATCGTTGCTGGCGGTAGTGGGCTGTTATACGGAATGACTGTGAAAAAAGAGGAAGTAGTACGCGTCGAGGAACTTGTTCCTCCCAATGCCTTTTTGGGACCGCACCCCCAAGCAGTAAAGGCTGGCCGTTTTATCTTTGTGTCCTATCAACTACCTATAAATCCGGTTACAGGGCAAATAATAAAAGGAGACACCCTTCTACAGGCCAGGGCTGTCTTGGACTCCTTGAAAGATCTTCTAATCTCAAATGAGAGGGATTTGGAGGATGTCATCAAGCTAACCTTTTATGTGACGAGTCTTGAAAAACAGCACGATGTTGAAAGGGCATATTTAGAAACATTTACGCGTGGAAGACCTGCTATGACAATAGTTGAGGTCTCTGGGCTTCCTTTTGGCGTTGATGTGGCCTTAGATGCTATTGTCAGGGCGTGATCAGTCCTCCTTCCAATAGCTTTCTCCTTACCGTACCATAAGTGGTTAGAGCAGATATTGCTATAGCAGCTCTCTCGGGCGTGGGATATGCCGGAAATCCAAGCTCTTCAAATCTTTCTCTAAATGCTACTGCGTATTTCCCCTGTCCTATATCACAGAAGACTACCGGTTTATCAATTCCTTTTGCAACATCAGCTAATTTCTCTGGAAGATCTCCTGTTAGCCCAGGCACATGATGTAAAGCTATGACGATTACTCCGTCAACAGCAGAACTTTCTAAAAGAATTTCTAAGGACCTAACGTAAGACTCATCGTTTGTTGATCCCGTCAAATCGACTGGATTTTTAACAGAAGCTATTGGTGGAATTATTCCCATACGTTTTAACTCCTCAAGCCTTTCTTCCGTCTCTCCAGACAAATCTGCTATGATTTGGCCTCTGCTCTCGAGTTCATCTACAGCCATAACACCAGCGCCGCCTCCATCTGTTAAAACAGCAATGCGCTTACCCTTTGCAGGAGGCTGCATTGAAAGAGCCTTAGCGACATCAAATAACTCCTCAACATTATTCACTCTTATTATGCCAGCTTGCCTGAACGCTGCATCATATATATCGTCTCTGCCAGCCACGGCAGCAGTGTGAGAAAGAGCTGCTCGAGATCCAGCCTTTGTCCTAGCTGCCTTCAAAACAACGATTGGCTTACTAAGAACGGCTCTCCTAGCTGCATCTATAAATTCTTTTCCTCTCTCTAGGGATTCAATGTAAACTAGAATTACTCGAGTTTTATAATCGCTAGCAAGATAATCAATTAGCTCTGCTTCATCCACATCTGCTCTGTTTCCATAACTAATGAACTTAGCTAGCCCTAGTTTTTCGCCAGCCATATAGTCCAAACATGCTACTCCAAAAGCACCCGATTGAGTGATAAGCGAAATACTTCCAGCTTTTGGTCGTGGAAAAGATTTCAAAGCTCTTCCACCAACTTCCTTCTCAAATGGAAGAAACATCGTATCTACTCCTGTCTCTGGACACAATATCCCTATGCAGTTTGGCCCTACGATCCTAATACCGTGCTTCTTTGCTATTCTAATAAGCTGATCCTGTAAAACAATTCCCTCATCGCCTATTTCGGCAAATCCTCCACTTATAACAACCACATTCTTTGTACCAAGTTTTCCGAGCTCATCAACTGCCCCTGGAACAAGTTTAGCTGGAATTGCTATAACAGCCAGATCTGGCGGTGAAGGGAGCTGCGATATCGATGGATACGTAGTCACACCCAATATCTCTCTTGCATCCGGGTTAACTGCGTAGAGTTCTCCTTTGAATATTCCTTTATCTTTGTTCTCCTTAAGAATACGCAAAATCTCATGTCCAACCTTACCTGGCTTGCGAGAGGCGCCTATAACCGCTATAGTGTCAGGATAGAAGAACTTGTCGAGGAGTAACATTATGTTTAATGAGGGGATATCAAAAAATTAAACTACACTACTAAGCAACTTAGCAGTAAACAGTTAAGCTTCGAGGTCATGACGCTCGATCTAATAAAAGCTAAGGTGATTCTAGATCTAGAGTTTGCTTTAATTCTCTGGCTTTTTGCCTTTTTCTTGCTACTTCCTCAGAATGCTGGCTTATTCTCTGCAAGAATTGCTCCAGCTCGTCTTGCCCAATCTCTTCTACAGCGCTGAGCACTTCCTCATGGAGATCATAGTAAACCTTTGTTATATCTATGAGTTTTGTTATCTTAGGAATCTCAGGCTCAACTAAAATAACTGCAACATCCGATTCTTCAGCGCCTTCCTCAAGTCTTCGTAAACCACTAGCTATATCTATTCCACTTATTTTTCTTAAGAAAAATTTCTTAACATCAAGAAATCCCTTTACGCTGAAGTTTTCTTCCGGAATTCTTAGTACAAAGACGGCCCTAAAAGCCGTTTCCGGATCGCATTGTGCCATCTTACCTTCCTCTAAAGCAAGTTCAGCCAACAAGTCAAGTACATTCCCAACAGTCTCCGATCTAACCTTTGCATAACAAGGTACACATAGAGTTGCTTCTTTCATCTTCAAAATGGATTTAAGGCTTTGGGCTGATAATTCTCCTCCTATTCCAGTTCCGAGAGAGGACATTTCTTCAAGCATCGTCTCTAGGAAGGAAGAAATCTTCCTATTGACCTCAATTAACCCCCCACCAACGCCCTCTTTCTCTGGCGAAGGGACGAATAAGTCGTTATCTACTAGTAAAATTGCATCCGTGTAATCCAAAAGATTAGCAATGGAAATTATTGAGTTATAGGAGAACTTTATGGGTTCAATTGGATACATGAAAGGAAGTACGCCTAAAACGACGATGGGCGGAACGACGCTCTTATCTGAGAAGTATTCTCTCAGGTATCTGACCAACACGGGGGTAGCTCCTGCTCCTGTCCCTCCTCCCAAAGCAGCAAAGACTATTATTATGGGGGCTCTCTCGACTTTACTTTCACTAAGATATCTCACTATTTTCTCCTTGCTATCATCCTCAAGCATTAACTTCATAGCCGACTTCCATTGACCACCGACGCCCTCTCCAGATTCTCCTAATAGAATGAAATTTTCTCCCAGAGATGTTAACTCATCTGCGGTTCTTGAGGAGGTATCCAGGATCAGCGTGCTAAAAAACCTATCTTGTCCTAGCTTAGAGTAGACTTGATCTAAGATCCTTGCTCCTCCTGAACCTATACCAATACCAACTAGTTTCAATCAGGAACCCCTCCTTTTACGTGGACAAGAAAAGTCTCCAATAGACCCTCCAGATTGTCGATTTCTTTCCTTATCTTTACAAGGTCAGTTTCACCTTGCATCAAATCTATCCTGTCTTCTATGTCCTCCAGCTTCATAATAATTCCCTTTAATATCACTTTCTCCCTTGCTTCTAACGAAGGAAGTTGATAGATGGCGTCTATCTTCTTCTTCATCCTTAGCACTCTATCTCTTAACTCTTCTTTTATTGTTTTTTGATTTTCTGGTGGTTTTTCCCTTAAAAAGAGAAGGCCAGCCCTTTCTATAAGCATACCATCTTTTATCATCTTACTGATTACCCATTCCCTCCATTCTCTTGGAATAGAAGTTATTTGTTTTACATCGGCCTCTTTTTTCGTAGATATTTCTCTAATCACCCTCTTTTTCCAGATTGGATACATTTTCTCAGCATCCCTAAATTTCTGCCTCCAAATTTCTAATTTGTCTGAAATATCTTTAAGATATGAAAGAACAATCTCTACAGCGTTAATTGAAGTCTCAGATGATATAATACATTCTATTTCCTCCTTCCAGTCATCTACCTTTGCTAAAGACTTCAACTTATCGTTAGTTCTCGAAATATCTCTGACTAGCGTTCCAATGGTTAAGATTTTGGCAATAAGATCCTCAATAGCTTTCAGTTCATCGTTATTCTTCATAAACTGATCCTCTGAGTCTACAGTATGCTGTTGTCTAATCGAATATAGTCTTTTAGCAATATCATAATAGATGGTCTCGAATGTTCTCTTCTTTGTCATGGAGTCCACTATTAAACAAGTCCTAAGCACCTTTGGTAGCTCCTTTTCAGCCTTTTTTAGGCGATTAGCAAACGCATTAATTTGACTTGCAATCTCTAGATGCTCCAAGAGTTCCTTTTTTATGACCTCCAGGGCAGCTATTTTCTCCTTAATCCCATTAATGTGGATTTTTTCTTCCTTTTTTTCTATAGATTGAAGTGGGAATATGTTTCTATCGATTAATTTTTTAATGAAGGGGGTCTCGATCCCCATTTGGCTTATAGAGGCGTATATCTCTTCTATTCTCTTCAATAAAGATTTATCTTCGCTTAATAACTCTTCCATCCTTCTAAGGAGATCTAAACTAGATTGTAACTGCATCTTTATTTCCAAAAGCTCCGAATCTACCCTTTTAAGTTCTTCCAAGTTATCTATGAGTTCGACAGCGTTTAAATGAAGAGAACTTTCTATGCGATTTATGATATGAGTTCCTTTTTCTATAGATGCCAAATAATCCTCTTCGACGCTTAACTCGGAAATAAGTCTCATAACTTCTTCCAGTTTAGGATGAACCTTTTTTGCTCTAGATTTTAATACTATTAGGAGATCCTTCTTAATATCAATCAAAACATTCTCTAATAACTCAATAATTGCCAGAATTTTTTCCCTGTACCTCCTGATGCTACCACTTAGAAGGACTGCTCTGTTACCCAATATCTTCCTATTGTAAAAAGGATCCTTAATCATGTAGTCTAACAATTGAAGCAATCTTTGATGAATTGCATCTCTCGAAGCTTTGTACTTTGTTATAATTTCTGGGGCTAACTCTGAATATCGCTCGAAGAGCTGTTCAATGAGGCCTATTTTTTCTAATATTGCTAGAATATCTTCAAGCAAACCATCCTGCGAAAGGTTCTCAATTAAGAGCACAGCTTTTTTTCTTCCATGGCGTTTTACTAAGGTCTGTTCTAATAGCTCTCGCCCCTTTAAGGACTCCATAGATGATATCTAGTTAAAATGTCTCATCAACAATATAAAATGGTGAAGTCTCGATTAAGGGAGGAAGAGAGAAAAATTCTTCTTTTACTAAAATCATTGAATTTACATGAAAACTGCCCAGGCAGCCTTATTAGTTTCCCATAAGTCCTTTTTATAAGGCTTCTGAGAGCAAAAATCCAAGCTTCTTTATTCCATCTGAGATGTCTTCTGGACAAAGGTATGAATAACCAAGCCTCATGCCATGTGTTTCTGGCTTCATCTTTTCTATAGAATTCTTCTCGGGGTGATAGGCATATCCAAATCTTGGGAAAAAGGCTACTCCGGGGACATAAATTACATCGTTCTTTAATGCAACCTCCTCAAGGAACTTCTTCGAATCAAAGCTAGCATCGGCAGCATTCCACCAAATAAAGAAACCACCTTTTGGATCTGTTCGACTTCCATCTGGAAAATATTCATCAATTGACTTCTTCATCACATCACATCTCTTCTTATAACCTTCTCTAACTTCTTCTATGTGCTTTGAGAAATATTTCTGGTAATAGATCTTTGCAAGCATCTGTGTTACTGCCGGAGTGTTAAGATCGATGTAACCCTTGGACTTCACGACCTCCTTCCTCAATTCTGCTGGAAGGATGGAATACCCTATTCTAAAAACCGCTGCTTCTTTGCTTGAAGATCTTAAGTATGCGACAACTGAGTTATCATCATCAAAGGATTTTATGGGAGGAAGCCTCTCATTACCAAATTGAATTTCGCGATATGCTGAGTCCTCTAGTATCAGTATGCCCTCATCGTTAGCTACCTCAAATAACTCCTCTCTCCTTTTTAGCGGCATAGTTGTTCCTGAGGGGTTATCAGAGTCCGGTATAACGTAAACTAGATCAGGCTTCTTCCCAAATTTCTCATAACTTAGTTTTATAGCTTTTCTAACGTGCTCAGGATCGATACCTAGTTCGGTCATTGGAACCGTAACTAACTTAGCCCTAAACTTTATTGCGGCATTTACAAAACCGAGATAGGCAGGTCTTGGAACTACGACTATATCCCCTGGATTTAACAGAACATCTAAAACCGCATATATGGCTTGCTGTGAGCCCGTTGTTATTACAATTTCCTCCCAATCAACATCTAAACCATCGGTTTTTCTAAGATGATAAGCAAGAGTTTCCCTAAGCTCTTTAAGTCCTTCAGTGGGGCAGTAATTAAACAAATCGATAACTCTGTGATTTTCACCTTTTTCAATGAGTTGTAAACAATATTCACCAATTTCAATAAGCGTTTTAGAGAGGGCCTTTGTTGGAAGAACTCCAGGCTTTCCTCCGGCAAAATAGTACTTTACTTTGAACCTTAAGAGCCTTCTGATCTCAGATTCTGGGACCAGTTGTGTCCATGTAGCGAAATCAAAGGCTCTAGGTAGAGGCTTTACCAAGACCCTACACCAACTTTATGTTTTCTAGTTAAAAATATAAACTATTTCAACTGAAGCTAATGACTAGCGATGATTCTATCTTTAACAGTTCCTCATTTCTACCGTTGAAGTTTCTCTTTTCTAAGATCTAACTCCTCTACGCAGTTTTCCTTCAAAAAGATTCAATATCTTCTTCTAGTGTATGATTTCCCTCCTCTACGGAAATCCCTTCCACCCCTTCTTCTCATCGGGGGTTCATACCCCTCAGGTACCTGAGGCGTTTCCTCAGGTATTTCATCGATGCTCGGGACTTCCGAATCATCTATCTTCTCTATAGTTCCTCTGCTGCCTAAGTTGAGGCGGATCTCTCCTCGAAACACTCTAGTATACCCATTCTTGATCTCCACAGCATCTCCTGTGGAAATCTTACCTGCATGCTCACCCCATAGGGTGAGAGTTATCCTTCCTGTTTCATCTCCTACGACAGCCTCTGATAGAGTTCTAGGCCCTCTGAAGGTTTGAATCTCCTTTAGTTCTCCTGCTTCGAGAACCCGGACCTTTATATTTACCTCATTCATATCCGGAACTAATTCACTTACTTTCACGGACATACTTCTCAGATCTCCACACACGTTATGTGTAAGATCGTCTTACAGTTGGAGCTATAAAAAAGTATGTTTTTTTGAAAAACAACAGAGGCATTATATGTCATAAAATCATAAGTTGAACGTGATAGCCCATGAGGATATCTTTTCTAGGGGGAATATCGGAAATAGGAGGCAACAAAATACTGTTAGAACATGATGGATTCCGCCTTTTACTCGATTTCGGAAAGAGTTTCAAGAGTGAATCAAAGTTTTTTGTTAGGCCATATCTTGCCCCTTTTTCCATATCAGACCTGATAAAACTCAATCTAATTCCTAACTTCGCTGGAACATATAAATGGCAGCCCGGAGAGCCAAAGATCCATGGAGTCCTAATTAGCCATGCTCATCTTGATCATTATGGATACCTTCCCCTGCTAAAG
The DNA here is from genome assembly GCA_964618805.1 of uncultured Nitrososphaerota archaeon. Lineage (GTDB taxonomy): Archaea > Korarchaeota > Korarchaeia > Korarchaeales > Korarchaeaceae > QMVU01. Next base: position 14,836 of record CAZUBM010000001.1, read on the forward strand.
CCTGAAATACCGATTTACATGGGAGAAACAAGCAAGATAATAATACGAGCTAGACAGGATGCTCAAACCTCTTCATGGGAAAGAAAGATAGAAGAAAATTCGATCAAAACCTTTAGAACAGGTTCTCAACTCGAAATAGGTCCATTTCAAGTATGGCCCGTTCATGTGGATCATTCAATCCCTGGTGCATATGCCTTCCTGATAGAGGCAGGAAAGAAAAAAGTGGTTTACACCGGAGATTTCAGATTCCACGGCCAAGTATCCCAACTATCAAGGGATTTTGTGAAATTGGCTGGAGAATTCGAGCCTGATCTATTGATAATCGAAGGAACAAGGGTAGCGCCTGAATCTGACCCAGAAGAAGCCATGATAAGGCTGCTAGAGCAGCATAACATCTATCAATCGTTGAAACTTCCACCTCTCAGGGTTAAAAGAGAGGCTGAAAGCGAGGTAAAAGTACTGGAAGAGATGAAAACTGTGACTGAGACCGCTGAAAACTCCTTGATCTTAGTTGAAGCCAACACAACAGACATTGACAGACTTAGAACTGTATGGCTTCTCTCAAAGCACTTAGGAAGGAAGCTTATAATAGGAGAGACGCAAGCTCTGATCCTTAACAGGCTTCTGGAGAGAGATCCGAAAATAGAGAATCTTCCAAGAATAGGAGATTTTCTCCTTTATCTTAGCAGAAGGAGAAAAAAGGAAAGTTGGGAGGAGGTTAAGGAGGAGAGAAGGCGACCAGCAATAAAGGAACTTATCTCCTTGATAGAAGATAGTTGCGGCCCTGAAGGAATAATATGGGGCGAAAATAGGAGGAAATTAGCGAGAGAGCCAAATTCATTTGTAATTCTTGCTCCAAACAGCCCTAGGATTTTGATGGGCATATTACCTGAGGATGGAATGAAGTTTCCTCTAACATTCATATTAAGCAGGTCTGAGCCCTTCAATGAAGAACTAGCTATGAGCTTTGATAGATTGCTCAACTGGCTGGCATATTTTGGCATAAAGAAGTACTATAGGATCCATGTATCAGGTCACGCTAAGCCTGAGGAACTTAGGAAGGTGATAGATGAGATAAATCCAAAAGAGATAATACCCGTCCACACGTCATATCCAGAATTATTCGACGAGTACGTTCCACCTTCTTTTAGAAAGAGTCTTAAACTGGTTTCCCTCAAAGAGACGGTTGAACTATGAGAGTAAATGCACGTTACCGATGCGTACATACTTAAGACCTGCATCTTTTGCTGCTTTCAAACAGTTTAACGCCTGTTTTCGGCTAGTTGTAGGAAGATCTGTCAGCTCAAAACAAGGGTAAAATGCTAACAAAGAGTAAGGAATTTCTGGGTTTATTTCTGCAATGAATTCAGCTATTTTACTTACTTCTTCCTCGTCTACATATCCTGGAATGAGGAGAGTACTTGCAGTCAAGACAGGTACCTCAGGTCTCTCTTCAAAGTACTTTTCGCCCAAACGCTTGAAGTTTTCTAGTGGTGTTTTATTTGAAGCCCCACAAAGTGCAATGTTTAGCGTTTCGTCCCAGAATTTCAGGTCGAACTTCATTACTCCACCGCTTTCAAAGACGAGTTGCATTGCAACCTCTGCAAATCCTGGAGACATGTTTCCATTTGTCTCAAAACATATTCTAAGTATTCGGTTCTCTTCTCTTGCTTTTTCTAGAGCTAGTTTGCTTGTAACAATTGCATGTTCCATTTGCGATGAAGGATCTCCTCCAAAATAGCAGATGCAACTGACTTTGTCATTTACTTTTGAAGCTAGCTCTTCAGCACTCATTACGGGCCCTAATCTTTGAGTTAACCTCTTAAACTGGTAATTTTGACAAAAGACGCAAGAAAAAGTGCATGACCCATAGAAGACAGCAAGATTATAGTATCCATATTCAGGACCGTCTCTATAGGCATATTTCGGGTATCCCGTTCCAATTGCGGGACAAAACCAAGAGGCAACACAGTTTGTGATATGTGGGTCGTAATACCACTCTAATATGCCCTTATCCCTGGTTCCACCCAATCTAACTAGCCTCCCATCAATATTAGTCACTAAGCCGCAGTAACCCTTCTTTCCTTCACCTATCCTACAATTATTCCCGCACAGTCCACAGAGTATCCCGTTTGGATCTCTTGGCGGTCGGATTGGTAAACCATATTTAATTCTTGACGCCTCTTGGAGATGTTGGGCTAATTGTAAGGCCTCTTCTGGGTTTTTTCTAAAGCAACTTAGACAAACACCGATCTTATCAGAGATTAGAGCACTTTTCTTGCCGCATATTTTGCATGTTCCCATTTCTCTATATTGTACCTTGTCCAGCTACTTATGAACTTCGTTGTATGAACAATTATTTAATTAGATGAAAAAGCTAAAAATACGAAAAATAATTCAATATTAGAGCAGATAAAAGCTTTAAAAGGAGTTTTGGCTTAGATAGAGCTGCTCTTAAGAAATCAGAGGCATTTATGCTTGTGATGACGCTGGTGAGTTGATGGTCTATGTCGAACGAGGAAACCCTCTTTTCATAGCCTTTAAGTAAAAAGAACAAGGAATCCAGTTCCCTAGGGTTCATACGATCTAAAACATTTCTAAAAGCAAGACCTGCTTTTATTTCAAAACCAAATAATTTCCACCATTCCTTCTGATATGAACCCTCTATGAGCGGGAGATCCCTCTCATAGGATTCCAATATAGAGCTTGCAAGAAGCCTCGCTCCCTTAACTCCCAAGTAAATGCCTCCTCTGCTAAGAGGTTTTACCTGCCCAGCAGCATCACCCACTAGAGCTACATTCCCCTTTTGAAAATGCTTCAGCGGGGTTGAAGGGATAGCAGCGACTTCTTTTTCCAAGAAGTTGGGAACTTCTCCTCTAACCCATTTCATGATCGGATCGGTGCTCTTACCCAGCGCTCCTACTCTACTCCTATCTCTCCAAGGATATATCCAAAGAAACCTGCTACCTCTCTTTATTCTAACTTTAAATCTATCATCTGGGATCATTTTTTCCTCAGAAAAGACCTGAATTCCAATGTAAGGCTCTTTTGCTTGCAAACCCAATACATCCCTGACCTTTGAGTGGACTCCGTCTGCGCCAACAAGATACCTATAAGATATCCTCTCAGACCCATTTTCATTCCATATAATTGCTTTTTTGTCTTCGATTCCTATAAATCTGCTTCCTAGGCGTATTCTAGCTCCATGTGAGAGAGCTGCTTCAACTATTTCTCTATCTAAGGATACTCTATCAACGACTTTAGCGATATTCCCTTCAAATTCTATTTCTACTCCTCCTGGAGATTCAAAGACGCCCATTTTAATTTCCGAAATTACAAAGGGATCAGTACGCACAGGAAGTTCTTTTAAACATTCGTATCCTAAGATGCCGGAACAGCTTTTTTTCCCAACAGACTTCTTAGAGTCAACCATCAACACATTCAAACCAGATTTAGCTAGCAGAAGGGAGAGAGTTCCTCCAGCAGGACCAGCTCCTATGACGAGAACATCTACATTCAAAGCTTCTCTCCTTGGTTTGTCAGCATCTCCCTTAAGCGCTCCTCTTCAAGAACTCCTTGATGAACCAACTTTCCGTTTATTATGTATGAGGGAAGCAGAGTAACTCGAAAACGAAGGGCTAGCTTCTCTCCTCTTTCTTCTGTTACGGAAATCTCCTCAAATTCGATGCCAAGATCTTTAGCAACTTTTCTTGCGATAGAAGCAGCCCTCAAAGCAGACTCACATAAAGGAGAGACTAGAAGGACTAGCTTCATTCCTCCTCATCCACTACCCGCACACTCCAGGGGGCTGATATAAACCTGTAAACATAAGGCCTTGTTCTGAAATCCTTTTCTACGAATCCTTCTCCTAACAGAAAATCTAAGTATTTCCTAGCAGTTCCTTCAACAACTCCAAGCTTAGTTGCTAACTCTGTAGCACTAAGCTCTCCCTCCTGCTCGAGAATTGCAAGGGCTTTATATCTTCTATCAGCCTGAATAATGGCGTTCTTAAATCTCTCACTCATTCTCTTCCTAATCTCATGTTCTAAAATATCTAATCTCGCCATTGCTTCTGATGCTTCCTGAATGAGACCGAAAATTCTTTCAGAAACCAAGTTTGTATCGCCGCTCTTGCTCCATCTAAAGTAATCTTCTATGACATCAGCCATAACTTGGATGGAGCTCGACATGATGTCATTTAGAGCCTTCTCATAAATTGCAACAATTCTAGAAGTTAACTCATCCCCGAGTTCAAGGTCTAAAGAAAGACCTACGAGCTTCAAATCTGAGATAAAATCGTTTATAAGCTCATCCTTTTTACCACTCATTATCTCGATGAATCTTCTAGACATCATCTGGGTCATTTCTCCTGCACTTGTCTCCCTTAGCCCCTCCATGCCTGAGAGATACTTCCTTACAAGCTCTTCTGAATAATGTTTCTTCAAAATATCTAATTTTTGGCCCAGATCCTCAACCTCCATGTCCTGTGATCCTTCCATTTATCATCGCCCGGAAATAAGTTCGATCTAAAATGTCAGTGTCAATCTATAAAGCTTCTCTCATGATATACTGACGACGAAGTCAACCCTTATCTTCCATCTTCTTGGAGAATAGGCCGAAACTCTCCTCCAAAAGAGCGGTTTTGCTTTCAAATTTAGCTCTCGGGCCTTTTGTTTGACCATATCGATGGCTTCTTGATGTGCCTCTTCCCCTCCCCAGTAGTAAAAATGAAGGACTCCTCGAGGAGACTTCAAAGATTTAAGACCTAGATCTAAGTATTCGTAGGCTCCCTTAGGAAGAGGCATGAGGACCCTATTGAATGTGCCAAACATAGAAGGACATACCTCTCTTACATCCCCTAGGATGGGTATCACTTTATCTTCAACTTTATTGATCCTAACATTCTCTAGGAAATATCTGTAAGCATTCTCGTTTATTTCTACACCTATAACCTTCTTAACAAGGGATTGAAGTCTTGCTATGGCAATAGCAAAAGGTCCAACACCAGCAAACATAACAAGCACTTTCTCGCCAGGACTTACTTGTTTGGCAATAAGTTCTCTCTCTGTAGCCTCTCTAGGGGAGAAGTATACCTTCATTGGATCCAACTTTAACCTGTATCCGTGTTCCTTATGTATAACTTCAGTATTTTCGTCTCCTAGTACAAGAATAAGGGGTCTAAGCCTGTAAATTCCATCTCGTGGCCCAACCCTTAAAAGAACAGACTTCACATGTTTGTGTCTTCTCATAATTTCTTCTGCAGCTTTTTTTGGATCTTCACCTTCTTCAACGTGAAGGATCGCCACAGCACCAGATTCTCTGGATCCAATGAGATCAAACCTCATCTAGGCCGCCTCTTATTAGGTTAATGAATCTTGAAAGAGAGATAACGGAATTATCACTCAAAATCACGTGTGTTACCTTTGACTTGCTGTTTATGATTAGATCATTCAATTTTATCGTCAAATCCCTTTCAGCGTTGCCTAAAGATACTGACTTACGAGTGACATCTAGTTTTAGGGGAAGGCTAATGTTTCTCGTTTCTCTTGTATAACCTTCGTCCAGCAAAAGGCGACCTTCCTTTACCTTCAGTCTAAAAACTTGGGAAGGATTTCTCGGATCATTCACCCACATCATTCCATCTTTACTTACAAAGATTGTGATCTCAGAACTTAATTTGCTGGCATTCAAGCAGTCTCTTAATAGGTTTTTCTTATGTCTAGTTATGCTAACGATCCCTGAAAGCACGATAGGAATTATTCTAAATCTAAACTGCTTTTTTATAATCAATCCAGGATTAAGTAGACCATTAGAGAGATCTACTGAAACAGAACCGATCTCAAAATAAAAATGGGCATCGCTTCCTCCAACTCCGGGTTTATTAGCTTTTTCCGCTAACTTCCTACTGAGTAGATTATCAAATGAAAAAGATCTTCCATTTTCGACTTCAACAAGATCAACTTTGTTCACAATTCTATGAACTCTCCTACTAACCCTTCTCCTAAACACACTAATTGGATGAGGCAGGAGGACTACTCCTCCCTGCTCCCTTATTTGATCAATTGCTTCCTCCACATCTATCTTAGGTCTAATCCTTTCGGAGATGTTTAATCCAATCAAATCTCCTTGATTTGTCTTTATCTCCTCTCCTATGATTACATCGAAACCATCTGGAGCATACTTCTTGGCTTCATATGCTCCCAATATATGATTATGATCAGTAATTGCTATTCCCGATAAGCCCTTCTTGATCGAAATCTTTACAACAAGCTTTGGATCAGTAAGAGAGTCTCTTGACCATTTCGTGTGAACATGAAGATCATAGAGTTTTAGATCTTCATAACTCCTGGTTTTTGAGTGTTCCATACACCATAACTTCCCATGGAGTCTACCTCGAAGGTTAAGGGCAAGGATTATAAAAGCTAACGATGCATAGTAAGAACCGGCTAGGTGAGGGGCCGTGGCCTAGCCAGGGACTCCTCCAATGATATGAGGATCCCCTAGATAGGAAGGGCGGCGGGCTCCAGAGGTAACCTCTGGAGCATCGAGGAGGAGGCTCAGAATACTCGGAGAGACCCGTAGATCGAGGGTTCAAATCCCTCCGGCCCCACCTCTTTTTTCTATATTTTATTTTGTAGCTTTCTTCAATAACTAAAAACTAAAAGCTTCGGGCCTTTTTCATCTCTTAACTTATAGGTTGCCTCTCGAGGGTCCTTTTAATGGTCGACATCTATGTGCTGAGACTTCCTCATGATGATCCCAAAAAAGCTACAGGTGCTAGATTGCTTAGAAGAGGGGTGGTCATAGATGCCAAAAAGATCAGACCTCGTTCGCCATTAGTTCTTAACCCAAAAGCTGATACATTGATCTCATTAAAAGACAGACCAATCGTTGAAAAGAAAGGACTTCTTGCAGTAGATGCATCATGGAGAAGAATTGACAAGGTTAGATGGCCAAAAGGAGTACAGAGAATCCTACCATTCCTTATAGCGGCGAACCCTATAAACTATGGCAAACCGTTCAAATTATCCACAGCAGAAGCAATTGCTGCCGCTTTGTTTATTCTTGGCTTTCCAGAGGAAGCAAAAATGGTTCTTAATCAGTTTAAATGGGGTCCAGAATTTCTGAGGCTAAATAAAGATAGGCTTAACCTCTATGCTACTGCAGCTAACCCAAAGGAGATGAGAGAGCTTGAAATCTCTGCCATAAGATCGTTAATCGGGCAATAAATAAAGAAAAGCGTTGGAACATTAGTCATTAACTATTGTCTGCTCTGAATTTGAATCTTCTAATTTTTAGAGTGCTTCTTCTAATATTTAGTTCGATATACCCCTTTCTCTCTCAACTTGGCCTATCTTCTCCTCTATTATGTCCAGTGCCTTCCAAAGATAATCTTCTGGGATATTGAGGGGAGGGGCTATTCTAATCGAACTAACTCCCGCAGTAATTACTGCTACTCCGCTCTTCCAAGACCTTATCATAACCTCATTCGCTTCTTTCTTCGCAGGCTCTTTTGTTCTTCTGTCTTTAACGAGTTCTACTCCTATCATGAGGCCCTTTCCTCTAACGTCACCTATTAAGGGATGTTTCTCCATCATCTCTTTCAATCTCTTCAAGGCGTCCTTTCCAAGCTTTGAGGCTCGTTCTAATAATCCCTCTTCCTCTATGACAGAGATAGTTGCTAGTGAAGCCGCACATGAGACGGGGTTTCCTCCAAAAGTCGATGCATGGGAGCCTCCAGGCCATGACATGATCTCATCGGTCGAAATCATGGCACCAAGTGGAAATCCTCCTCCTAATGCCTTTGCTGATGTTATAATGTCTGGAACTATTCCAAAATGCTCTATGGCCCACCATTTACCCGTTCTTCCCATCCCTGCTTGAACTTCATCCGATACCAAAAGAATTCCGTGTTGATCAGCCAACTTTCTTAACCCTGGAAAGAATGATTCTGAAGGAGTGACATAGCCGCCTTCTCCCTGAATAGGTTCAAATACAATAGCAGCGACCTCTTCTGGAGGAACGAATTTGTTAAAAATGTAATCCTCGATGTAAGCCAGGCAACGCTGACCTACTTCCTCAGGGTCATCTGTTCCAAAGGGATTTCTATATGGGTTAGGATAAGGAACATGTATCACTCCAGAAAGCAGCGGAGAAAAACCAGCTCTTTGTACTGGCTTGCTAGATGTGAGACTTAGTGAACCAAGGGTTCTGCCATGAAAACCTCCTATAAACGCAAGGATATACTGTCTCCTTGTATACCACCTTGCAAGTTTAAGAGCGGCTTCAACAGCTTCCGTTCCACTGTTTCCAAAGTAGACTTTCTTCCTCTTTTCTCCGGGAACAATTTGAACGAGCTTTTCAGCCAACATAACAGATACATCGTAATAGAAATCAGTATTAGAGTAGTGAGTAAACCTTTCTAGCTGCCTCTTTACAGCTTCGATTACCTTGGGGTGGTTATGCCCTACGTTCATGACCGCCAGTCCTGAATTTAGATCAATGTATTTATTCCCATCAACGTCAGTGATCACAGAACCCTTGGCACGATCGACTACTAGAGGATAAAATCTTACGTATGAGGGTGATATAACAGCAGAATCTCTCTCAAGTAGCCTTTTAGCCTTTGGACCGGGTGGCTCTACAACTATTCTTGGAACTTCTTCCACCATAAACACCCTTTTGTTTGGTCAAGGAAATGTTAAAGAGTTTATCTTTACCACTAGACCGATACCCGAAGGCTATTTAGTAATCCATGAAAAAGATCGAATAGGAAGCCAGGACCTCTCAAGGGGGATATCGATGAGCTCAGACATTGATCAAATAACTACAAAGCTGCTGAAGAAGGGCTTCGTTGTACGGAAGTCTCCTGAAAGAATAGAAGCTAGCAAGGAAGACATGAAGTTAGTATTATATCCAGGAATTGGCGGTTTCCTGATAATAAAGTATAGCGGAAACAGGGTTTTTGGTAAAGCATATGGATCCTTTTCGGACCCAAACGATATTTTCAAGTTTTTAGAAAAGTCCTCTTAACCCCTATCCACCTTTTTATTTTACATCTCAAAAATAAATTACTGAATTAGGTAATTCAACGATCCAGGGGAGGGATGCATGTGCCAAAGGTGAAAGTTGCTCTAGCAGGTATAGGTAACGTTGCTTCAGCTATCGTTCAAGGGGTTTTCTATTATGCAGATGCCCCTGATGACGAAGTTGTACCAGGTCTGATGCACGCCAGAATCGGACCATACCACATTTCGGACATAGAGTTTGTTTCAGCATTTGATGTCGACTCCAGAAAGATAGGAAAGGACTTAAGCGAGGCCATATTCTCTCCACCAAATGTTCTAGCGAAATTCTCGGATGTGCCTAAGCTTGGAGTAGAGGTGAAAAGGGGCCCTGTTCTAGATGGAGTAGCTCCACACATGAAGAATTTCCAGTATGGGGAGGGATTTAAGGTAGATGACAGCCAGAAGGAGATTGATGTCGTTCAGGAGCTAAAGGACTCGGGCGCTGACATATTAGTGAACATAATACCCGTTGGATCCTATGAGGCAAGTAGGGCGTATGCAAAGGCCTGCTTAGAGGCAGGTATTGCGTTTATCAATGGAATACCAGAGTTCATCGTCAGTGATCCAGTATGGGGGAAGAGATTTGAAGAGATAGGTATCCCTGCTGCAGGAGACGATTTCAAGAGCCAGTTAGGTGCCACCATTCTTCACAGAACTCTAGCACAGCTTTTCATAGATAGAGGAGTTAGGGTAAAATCAACGTATCAACTGAATGTAGGGGGAAATATGGACTTTCTGAACATGATAGAAGAATCTCGCCTCAAAACAAAGAGAAAAAGTAAGACAGAGGCTGTTACAACGATGTTCCCCTATGATGTAAAGGCAAGGATAGGACCTAGTGACTACGTGCCTCATCTAGGGGACGTAAAAATAGCTTATATTCACATGGAAGGAGAACAATTCGGAGGCTTTCCACTAACAATTGATTTGAAATTAAGTGTCATGGACTCTCCAAACGCAGCTGGTGTAGCAATAGACGTCATAAGGCTGGTAAAACTAGCTATGGACAGGGGGCTGGCGGGACCTCTGCTTCCTGTAAGTGCATACTTCTTCAAACACCCACCAAGACAATACCCTGATGCGATAGCCAAAAAGATGGTAGAAGACTTCATTAAGGGCAAAATATAACGCTCCTCCCTCTTAACATATCCTTCTGATATTCTCCGTTTGAATTAAACTGAGCATCCATCTTCTTCCTCCCCTAGATTTGTTGGAATCATTTCGCAAAGTTTCAAAATGAATCAACCAACTTACTTTTAGATTCGTTTCATCATATCATATCTTGAGAGATCATGAAAAGTTTAACTCAAATTAAGGGAAAATCAGACACAAAAGAAACAATGCTATTCGAATACGAGATTGAGGCTCCTTTAGAGCAAATACTTGGTAATAGTCCTCTTTCAGAGTTGTTTAACAGCTTATCAAGCGAATTAAATTTAGACCTGATTGATGCTAGGATCAAAATTGAGAGAAAAGGCAATAATATCACAGTAAAGTCTCTGACTGTGAAAGGCTTCTCTCTTCTGTGAGAAGGCACTTAATGAATTCCTTCAACATAATCACGTCTTTCAGATAGACGAACTCATTACGTCCATGTATGTTGTTATCTTTCCTCATAGCTCCTAAGGTTATAGTGGGTTTTCCTCTTTTTAAGAATATGTAACCATCGTTTCCTCCAAGTTCTCCACAAACTCTTTTATGACCAAATAACCTTTCATATACTCCAAGTGCCTCCTGAACAAATGGATGCTGTGGATCAGTTATCCAACCCTCGTTTATAGGTTCCAGTATTTCTAATCTTGCATTTAAACCCAGTTTCTCCTTAATTGCCTCGAATTCGCTTTTTAGTTCCATAACTGCTCTATTTGGGTCTTCTCCAGGAACTATTCTCATGTCAAAACCAGCTTTTGCCTCGCTTGGGATGACATTATGTTTACTTCCAGCTTGCAATATTGTAAACGTAAACCTCCCCCAAACCTTTGAAATGGGAGAATCTGGGGGAGAATCTAACTCTGAAAAAGTCAGAGCTCTTTTTTCAGCAAATCTCATAAGCTCAGAGCATAAAGAAATTAGACCATTGACAGGATTCCTCGCCCTATGAGGATACCCTGCATGTCCCTCCTTCCCTTCAACAGTAATCCAACCATGTACGACTCCGCTAGCGCCAACACCAATGTATTCTATGTATGAATCAGCCACCAATACTAGATCTCCTGTGATTCCAGCTGAAACAACTTCTCTTATACCTGTTCCCCCCACTTCCTCATCTCCTGTTATGATAAGCAAAGGATTGTACTTCATTCTCTTATTCTTGGCTTCAGCTACAGCCCAGATGGAAGCTACAATAGCAGACTTATCATCAGCAGAGCCTCTGCCATAAAGCTTTCCATTTAACTCAATCGGTTGGAAGGGATCTACTTCTCTTCCCTCTATGATCCAATGACCTTCTGCGGGAACCACGTCATAATGACTGACTATCGCCAGATCCAAATCTGCTCCCGCATCTAATTTTGCTACAACGTTTGGTACCTCCTCCCCTACTATCTTTGTTTCCAAGCCTAGCTCTTCTAACTCCCTAAATATTAGAGAGGAAGCCTTTTCATAGTTCATCCTTTTAGTTGCATCTGTATTTAACGATACGAGCTTCTTAAGCAGCCCAAAGTAATAGTCTTTCATCGTGTGTATTAGGAGGAATTATTACCTAAATTTCTTACGGAAGAAGTATCATAGACCCAAAGCTCAAGTTTAAAGCTTGTATTAGTAAAAAGGCGTTAATTTACATGCAGAATTCTTGAGTTCCCTTCACAAATGTAAGAGATAACCTAGTCAGTCGGTTCGACCTTGCACTTTTTATATAACTTGTACCTGCCATTTGGCTCCTTAGAGGTAAACATGCCCACTGTCTCATGTCCGGTATGTGGAGCCGATTTCGAGATAAACGAGGAAGAGTTTGAGGATGAAGTGGTCTGCCCTGAGTGTGGAGCACTCCTCTACGTTTTAATCGAGGGTGGAGAACTAAGAAGCGTTGCTGAGATAGGGGAAGAAACGGAAGAGGAGGAGTGGGAGGAAGAAGAGGAAGAAGAATGGGATGAGTGGGAAGAGGAGGAGTGGTAGCAGACCCGGAAACGGGATAAGATTTTACCTAAGCCCTTCCTCTTCTTTCTCTTTGAGAAGTAAACGTTATACATGTCAAGAAATAGTTAGAATTTCGAACCTCAGATGAGCCCAATTAAGATACATACATCTTAAGTTATTGAAAAGATCAATTTAAGAGGAGAATTGTCATCAATATGGTATCGCTTACTTTACTCCTATGTTAATTCATTCAAAGCGATAAAGCTCACCCATTATAAGAGGTTATTGCAAGTCATCACATCCTTGCCTCCTTTAGAAGCAGTAGTGGACATAGGAGCTGGCTATGGCATCATCGCGGACCTAATTCATCAGAGAATAGGAGCTTTATATTTGATTGAGAAGAATCCGGCTCTTTTAGAGAAACTAGTTGACAAAACATTTGAGTTAGGAAATGTGAATACCATTTTAGCCGATGCTCTTTATCTCCCGTTCAGGAAAGATTTTGCAGACTTTGTGTATTTTTACGACTCTTTTGACGAAATTACTAACAAGATCTTAGCTCTTAAGGAGGCAGCAAGAATAGTTAAGCGAGGAGGATACATAGCAGTGTTGGATTGGGATAGGGGTAGGTTAATGGCAAGAATAAAAGAGATCTTACTCCAAAAGACAGGATTTCCCGTTAATTGCTGGAATCTGGAGGAGACTATCTCTGTTATTAAGAGAATTGGGTTAAGGATGGTTGTAGCCAAATCAAACTTGGATGGTAGCATGATAATCCTTGCTAAAAAGTAAAAATCGTGATTTGTAGGAGATAATTACATGATTAGATTGAGCGATGTTAAAACGTTAAAGAAAACTCCCCTATATGACTCTGTTGGCGAGGATGTAATCTGTAGAGTATGTGAAAGGAAGTGCCTGATTTCACCTGACGAAAAGGGCTTTTGTGGCACCAAAATTAACTTAGACGGGAAACTCTATACCATCGTCTATGGGGACTTAAGTGCCATGGAGAGCAGACCAATAGAGATCAAACCTTTCTTTCATTATTGGCCGGGCTCATCCGCGATGACTATATCGACTTGGAGCTGCAACTTTCGCTGTCCTTGGTGTCAGAATTGGCATCTTTCTACAAGACTGCCAGATCCTTCTACAGCAACATTCACGCCTCCTGAGCTTGTAATTGAGAGAGCAAAGAGAGCCGGAGATCAGGGGATTTGTGTGAGTTTTAATGAACCAACATTATTGTTTGAGTACAGCTTGGACTTATTCAACCTTGCTAAGAAAGATGGAATGTACTGCTGTTTTGTCTCCAACGGCTATATGACTGAAGAAGCTCTCAAAATGTTGCATTCTGCAGGCCTGGATGGTTTAAAGATAGATGTGAAAGGAGGCGAGAAAGCTTATAGTAGATTTATTGGAGGCGCTAATTGGAAAATACCTTGGGGGAATGCAAAGCTTGCTCTATCGCTTGGAATTCATGTTGAAATCGTCTATCTAATAGTTCCAGGTGTAAATGATTCCCAAGAAGATCTGGCCTTGGCTGTGGAGACACACTTAAGGGAACTCGGTTCAGAAGTTCCACTACACTTTACTCGCTATTTTCCAGCTCACCTTTATACAAGGCCTCCCACTCCAATAGAAAAATTGGAGTATGCCAGAAATTTGGCGTTAGAAGCTGGAATCAATTTTGTTTACATAGGAAATGTGTTAGGGCATGAAGGAGAAAACACATATTGTCCAGATTGTGGTAAACTCCTGATAAGAAGATTTGGACCTAAAATCGTGAAATCTAATTTGACAAACGACAAGACATGTCCAGAATGCGGAAGATACATCCCTATTAGCGGAAAGCTGATAGTGTAAGGATGCTCCAGAAACTTTACATGAGATTCTCTCTGAAGAATTGTTAAATAGACCTAAGATAAACGAATAATTGAGTAATGAGAAAGAAATTCACTAAGAGAGTAAAAGCAAGGCTTCCTTGGTTGGAGCATCTATCAGAATCCAGAGCGATAGAGGAGATACTCCCAATATCTCATCAGAACCTTATATTGAAGGCTGGAAAGAACCTCTGCCTTCTGTGTAGGGGCTCAAAACTACTTTGCAGGAAACCGGCGTGTCCGATTCTGATGAAAGTCAAGGTATTTTCGAAGAAACTTAACTTACTGGAATCTGAACGAATTGAGGGGAGTTCTCCTCCAGCAGTTTTCGTAGGAAGGATAGGATATCCCTATGTGAGAGCAGGTCCACTAATTCCCCAGGAACTTGGTGATACATCTCTTTATGACAGACCAGAGGCTTGGTTTGGGATGAGCGTTGAGTCTATCCTAGAGTTCAGGCTTGGATTGGTGAGAGGGACATTCCCAGTTGATGTCAGGAGGCCCGCAAAAGCTGGTCGTTTAATGGAAAGTACTCTTGAAATGACCCTGTCCGAAATATCAGTTGACTCTGAGACCAAGTTCAAGAAAAAACCTACGAAAACATTCCTGCTCGACGATGAAATACAGCCAATGGGTCCATTGGCTCCTCTTGAGGATGTGAGGATTTACTCAATGAGAACCGATCAAAGAATGGAGAAAGTCTTTGAGGATACGGGCCTGAAGGCACAGGCAGCCGTAATCGAATTGTACAGAAATGGAATAGAAGTAAGCAGAATACAAAGAGCATTTAGCGTAGGAGCTTTTGGACTTAAAACACAGAGAAGACTTGTTCCTACTAGATGGAGTATCACGGCAGTAGATGATATGCTTGGAGTATGGCTGAGGGAAAGCTTTGTGAAGGACAAGCCCTTTCTAGATGAGTACAGGGTCTATCTGCTGGAAGCATATGGTAACAAATGGGCCATCATCATGATTCCAGGACCCTGGAGATATGAATCCATTGAGGCTTGGTATCCTGGCACGACCTGGAATCCTGAGGGAATGAGCATAGCTTTCGTAGAGGACTATGAGGAACACTGGGGCAGGAAGGGATATGCATCAATGGGAGGATGTTATTACGCAGCTAGATTGGCTGTTTTAGAAAAGCTAAATGATGAGGGCAGACAGGCAACTGTTCTAGTGCTTAGAGAAATACATAATGACAGTCTCCTTCCTTTGGGAGTGTGGCTTGTGAGAGAAAGTGTCAGAGCTGCATTGAAAAGAAAACCTATGAAATCCCAAGATCTCAAAGAGATTTTGCAGAGAGTAAGTTCATTTTTAAACATCCCTATGAAACACTGGAAGGAAATAAGCATCACTCTAAGAGATATATCTAGAAGACAAAGCCTCGATGCTTACCTAAGCTAATTGATATTAATACATCCATTCAAGTTCATAACCATACTTCGCTGCTACTTCCTCGAATCTACCCTTTATATCGAAAAAGTAAGAGAGATCAAACCTTATCTTGTTATATACCTGAAGGTAGTCTGGAAGAGCTTTTTCTACCGCTTGCTTTATGAATTGCCATAATCGTGGCCTGATTCTGAGCAAATCAACCATAATTCTATCCGGATTTGCTTCCTTTATCTTCTTAAATAAAGGATCTAGGCATCTATCGGTTATTCCAGGGAGTATTGGAGAGATAAAGGCATAGGTCCTTATACCTTCCTCAGATAGCCTCCTTAACGCCGCCAGCCTTGATTTAACGCTAGGAGCACGCGGTTCAAAATGAGATAACCAGAATGAATCTAATCCGCTAATTGAGAAGCCGACTTCTACATCTTCAAGCTTCGATATAATGTCTAAATCCCGTATTACTAATGGAGATTTCGTTAGAATTGATATAGGAAATCTATACTCCCTAAGAACCTCGAGAATTCTTCTAGTTAGTTTATAAGTGCTTTCCTGTGGTAGGTAAGGATCAGTTACACTGCTCAAGAGTATTAATCCATTTCTTTTTTTCTTGAGTTCTTTTCTAAGGAGCTGCGTTGCATTAACCTTTGGAAAAACGAAATTGCCCCATTCATGATCTTCAGCCAGTTTTTCCCAAAACTTGGCCGTATAAAGGCGTGCGTAACAGTAAACACATCCATGAGAACAACCTAAATATGGATTTATGGCATAATCGACTCCTATGATGCCACTCCTTGATAAAATCGATTTAGCAAAGATCTCCCTAACAAAAACCTTCTCCAAAAGCTCTTCACCGCTCTCATCCTAGGATATTTACTACCTAAGATTTCAGGAATTTCAACGCTATCACAATTTATCTATCATGTCCTGATAAATTCTTCAACATTGAGAGTTCTTTTTCAATACGCTAGCCGTTATCGGCACTAGCTGAGATGGGTGATATTATTTGAATCTCTTAGAATATAGAAAGAATAAGGGAGAAAGCTCCCAATCCTAAAAATACTGTAATTAAAGCAGTTATCAGAGCTATAAATACCTCTGGATCAGCTTTCTTTTCCTTAAGTTCTTTGATAGGTTCCCTGAAGTAAAGATATCTGATCACCTGAGCGTAGTATCCTACTGAGATCCCGCTGTTAAGGACACCAGCCAGCACGAGCCATGGTGCTACTTCAGTTGCAGAGAAGAAGAGATACATGAACTTACTCCAAAATCCTATCAATGGGGGAAAGCCCATTAGGCTCAGGATTAGAACAGATAATGAAGCTGATACTACCGGCATCTTTCTTCCAAGACCGCTTATTTCTTCTAAGGTAGGGGCTACACCTTTCCTTATAATATAAGCCAGAGCCACAAATATCCCTATCTTAGCCAGAACATATGTTGTTAGATGAAGTGCTATTCCTTGGAAAGCTAGATCGGCTTCAGGGCCAACTATAGCTGAAAAACCTATCAATAAGTAACCAGCATGGGCGATGCTGCTATATGCCATCATTCTCTGTACATTTCTCTGGAGCAGTGCCACGAAATTTCCAAATGTCATGGTCGCCAGGGAGAATAATGCCATCGTTGGAAGCCATTTATCAGCTAATACCAAGTGCAAGGGAACTACAACCCTCAATAGTCCAGCTATACCAGCCATTTTAACTACTCCAGCGATGTAAGAGACCAGTATGGGATGAACTTCTCCATACACATCTGGTAGCCATCCATGGAATGGAAATACCCCTAGTTTGAACCCAAAAGAGGCTATGAGGAGTATAAACCCAACGAAGAGTATTCTTATCTCTGCGACCCCAGGATCTAGGTTAAACATAAGCCGACTAGTACCCGCTAATCCCAAGACGAGCGCTAGTCCATACACCAACAGTGAGGATGATGCAGCACCCATAATTCCGTATTTAGCTGCTCCTTCTACAGAACTCAAATCTTTCTTAATCCCAGCTAGCACATATGAAGCTACTGCAACTAAGGCCCATGCTCCTAGGAGGACGGAGGCATCGTTTACAAAAAGCATTATGTAAACTCCGGCAAGGGCCAGCATCATTAGTGAATATGAGCTTAGAGCTGTCGTCCAGTTAATTATCTGTGCTGAGGATGCTATGGCTACTAAGAGAGCCCCTAGGGTAACGAGCAAGGCTAAGTAAGCAGAATAGGAGTCTAATCGCAGGGAATCGTTGAAAGCAAAGATAGGCTCTTGGAAACGAGAAAGTTCTGATGTAAGGAGAGCTGATACGATTAGAGTTATGAGAAGACAGCAAACGCACACATAGAACCCAAATCTCCTAAATCTTCTTTTCTGATCAAAAAGAGGAAGGATAAGCCCTGGAACCACTAGCAGAATCAAAATTCCTTTAAGAAGTAGGATTGGATCATTCATGGTCTTACACCAACCATATAAGCAAGTATGCTAGAATTCCCAACCCTGCAAAGAATATGATGAGGTAATGGTTTACGATCCCCGTTTGAAGCCTCCTTAATTCTCCTCCTATTTCCTTCAAAAGCCCTACGAATCCTTTGTGATATCCATCATCGATGACGTCGGTCTCTATATATCTGAACCCTAATGCGCTGGATATATCTGTAATTCTTGGAATGAACCTATGATAGAAACCATCTATGAGCAAAGTATCAAACCATTTAGATCCAAACGCGCTGGATATATCTGTAATTCTTGGAATGAACCTATGATAGAAACCATCTATGAGCAAAGTATCAAACCATTTAGATCCAAACCTGGATAACCAGGCAAAGCCGTTAACAATCACTTTGTAATAGATTGAATTAATGTACCACCTGTCATAAAGCAAGGACTGGAGAGCTGGCAGGCTTCTAGATCTAGAAATCACTAAGAGCAAATTACTTCCTGTTTTTGTAAGATATGAGAAGATTCCCGTTCCTATGCCCAAAAACACCATTGTTAGAGAAATTAATAGCAAAGTTGGATCAATGTGCACTTCAAAGTGGGTTGGGACCTCCTCCAGTGCGAGAATATTTCCTGTCAAAGCTTCATAGAATTTTGGTCCAATAATCGGCCACAATATGCCTAGAAGAAGTGAAACTAAGGCTAGAAGAAGGTACGGACAAGACATAATCGGATGAGCTTTGTGAAGTTTGTGTTCTTCTTCTAAATGCTCCACATTATGGGATTTCGTGCCCAAGAACGCTTTGATTATAAGCCTAATTGAATAAAAGGCTGTCAATGCAGCGGTGATAACTCCTGAAGCAAATGCAATTGAAAGTCCTGACTCCCTAGTAATTTCCATTACAAAATCCTTACTCCAAAAACCTATGAGGGGAGGCAACCCTGATAGACTCAGAGCAGCAATTAACATTGAGTAAAAGGTGATTTTCATGTGATCTGAGAGTCCTCCCATATCATCTATGTACTTAGAATGAACTGCATGAATTACAGCTCCAGCACCAAGGAAGAGGGCAGCCTTAAAGATAGCATGGCTCATGAAGTGACTAAAGCCAGCCAACATACCACTTGCAAACTCTTTAACAAGGCCGGAACACCCAAGAACCATTACCATATAGCCTAACTGTGATGCCGTTGAAAAAGCAAGTATCAACTTCATTTCTCTGGCTACAAGCGCCTGAGTAGCCATGAAAAATGCCGTAAAACCACCCACCATCGCAATTATTGTGAAGTATGTTCCTATGGCTGCTGAGGCCTTCGGCATTGAGCCTAATAATTCGTGAGAGGCTAATACGAATATGGGAGAAAATCTGAGAAGGAAGTATACTCCTGCCTTCACCATAGTTGCAGCATGTATGAGGGCACTAACCGGAGTTGGACCCGTCATTGCAGTAACAAGCCATTCGTGAAACGGGAACTGAGCACTCTTAGCCAACGCTCCTAGAGAGAAAGCTAGAAGAAATGGCAAGAGCAAATCCTTTGAAGCCAATAAGCCGGCCCACTCCGAAGAACGTTCTGCAATTTCTGGGATACTGAATGTCCCAGTAAGGGCATAGAGAACACCTATGCCCACCAGAAAACCAACATCTCCTAATCTAGTAAATACTAGGGCTCTTAAACCGCTGTGGCTTGGAGTGAAGTACATGGGGATCCCAAGAGCAGTTCTTCCAGGATCTCCCACCCATCTTTCCTCTTCATCGGTGTACCAATGACCAATTAAAGCATAGGAAGCAAGCCCAGTTCCCTCCCATCCAAGGAACATTAACAGAAGGTTATCTGCTAATATTAGGAGTAGCATACTTCCTACAAAGAAATCAAAGAAGAACCAATACCTAGTAAGTCCCGGATCTTCCTCCATGTACTTGAGACTATAAACTCCTATGAGGAAGCTAAGCCAAGCTACCACAAGAGCCATGAACGCGGAGAGCGTATCGACGTAGACTCCAATATCAATGCCGAGCTCTGAAATCCAAGGAACAGAGAAAGCTATAACCTTCTCAGTGGATGTTAGGACTTCTCGAAGTAATAAGGTCATACAAATCGCAGATACTCCAAGTAAGGAGGCAGCCAAGTATTCTCTAATCTTGCCTAATCTTGAAAGAATTAATGACAGCAAAGCCCCGAAATATGGGAGAATCCAAGTCACGACTGCCAAGGCCTGTGCTAACTCCATGAGGATGTCATCACCTCATCCCAAGAGGGAATTCAGGACCGATACTAAGGGATTTATCAATATGCTTGGCCAGATGAACAAGAGTACGCCCGCTGCTGCTACTATAATCATAGGAGCTAAAAGACCAAATCCTGCTTCCTTGGCTTTCGTAGTAGCTTCAGAGAGCTGTCCGAAGAAGATCCTTTTCATAGTCAGAAATGCATATGCTGTTGACAGTCCAATTCCAACAAGAAGCGCTGCCAGCAATCCTACAAAGGCAACAACACTTTTGCCTAGAATGCTACCAGCTGCTCCACTTATAATGAGAATTTCGCTCCACAAGCCTAGCGATGGAGGAATTCCAGTGATATGCATAAAGCCTATGAGAGCTAGAGAGGCTGTAAGAGGCATCTTTGTGGCTATTCCTCCCATTTTGCTTATGCTTCTTAATCCATGCAATTGAACGATTAAGACGCCTGCAGTAGCGAATAGAAGGGCCTTCCCAACGGCATGAGCAGCATAGTGTATCATGGCTCCAGCTATTCCCGCAGTTGTGAGCGTTGAAATTCCTAATAGAAGATATCCCATCTGGGATATGCTAGAGTAAGCGAGAAGTCTCTTGAAATCATCCTGAGCTAACGCCATAAGCCCGCCATATATTATTGTTACAAGCGCTAGCGGAAGCATATAGATTGATAAATTGGAGAACTCATTTGGAAATAGGATGTAAGCAATTCTGATAAGTGCATAGCCAGCTATTCCAATAAGGTTAGGAGAAAGCAAGGCCGAGACTGGAGTAGGCGCCTCTGCATGCGCATAGGGAAGCCATATGTGAACTCCAAATACTGCCATCTTCACAAAGAACCCTAATATCATCGCTATGGTAACTGGAAGCCTTAGAGTAGGCGACACAGCACTTCCTAGGTTCAAGTTTGGTTGCAAAGCGATTGGGTCATAAAAATCGAATGTGCCTGCGCTAAGACCTACAACCAAAGATCCTATCAAGAAGACGAGGGCTCCTACATGCGTCCATATCAGATACATCAGCGATATCCTTTCCCTATTTCCATATCCGTAAAATGCGATGAGTAGAAAGCTGGGCAGAAGAGAGAGTTCTAGAAACAGGTAAAACTCTACGAGATTTGTTGAGAGAACCGTTCCCATCATAGCAACCGAAAACATAACGTAAAGCATGTAATAAGTACCCCAGCTAGGAGCAGAAACCCCTTCTTTCTCCATCTCCTCGAATCTGTGTTCCATGTACGGTAGTGAGTAAGCCGCTATCAATGTAGTAACCAATCCTATCGATATCGTCAGTGGAGCACTTAGAGGATCCAATAAGGCGCTAAAGGATCCTAAAGAATCGCTTTGGAAGAATACTGGATCAACTATAGGTTCGCTTAGGCCTGTCTTGAAGATTAAGAATGAAATTAGGGCCAATGGATACAACAGCAGGATGAAGGCTATTGCGGCTATGGACTTCTTTCCTAAGCCCCTCCCTAAAAATGGAAGGAGCACTGACAAAACTATAGGCACGATCACTCCTGATATCAAAATAGGACTACTCAATATCATACCATTCACCCCCTTAACTCCCTCAATTTGTAGACATCCAAGCTCTCTCTAACTCTGAACATCAGTATAGCCACTGAAACTATCACTCCAACTTCTGCAGCGGCGAGAGATATTGCTAAGAGAGCTAAAGCTCCACCAGATGGTCCAAAGGCCTTTGAAATGGAAGCTACACTTAATAGAGCTAGCAGAGCAGCGTTAAAGATCACTTCTGCGGATAAAAGCATCCTTATAAGACTTCTCCTAGTAAGTAGGCCATAGAGACCAATACAAAACATAACTATCGATGTTAGCAAGAACCAATACACCGTTATCGTCATGACTCAGACACCTCCTTTCTAGCAAGAGTAATGGCTTCTATCATAGTAGTAGCCAGTGCAAGGGCCGAAACTATGAGTGCAAAGCTATATTTGTTTAGCAAAACATCAGAAATATCCATCAAGCTGATTACGCCTCCAGCAGATTGGGACTTTAGCAAAGGCAAAAATCCCACTGAAAACAAAAATAAGACTTCGAGGGCCGCAATTAATGCGATGCCTCTTGCAACAGGCTCAACAAGAGGAGCCTCTCTGAGCATTACTACGGAGAACAAAATGAACGTAACTGCTGCTCCTACGTAAACTACTAAGTGGAAGAGTGAAACTATTGGGTAACCAAGCAAGACGAAAAGAGCAGCATTTGATGTCCCTAGTAAGGCTAGGAAGAATGAAGCATAAACAATAGATTTATGCTCTACTACTAGGAGCGCAGAGATAAGCGCTCCTCCTGATGCCAGAAAGAAAACTATTAAGTATGGATCAATCTGCAGGTTCATATATTATCCCCCTCCTTAGATCCATCTTGGACCTCACCAGTTTGGGAGGTCTCTCGTATTCAACCACAGGTGGACCTTTTTCGAAATCCTTTGGTTTAAATAATTGGGCTTCGAAGGAATCGAAGGCTACATCATGAATGCCAACATGTTCCAATGCTCCTGTTGGACAAATATCAACGCAAAAACCGCAAAAGATGCAACGCGTGTAGTTGATACCAGGACGTCTTTTTACCTTAGCTTTGCCCTCTGAAGTTTGAGATTCTCCCTCTAAGTACATTTTCATTGCATTTGCTGGACATATTTGAGCGCATAGCCCGCAACTGATGCAGATCTCCTTATGATATTTAATCATCCCTCTATATCCATCAGGAAGCTTCATAACCTCTTCTGGATACCTTACAGTCATTCTGGGAAGAAATAGATACTTGATCCCCGTCCCTATAGCTCTAAGGTGATCAAATAACTTAATTGCTGATGAAGGTCTTTCGGTCATGATACCACCCCCCATAGGAGAAGGCCCAGAGAGAGAAACACAGATCCTATGGACATTGGCAGAATTATGTGCCACCCCATTCTCAAAGCCTGATCTATCCTATAACGAGGATACACAGCCCTCATGAAAACCCCGAGAACCATTATAGCCAAGGATTTCAATAAGAGAATGACTCCAGGAGCTATTGGACTCCAACTGAGAAATTTAGGTACGGGCTTCCAACCACCAAGGAACATTATAGAAAACAGGAGGCAAAGAACGTAGAATTTAACGTAAGAGGCCCCCATGGTGAGCCCGTAAAGGATTCCACTGTATTCAGTAAAAGGACCCATAACTATCTCGCTCTCTGCTTCAACGATCTCGAATGGAAACCTTGAAGTGGACATTAGTGCAAGTATTAGGAATGTGATGGCAGCAATTGGGTTCAAGAATAGACCCCATTTCCATCCTACCTGAGACTCCACGATTTCGATAAGATCCATAGTCCCATAGAGGGCAGCCATTGAAAGTGCTGATATGAACAATGGAATCTCATATGCCATGGTTAGATAACCCTCTCTTAATCCTCCTATGAGAGAAAACTTGTCGTTGCTTGCCCAACCAGTAATTAGAGTAATAGCTGGACCAAATGTCAGCAAACCAAGCGATATAAGGAGGCTTATGTCACTTCTAAAAGCGTAGAAGGATTTACTCACTGGAATGGCTACGGTCGGAATATATGAGGCGGCAAAAAGGAATATTGGTCCTAGCATGAACGCAAGCTTATCTGCACTTTCTGGAATTATTGGTTCAGCAAACAGATACCTAAGGAGATCAGCTACTAACTGTATTGCTCCTCCTAGCTGCTTTAATACATAGAGAGGGCCATATCTAAGTTGAACTTTTGCGGCTAGCTTCCTCTCAAACCATATTATAAAGAGAATTACGATGAAGACTGTCACAAGTCCAGGGAATATTAGAGGTACAAATAGCCAGGGCGAGAACACTAGATTAATTATCCATTTCAATAAATCCATCAGGTTCATCATCGATCAGCCTCCGGTGGAAAATAATCTAAACTCCCATAGATTGCTGGGATGTCTGCAACCCTACACTCTCGTATTAAATGCTCAAACAGCACAACGTTTCTGAAGGAAGGGGTGACCATCCTAAACCTATATGGGGTAACGCTGCCATCACTTACTACGTAATATATTAGCTCTCCTCTAGCAGCCTCCACCCTTGAGAAAGCTTCTCCCTTTGGAGGTCTTAAATTAGCCATGATTGCTGGGAACTTCACTCTTCGCTTTGTCTCCATGAATTCCTTCCACTTTGGCGGTATCATCTTTAGATAATTCTCGCTAAGGATGGGTCCATCTGGAATCTGCTTAAGAGCCTGTCTGATGATCCTCATGCTTTGCTTTATCTCACCTATTCTAACTAGTAACCTTGCCATTGAGTCCCCTTCTTCTCTTACAACAACATCAAATTCTAGTTCAGGATAAGCGCAGTAAGGCTGAACCTTCCTGACATCATAAGGAACTCCAGATGCCCTCAGATTTGGTCCTACAATCCCTAGCCTTATCGCATCCTCCTTCTTAAGTACTCCCACTCCCTCTAATCTCGCACGAGTAACAGGATTCCTAATGAATATTCTATCATAATCCTCTAGCCTTCTCTCTAAATATCTTAGGGCTTTTTCCATCTCGTCTTCAAAACCCTGAGGCAGATCTCGCCTTACACCTCCTGGGATAATGTAAGAATAAGTTAATCTAGCACCCGTAAGCCATTGAGCCATTTCAATCATGATTTCCCTATCCGCAAAGCCCCACATGAAGACTGTGGAGGAGCCTAACATGATCCCATGTATTCCTATTCCATAAAAATGACTGTGAATCCTATTCATCTCTGCAAGAATGGTCCTCAGATACTGTGCCCTTGGAGGGGCCTCCACTCCTAGAAGCTTTTCCAGCGCAAGCACGTAGCCTAGGTTGTGGTTAGCGGTATCTGCAAGGGAAGGCCTTTCAACTAAGGGTATTATCTGGATGTATTTCTTCGTCTCTGCAAGCTTCTCTACAGTTCGATGAACATATCCTATGTTTGGCTTGAGTCTAACCACCACATCCCCATCGACTTCAGCAACCAGCCTCATGTGGCCCGAAGACGGATGTTGAGGGCCTATTAGAAGCTCAATAATTCGCTCTTCACTCAAGCCTGAATCCCCTCCGTTTTTACCTCGAATTCCTTCCTAAGAGGGGGAGGTCCCTCGTAATCATCCGGCAATAACAGCCTCTCAAGTTCCGGGTGTCCTTCAAAGACTATGCCAAGCATTTCGTACTCCTCTCTCTCCAGATATTTGGAACTTGGCCATATTTCGATAAGAGATGGTAAATGAGGCTCTTCGCTTGGTACTCTTGCTTTTAATACGACTATGACCTTTGCAAGATCCAGATTTCCGAGAGAGGAGATATGATAGACCACTTCTAACTCCTTTTGTTCGGGAAGGTCTATAGCCGTTACCGACTTGACGTGATCAAATCCTATTTCTTTTAGTTTTTTGGCCACCTCTAGAAGGTTATCTGGTTCTACTTGCACTGTAACTATTTCATCCTTAGTGCCTATTTCGGTAGAGAGTTCTCGTAGTGATTGGGAAATTTTTTCTATAATGCTCTCTAATCCAGCTTCAGACCTTGAGTCCAAAAGCTTCTCCCTCCCTTATCCTCTTTTGTAACATAATGATCGATCTAGCAACGGCTTCTGGTCTTGGTGGGCATCCAGGGATAAATATCTCAACAGGTAGAATGTCCTTCGGTCTAACTATGTTGTAACTGTTCCAAAAGATTCCACCATCGATAGCGCAGGCACCCATTGCTATAACGAACTTCGGTTCAGGCATTTGCTCATATACCCATACGGCTGCTTTGGCCATCTTACGAGTTAAAGTCCCCTCTATGAGCATGAGATTAGTTTGTCTAGGGGCTACAAAAGGAAGAAAGCCAAACCTCTCAACATCAAACCTTGGAGCAGAGGTAGCTGCAAACTCAGCTCCGCAACAAGCAGTAGTGAAGTGGACAGGCCATAAGGAGAAAGCTATTCCCCAATCCCTTAAGTTTCTAATAGGTGTCTTCTTTACCAACCACTGAGCTGCTCTCTTTGCAGATTCTTCCAGATTTCCGATTAACGTAACTCCTGCTATTCTGCAGACCATAATTTCAACCTCCGAGCAGAATTAAGACCAAAAAGCAGGGGCGGGCTTATAATACCGAGAATCGCTAGAAATAAGAACAAAACTCTATATGGGCTGTTATGAGCCTCCATCAGAAGCAGAAACGAGTAAATCATAACTGGTTCGACGGTCAGGAAAACAATTAAGTAAGGATAATATTGCATCATGAAAAGACCTCTTGCCCTTCCCCTAGGAGGATTTCCACACTCATATCTTAGCCGCTTTCTCTCTAAACTGCGTGATGGTGCCAGCAATCTTCCAAGAATAAATCCCAACATGCCTATACCAACTCCAATTGCTAGAGCTGCTGAGAACGTAAGCAAAATGCTCATTCCTTGATTGTAAGGCATTGACCGTCTCCCCTAAAGAGTCGATGAGATTTATTAAAAATTTTAACATTCCCTAAATAGCGTTATGTGGGATAGTAAGATCTCGCAAAAGATCGGCTTTATTATAGGAAATCCATCCTTTTCAAGAATTAAATACTCAATGAAAAACACCTAAAGAGGCTCAATTGACAAGTCTTATCTATTGTACTTTGTGCAATAAACTTAACAGACATTAGTATCCATTAAAGATTAAAACAGGGTTCTTACGATTGCCTTAATTATTCCCAAAGGTCTTAATGAACTTAGTAGGCCAATTCTAGGATATAGCTCTTTTTTAAGGAGAAATTCCTTTTCCTCCATCAAATCAATTATCTTAGCCTTTAGAGAATTGAGCACATGATGCTTATCTTCCTCGCTCCTCACAGTTTTCTCGATCAGAGACAGACATTCTCTGCTGAATGATGTTCTTTCCCTTACTGCAGTGAGCGTTTCTTCATCAATGATTCCGTACTTTTCTTTTATTTCTGCTAATCTTTCAGCAGCGCTTAAGCTAGCCTCAACGATTTCCCCTCTATCCATCCAATTCGTACTGTAGTTAAGGGTATATTTCCAGTGAAGCTCTAACAATGCCTTTCTATGTTCAGAAAAAGTTCTGTAGATGATATTGTACCCGAATTTTTCTGGATTCTCAAAAGCAAGGCTTCCTGGATCAATAAATGGCGCCAAGGGCGCCGTAAATGCCTCTAGTTTACCTGGCACATTGCTTCTATTCAGTAAGTACTCAAAGTACCTAGCTATACCTACTGCATCCTCTATTGTTTGAAGAGGTAAGCCTGTCATAAAGTAAAGGTCTATTCTTTTTATACCAACCTTTATTGAGTTATCTATCATCTTTTCCAGCGTTTTGTTCCTATATAGTCTCCCATAATTATATCGAATCCTTTCGACGTGAGTTTCAGGAGAAATCTGTATGTAAACGTTATCTCCTAGCCTAGATAGTTGAAGCAGAAGCGATCTATTAACCGGGAAGAAGAATTCGAACATTAAATCATTCCCAACGTCGATGGCTTTGAGTTCCTTAATTATCCTATCAGCTCTCTCCCTTCCGCCAAGTCTAACATCGCCTAAAATAAATATTGGGGCCTTTAACTTCTCAGCTATTGATTTCACTTCCTGCCCAATCCGTTCAGGGCTTTTCAAAGCTAGAGAACATCTATTCAAGAAGTTAGAGTAGAAGCTCTTTGATCCTCCGCAACCAGCGCAATTAAAAACACAGCCTTTTGCTGTAAGTACTGCTGTTATTGGGTTTTTCAGAAATGAGGCAAAAGGGGCCGATATAGCTAAATCTTTCGTTCTTAATATCTGTCTGACCATGAAATCATAACTAGGACTAACATAATCAAGGGACTCAGGGACATAGGTAAGAGCATTCTCACGAATCCTACCATTCTCTCTCCAAATCAAATTTGGAACGTTAGAGAAGTCTCTGTTCCCTTTTAGCACCTTTTCAGCCAGAAGAACAAACGGATCTTCTGTAGAATCTCCTCTCAAAATGAAGTCTATGAAAGGATAGCTCTTCATTATCTCAGCCCAAAAATAAGAGGAGGATACGCCCCCGAGTACTATGGGGGAGTTGGGATGAAATCGCTTTATCATCTTAGCAATTTCTATGGCTCCATGTGCGTGAACCAGCCAGTGTAGATCAATACCGTAAATTCTTGCGTTTAATCGCTCAAGAAAATTGGGTACACTGAAATTTTTATCTATCAGCATTTTAGAGGCGAGATTATAGATAACAACATTAAATCCTCTTTCCTCAAGGGAGGAAGCAAGTGTTAGGAAACCTATCGGGTACATGTCAAATACGTATAGAGATGGAACGACTTCGCTTACCGGTCCAGGAAAGACAACCTTTTCCCTGAAGTCGTACACACTTGGAGCATGAATTAATGCTATATCGCATGAAGGCATCCCTACATTCCCTTCTGACACATCACATGGGATCTACATCTGATATCTAAGATATGAATAATCTTTACTGTTCTGATATTATTTTCAAAAACAATAGTTAAGTAAGAGATCTCGAGGCATTATTCGGCGGTATGGTAGAACATTTTTCAATAAAATTAATGATGCTTCCAAACATTGCTTAACTTCTTCACTACATTTGGTAATGTTCAAATGAGATTGAAGAATCTCTCAATTTAAACCTCCGGCAAGCTCCTAAAGAGTCTAAAATCATGTAGTAAGAGCTTAATTCTTTCTATTTGAAATATATTGAGCTATTTTTCGGAGTAATTCCTTTGCTTTGCTTTCTGGGAACGGTTTCAGCGATTCAATTGCGCTGTTTGTTAACCGATGAACTAATGAATTTAATATGGCCCTTGGATTCTCCCCCTCAACTAGAGAGGAGATCTCTCCAGGCTTACCCCAATCCATTAAATCATCCTTAACCTGATAAGCAAGCCCTATGTGCTTGCCATATTTACTTATTTCCTCCACTAACCTCTCAGGTGCGCCAGCTATTATTGCACCCATTCTAGCAGCAGCCTCAAAAATGGCTGCTGTCTTCTTGTAAAGTATGTCCATATATGAATTGATGTCTATCAACTTTCCCCGTTTTCTCACCAAAAATTCCTCCATTTCTCCTTCGCTCATCTTAATAGCCGTCCAGGAGAGCGTTAAAAGTACTCTTTTATCTGCATATCTTGAACAAACGTCTACTGCAACGGACATAACGTAATCAGCCATCAACATAGCCATTTCCTCTCCAAATCTCCTCTGGAATGAAGGTTTTCCTCTTCTAAGTACGTCCTTATCTATTAGGTCATCGTGTATTAGCGAGAGGTTATGCATTAGTTCTATTGCTGCTGCTGCCGGCTTTGGATTCCCTTTCCCTCCGCTTACCTCGTTAACAAGTAGAAGAATAATTGGTCTTATCCTTTTACCCCCTTTTAAGGCTTCCATGAGTGGCGTGTAAAAAATGGAGTCCGAATATGCCGATAAAACTTCTGCAAGGGCCACTTCGGCCTTTTCTATGTATGGTTTTAGTTCTCGTTTTAATGCAATCATGGCTTACCGATATTCTATAGTCTAATTCATAAGTTTTCCTCTACTTACAAACTGAACTCATCTCGTATTTGGGCCATTGAGAAGATTACCTGCACGGAATTCACTCATGTTCGGAGCAAAGGATAAGCAAGTTGGTAAAATGCTTTACAGAAGCGTTGTAGGAGGATGAAATAACTTTAGCATCTTACTACCTTGTTTCTCATCGATGAACTTACGAAAACATTGAACAGGAAGAGAAGACCATCAGCTTTTGGCTTTTCCCCTTGAAACAATGAAAGAAGAAGACTCACAGGAGCTTCCTTTATTATCCTCATTCTTATGTCTTTTGGTAAAGATAAGATCTTCTTAAGCCATCTTCTCCCTCTTTTCAATCTATCTCCATATCTCTTGTTCCAGAGCTTCTGATAATTCGGTTTATAACATATTGAGCCCGAGTAGAGCGCATATCTGATACCTTCCCCGGTGAACGGCATTACCATACCAGCGGCCTCGCCAGCCACAACAACATTCTTGCTTTGAATTTTTCGAAGAGGACCTCCTGTAGAGAAAATCCCTCTCCTTATCCCTCTGATAACTTTCAAATTGAATCTTTTAAGAAGAACCCCAAGATCTTTACTTAGAGTTTCTATTCCAGCAAAGCCACCGACTCCAACATTATACAAATCCCTTCTAGGAAAGATCCAAGCGTACCCGTAGGGTAAGATGAACAAATTTATCGCATCCTCTGGCAACGCCTCAGCACAAGCGCAGTAACATTGTAAGGCGGGCGCAGATCTGTATCCAGAATAATCAAAGAAAGACCTTGCAATGCTACCAGGGTTTCCCGTAGCATCAACTATCAGGTCGAAGTCTTCTGGACTTGGGACTTTTCCTAATACTACTTTCGCTCCTTCCGCTTCTGCTTCCTCCATGAGTTCTCTTAGAAATGATCTTTTGTCGATGATGTACCCAGATAAAAATCCACGGACCTCTCTCACAAAGCTCCATCCTAAGTAGAACAAACATCTTTTGATCTCGTTACATATGAAATCTCCCTTTTTTAAGGGAGTAAAAAGTAAAGCTTCTTCAGGAATGGCCTCTCCACAAGGCTTTATACCCAATTCCTTTCTCTTTTCATAAACTCTTACAGAATGGCCTTCTTTAGATGCCCAATACGCACAGTTTAGCCCTGCTGGACCTGCTCCATATATAATTATCTTCATATAGGCACCTTTGAGGGAAAATCAAGGAGCTTATAACTAAACGAGGATTTATCTAATGCAATAACCCCTCTTATCATCTTTGATGGAACTATCCATAGAAGTGAGAGGAGCTTATATTTCATAAGAAGATCTACTATCTTTCTAGCCCTCAATGCAACGTTAAAGGTCCTCTCAAAGCACTTAATCATTGAACTCTTAAACAAGGAACTAGCTTCTCTAGGATCTTCAAACCACTTTTTTAGAGCTATAAAAGCTATAAAAGAGGAGACAGCTGCTGTTGGTATTCCTCCACCATTCACTGGCATCACTAAACCAGCAGCATCACCTATTAATAAGGAAAAGCTGTTAGCTAAGTTCTTAAATATCCCGCCTACAGGCAGGGCCTTCCCATAAATCTGACCTAGGCCTTCTAAACCCCTCTTTCTCATAAATTGGTCATGACAGCTCCTTATATTGACTCCATAGCTATCCCTAACTCCTACACCTACACTTAGGAGGTCCCTTCCTCTTGGAATTACCCAAGCGTATCCTCCTGGGGAGAACTCGTTGTAGAACCCCATGTAGAC
This sequence comes from uncultured Nitrososphaerota archaeon, assembly GCA_964618805.1. Lineage (GTDB taxonomy): Archaea > Korarchaeota > Korarchaeia > Korarchaeales > Korarchaeaceae > QMVU01. The sequence goes on from CAZUBM010000001.1 coordinate 46,138, forward strand.
CGAATTATCAGGATAGTCTCCCTTAGCTAACTGAACGGTTACATATGCAAGATCATCCCCTTTTACCTTGTTATTAAGACCCATAGATCTAGAAACTCTCGATGGAAATCCATCAGCACCTATTATAATGCGAGACCACTCCAAAAACTCTTTCTTCCCTCTAAGTAAAGAGACGACTTTACTATCAGAAACTTTACTTCCAATATAGCTAGTTGACAGATACAATTCTGCTCCATTGCCTTTGGCAATTTTAATTAGTCTAGAAATGGCTTTTTTTCTTGATATCACCTTTCCCTTTAGATCTAGCATTTTTTCCCTTCCACTAAGATCAACTATTACTTGATCCGTCTCATGAAGGGTTAATTCATCGCTATAAAAGCTCTTTCTCATGAACTCAGTTGCAGAATAGAATTCTTCTGGGAATGCTTTCCTAATCAGTGAGAAGTCTGGAAGGAATTCGCCGCAGATGGTAGGTTCTTCAATACCTTTTTTTCTATCAACAACGAGAACTTTAAACCCTTCTTTGGCAGCAAGCGAAGCTAATGAGGCTCCGGCTGGACCGCACCCTACGATAAGTAGATCATACATTTTCCTTTCTCGACCTTCCAAGGGTCTTTGGGTTTCTGAAGACTTCATAGAGCTTATTTTAGGTTCCATTTAAAGGATAACGCTACCTATTTTAAACAAGCAAATCCGACTTTAATTCCTAAGATTTATCGTTAGCCATTGCAATTACCGTCTGACCTAGGGCAATTCCTCCATCGCCAGCTGGAATTCTCTTTGGAAGCCTAACTTGGATATCTGCCTCTGAGAGAGCATCCTTTATGCCCCTAAAGAGATAGCTGTTTACGGCTGCTCCACCTCCAACGAATACCTCGTTTAACGTCGCCTTCGAGCTGTACAGGGCCGCGATATCTCCCAACGACCTCCCTAAAACGTATTGCACTGTAGCGGAGAGATCATTTAGCGGAAGATCTATGTGCTCTAGGACCCATTGTAGTAATCTGGCGGTATCAACAACTGAGAGATCTCCCTCCGTGGTTAAGATGCTTTCTACATCTCTTACTCTCCCTCCTTTTGCAAGAGCTTCTAATTTAATTGCAGGTTCTCCTTCATATGTTCTTTCCAAGCATACTCCTAAGAGAGCGGAAATAGCGTCCAGAAACCTGCCTACGCTTGATGATTTAATGCATTTCCCTTCTTTTGCCTGCTTGATGGCTATTTCCAACTCAATTCTTCCTCTTCTCAATCCTCGAGCAAGCCCTCTTCTGACAATGACTCTTTCTATCTCTTCCTCTCCAGCAAAGACGGAGAGGGCTCCTATCAACATCCTAACAGGGAACTTTGTTGCCAAATCCCCTCCCGGCATCGGCAGATATTTAAGCCTTCCAACCCTCTCGAACTCACCATAATTAGTTAAGAAAACTTCTCCCCCCCATATAGACCCGTCAAGGCCATAACCAACTCCATCCATCAGGATGGAGACAACTCTTTCTTCCATCTTAACTCCCCAGTCAGCCATAACAGAGGCTGCATGAGCATGATGATGCTGAACTTTGATCAGGGGGACTCCTATCTCCTTAGACCAGGCCTCGGCTAGCTTTGCGCTCGAGTAAGATGGATGTAAATCAGCCACTAATACGGATTCCCTGACATCAATACCGTAGGTCTTCAAGAAGAAGTTCAGACTTTTCTCCAGCTCCTCCAAATCCTCGAATTCATCCGTATCTCCTATATACTGGGTCAAAATCACTTTATCTTCGAAAGCTACAGCTCCTGCATTTTGAAGCTCAGCTCCAAAAGCAATAACAGGGCGTCTTAAGCAAAATGGAAGCCTTATCCATGAGGGAGCATATCCTCGAGATCTCCTCAGAAACACCAAATTTCCATCTGTAAACCTTAAGACGCTGTCATCTACCCTGTTAATGATCCTCCTGTTATGCATTAGGTAATAATCTACTATATCCTTCAACTCTCTTAGTGCACAGGATTCATCTAGGCACATTGGTTTTCTTGGAGGATTTCCGCTTGTCATTATCAGAAAGCCATCTTCAACTTCTTCAAGGAGGAGGTAATGCAAACCGGTATAAGGAAGCATTAAACCCTGCTTATCTAAACCAGGCGCAACATATCTCGAGACAGGGCTATCCTCTCTTTCATCAAGGAGAATAATCGGCTTTTGTGGACTTTTTAGTAAATTCTCCGCTTTTTCACTTAAATAAGCTATCTTTCTGACTGTTTTAATATCTAAAGCCATCAAAGCGAAGGGTTTCTGAGGCCTTTTCTTCCTTCTTCTAAGCTCAAGGACAACAGAGTCGTCAGTAGCTAGAGAAGCTATATGAAAACCTCCTATCCCCTTTATTGCTAGAATTTTGCCTTCTGATAAGAGTTTAGCTGCTTCTATTATAGGATCTGAGGAATTAAGGATCTCTCCGGAGCTATCAGTTAACCATAATTTAGGTCCGCACGAAGGACAACATATCCCTTGGGCATCAAATCTTCTAACATTGTCTTCGTCATAATATTCGGATCTGCAATCCTCACAAAGCGGAAAGTCCTTCATTGCAGTGTTTTCCCTATCGTAGGGGATTCTTTCCATCATTGAAAATCTAGGTCCGCACCAAGCACAGCTGTTAAATGCGTACCGGAACCTCCTATCTCTAGGATCCTTTATCTCATTTAGACAATGATCACAAATCCCTATGTCTGGAGGTATCATTGATGGCCTAATCCGAGATTTGCCGCTCTTGAGTATTGAGAAACCATTTAATCCTAGAAATGAGCTTTTTTCTACTCTTATCTCCTCGATTATTGCTGGAGGGGGCTTTTCTTTCCTAAGAAGTTGGAGAAAAGAACTTATTTCCTCATTAGTTCCTTCAACATGGATTTCAACTTCGCTTCCTCCCATGTTCCTAACAGTTCCCCTTACACCTGACCTTCTGGCTATCCTGTGAATAAATGGTCTGAAGCCCACGCCTTGTACAATTCCTGAAATGTAGATGTTTAGGGCTTTAACTGTCATTTTGGCTTTTTTCAAAGCCTATCTCCTCCAACAACTCTCTTATCAATTTATAGCCCCCGTGCCTAGTCCAAACATTGCAAGTTCCCTCTCTGCTTACCATACAGGGACCTAGAGGATGCGATGTTGTACAACCCTTATTAAAATGCGGGCAATCAGTTGGAATAGCTAGTCCTAAGGTTATCTCAGCACACTTACAACCCGGAGGTAAGTCCTTACCCTCATTTCTCAAGTTTAAGGAGTATTCCTTTACCGCATCATAAGGTGAGAATTCCCTCTTAAGGTCAAGGCCACTCTTCTTGAGTACACCAATGCCCCTCCAATATGCGTCGACTACCGAGAAGGCTTTCATTACATAATTCCAAGCCTTTACATTCCCATCCCACGTTACTACCCTTCTATACTCATTTACTAACCTTGCCTTCCCTTCTTTTATCTGCCTCAATATTTCAAGGACCGCAAGAATGTAGTCTAATGGTTCAAAGCCTGCTACGACCACTGGAAGGCCATAATGCTGAGCTAAATAATTCCAAGCCTTTGCGCCAATGATTGAGGAAACATGTCCAGGAGCAATTACCCCCTTTAATGGAATTCCTCTCTCCTCATGTAAGAACATTGCGTGATCTAGCCCAGGAGCAGTAAGCCTGTAAGCTGAAAGCAAAGACATGCCCTTTGGGACTTTCCCTCTTACTATCATAGTCGCTGTAGTTGGAGCTGTTGTCTCAAATCCAACCCCTAAGAACACGGATTTTTCACCATCGAATGACTTTATTGCATCCTTAAACCCGTAGACGATCCTTACATCACAACCATATGAGCTTTTAGCTAAAGAAAGGCTCTCTTTATTTCCAGGGACCCTATAAAGGTCTCCATATGTGTAGATTCTTACTCCTTCTTTTGCCAGCTCAATCGCTGAGTCGATTACAGAGGCTGGAGTCACACAAACAGGACATCCTGGTCCAGCCACTAGCTGAAGACCCTCAGGCATGAGGTTTCTCAAGCCAAACCTTGTAACAGTATCCTCGTGAGTTCCACACACATGCATTATCTTTATCTTCTCGTAGCGTTCCAGAAGTTCGTCTGCGAGCTTTGCAATGACTTTTACTGCCCTTTTCCCTACTCCCTTCATCCCCCTGTACTTTCTTTCTATTAGCCGTAGTGGACCAGACATCAATCCCCTAGGTTTCTCCGACTATTTATTAATTGAGCATATAGAAAAAATGATCTAGATTGAGAATAACGCTAGCTCATGGCTCTGGAGGAAAGGAAATGCTTGAGTTTATAGAGAAGAGGATAGCTCCCGTTTTCTCATTAACTAGAGTTATGGATGGACTTGGACTTCCTGACATGGAGGATGGCTCAACCATACCGCTAGGAGAAAGGGATGTAGTTATCTCAATAGACAGCTACACTGTAAAGCCCCTCTTCTTCCCTGGAGGAAATATTGGAAGCTTGGCAGTATGCGGTTCTATAAATGACATAGCGGTCATGGGCGCGATTCCTCTTGCGATTCTTGATGCAATAGTTGTAGAAGAGGGCTTTGAGATAGAAAAACTTCAAACAATATTGGAATCAATGGAAGTAATTCTCAAAGAGGAAAAAGTCGCTCTCATAGGGGGAGATTTTAAAGTGGTTCCAAAAGGGGAGCTAGATGGTGTTGTTATAAGTACGGTCTCAATTGGGGTTGTTGAGAGAAGAAATCTTCTTAAAGCAGATCAAATACGTCCAGGAGACAAAATAATAGTCTCTGGCACGGTTGGAGATCATGGAGCTACCATATTAGCAGCACAAGAGGGAATAAGTGTTGTGGGAGGCTTAAAGAGCGATGTGGCTCCTATAACAAAATTCGTCAGGAGGGCCCTAGAAGCCGGAAGGGTCAGAGCTGCAAAAGATCCTACTAGAGGAGGGCTTGCCATGGCATTAAACGATTTTGCCACAGCCAGCCAGCTAACGATATTAGTTGAGGAGGAAAAGATACCCATTAAGCAGGAAGTCTTAAGCTATTGTGAGATGTTAGGCGTAGATCCTTATTCTTTAGCTAATGAAGGAATGGTTGTGATGGCTGTAGATCCTGATAGGGCTGACAGTGTTGTAGATGCCTTAAGGGAAGTAGGGGCTAAGGAAGCAGCCATAATAGGTGAAGCTAAAAAGGGAAGACCTGGGTTTGTGCTTCTGAAAACAGTCGCTGGAGGATTGCGTCTTCTAGAAAGACCAACAGGAGAGATTGTACCAAGGATATGCTAAGATTCCTCTAGTTTTCTTATAAGCTCCTTCCACAATTCTAACGTTTCTTTAGCTTCTTCAGGACTTAGTCTCGAAATTATAGCTCCAGCATGGATTATGACGTAATCTCCCGGCTTTACGTCAAGTAGGGAGGCATCAACTTCCTTTTTGATGCCTCCAAATTCAACTATTCCGATGTCCCCTTTGACCTCTATTACCCTTGCTGGTATTCCTAGACACAATCCTCTTTCAACCACTTTCCTAAGTACTGAGAGCCTATTTTAATGTTATAGTATGGAGTGCGAAGAAAGGGACATATCTTACCTGAACTACACCAGAAAAGTCGATGCTTCTTTTGCCTATGGGCGATGGATGTGTAAGCAAATCTCCAACCCATGGACGAAACGTCATATCCAATAAGCATGATTTATCTTGATGCATGAAACTTGACGCCATTCGTCTCGCGCTATTTATAACTATCAAATAAACTGCATTCAATGATTTGAGAGATAAGAAGATACTTATCGCAGGGATAGGTGACTTGCTGAGAAGTGACGATGGTTTTGGACCAAGAGTAATCAATAGGTTAGAAAACATGGATTTGCCAAATTACGTTGTTGTAAAGGACTATGGAACAAGCGGATTAGATTTGATCTTTGATCTTCAGGAATTTGATGAGGTAATATTTGTCGATGCCATGGATTTCGATGGTAAGATTGGAGAAGTGAAAGCTATAGAGGTAAAACCAAGAAGAATTAACGAGAAAGAGATCATTAGATCGATAAACTTAAGCTTACATGAGATGGATCTTGAGAAAATAATCGATCTGGCAAATTCACTTAATATACTACCGAAAAAAACGATAATAGTTGGTTGTAAACCTAAAGACTTATCCTTTGGACTAAAGTTATCAGAAGAAGTTAAGAGAGCAATAGATGTGGCGATTGAGATCATTCTTGAAAAAATAAAAGGGAATTAAAGGTTAATGTAAGGGCATATCTCCTTACTAGATTCCTTCTTTCTTCCATTGTATACGTGGACAGAGCATGCAAGACATGGATCAAAGCTTCTAATCACCCTAACTACGTCTATTCCATCAAGTTCTTCGCCCTGCTCCGTTATTGGTGTGTTAATTATTGCATCCTCATATGGGCCTGGCTTTCCGTCAATGTCTCTTGGAGATTCATTCCAAGTTGATGGTGTGATCACCTGATACCTGTATATCTTTCCATTCTTCATTATGCACCAGTGCCCTAGTGCTCCCCTCATGGCCTCTGTAAGGCCTACACCAATCCCCTCTTTGGGTCTCTTGTACTCATTCCATATCTCTGTTTCACCCTTTTTAACCATCTCAAAGGCTGTGAGAAGTAATTTGTATGCCACATATGCGGAATATGCGTGATAATAAGCCCTAGCTCTTATTCTCTCAACCGCATTAACAGCCTTTGGGATCTTCCATTCAAACGTTAACTCATCCGAGACCCTAAATCCAGCCACTGTGGCTTTTGGTAACGTAAACTTGACGCTATTTCCGGTCGATTCGTCTACCTTTTGAGCCTTTGCGGTGGTCCACATTCTTGATATGGGGCCTGCTTCAAGGACATGGGTCTTACCATCAACCCTCTTCTTCCAATCTTCCCACCTTGGTGAAGTCCCCCAAGAGTACCTTCCACTCCAATTCCTTGGCTTACCAGGTGCTGGTTTTGTCTCCTTGTTCCATGGATGCCAAACGGAGAGATCGCTTATTAATGGGTGCGCACGCGTGTGTTCCCACTCTTCGTAATATGAGTGGGCTACGAATTCCCTAACACCTAAGTTTATCTCAGTTAAATCAGTTGTTATTAGATCACCATTAATGACTACGCCCGGAGATACCCTTCTCTTATCTCCCCACTTTGAGAGATCCTCGTACTTTCCAGTATACGCATATGGATCATCGTAAGAGCCATAGCTTATCAGATTTGCATCCCTCTTTCCAGCTTCCTCATAACCCATCTCCAACACGAAGTTTAGTAGATCATCGAATGCACTGACAAATTCCTTTGTAAACGCAATGTGTTGAGATAATATGGCTGAGAACATTTCAAGATCTGAGGGGGTTACTGTCTTTGCTACTCCTCCGGGAACAAACGAGTTTACGTGAGGATGTTTGCCCCCAAATAGTGCCGCCATTTTTCTACCCATCTTCGACATTTGCAAGCATCTAAGCCACAGGGTTCCTTTTAGAGGGGTCAGAGCACTCATTATGTCTGCAATTGTCCCATAACCGTGGAGATCTCTGTTCTCAGCCCTTGTATCCTTAGCTTTATCCCACCAATCTGGATTCAACTTCTTAACAACAGGTTCACTATAATCAGGCCCTTCTAATATTCCACAGCCCAGCAATGCGTCATATAGTTGCTCAGATATGTGAATGAAGTCCCTAATGGCTACTCCAAAGGGAGGCGGCGACACGTTGTAGGTCATATCTATACATTGAACTGAAGCCAAGCCATGAGGAGTTGGGCAAACTCCGCATATTCTCTGCGTTATCCATATGGCGTCTGCAGGCTCCCTGTTTTTCAATATTATCTCAAATCCTCTGAACATAACTGCATAACTGTGAGCATCAACATACTTCTTTTTAGTTAGATCTCCAACCGCATGTATCGCTAAATGCCCTTCAATCCTCGTAAAGGGCTCGATATAGATTTCCTTAGCCATAATCATATCACCCTCGGTTTTAACCTATGAAGAACCACATATATCTTACCCTTTATGTCCTTAACTGCCTCCACAGCAAATATTCCAGGTGGAGCCTTCTTAAAGAACGGTGAAAACGGAGGATCTGGAAATTCAGGCTCGGTGCAGCCAATACAAATCGAGCCAATTGTTGGACAGCCGCCAAGCCCCTCAACGAACCCTCTCCTTGGAACATCGCAATGTGCTATTGGTCCTTTACAACCAAGCAAGCCCATGCAGTAAGGCTCTCCGAATCTTTCAGAGAACTTTCCCTCCGCAAAAGTTCCAGCCCTTGGGCAATTTTCATGAGCAGTCTTTTCGAATATGAACTTAGGTCTGTTATATTCATCGAGCTCAGGAATCGGCAATAGTCCTCTAGCAGTTAATACCAAGTGAGTTAAGGTTTCGGCAACATGCTCCCCTTGAGCTGGGCAGCCTGGCACGCAAATCACTGGAAGGTTCAGTTTGCTCCTCCAATCCCTTCCCAAAAAGTCGAGAAGTCCTCTTGCTCCAGTAGGGTTAGGAGTTCCGTGAGGTATCCCACCATAGCAAGCACATGTTCCCACCGCAACTGCTGCTGCGGCTAAAGGTGAAAGCTTTAGTATCCAATCGTTAATCGTCATGGGCTTTCCTTCATCCTCTCCAACTAAACACCAAAATCCGTCCATCTTCTTTGCTAGCTCTTCGTTTGGAATTGCTCCTTCAAGAACTAAGACAAATGGATCTAGCTCTCCTTTTGCAGCTGATCTTAATACATCGATAGCCTTCTCGCCATGAGGAAGCATGATAGTCTGGTGAAAAGCCAAGTTTATGTTTGCTGCTTGAGGGATGTAACCGGTCAACAGATCGGCGAGACTTGGGTGCGTTGCTCCAGTAAGAGAAACAGTACAACCAGTACATCCTTGACCTTGTAACCATATAACGTTGATTTCTTTGGCAGACAACTCTGTTCCAGCGGGTAAACAAGCGATTAGTTAAATATTTTACCATTATTTAATTTGCAGCAGCTCTCAAAGTTAGTATAAGTGAACTCCCTCATATTCTCCTAACTCCTTTAACAGAATTAGGCACATCATGTGCTTTCCATAAACCTTACAATAGCCTCAGCCAATCCAAAGAAGGCATCTCTTAACTCCTTTGAAACAAGATGTGGTGGATAACCATCAGCTATAGCCTTCTCTACCATAGGTTCTATGGGAAGACGAGCAAGCAAACGTATCTTAAATTCTCTAGCTAAATTCTCTCCAGTACCATACCCGAAAGGCCTTATCTCCTCCTCCCCACACTTGAAAAATGACATGTTTTCTACCAACCCCAAAATCCGAATTCCTTCATCGATCAACAACTTAAGGCTCTTCCTAACAACCGAATAGGATAGTATTGATGGGGTAGTGACAATCAAAGCTCCAGCAGACTCCAAGCTCTTAATCACTCTAATCGTCCACAATGTTTCATCACCCGTGCCAGGAGGTAAATCTATGACCAAATAGTCGAGATTATCCCAGTTCGTTAGAGCTGCTAGACTAGTTATCAGATCCATTTTGTCCTCTCCTTTAACTAGGACTGGGCTATCTCTTGTAAGAAGGCCGATAGACATTATGTTGATACCATACTTCCTAACAGGCCTGAAACCTTTCTTATCTGCTCTTACCTCTTCCTTAAGGCCTAACATGAGTGGGATGGAAGATCCATGAATATCTAGGTCTAATAGACCCACACTATTTCCTCTCTCTGCTAGTGTTAAAGCTAAACAGAGGGAGACAAGGCTCTTTCCGACACCTCCTTTTCCAGCCGTCACTGCTACAATATTTCTGGCTCGAGAAAGTCTTCTTTTTGCTTCCTCTAGGAATATATCTAGCAGTTTATTCAAGTTCTTGTCACCACCCTGGAGATATACAGACCCTTACCTGATGCTAAGTCAAAGTCCCTGCTCCCACATGATGGACATTTAAGTAAAGCTGGGGCTAAGTGAGGCAAGAAATGGAGCGGACTTTCCCTTGTGCCTAATGGCTCTTCGATCACACTAAATTCTTCTGCAAGTATCTTTTCAACAGTTTCTAAATCCCATTCTGCTCCACAAGCATTGCATTTGAACATTGCCTTCTCTTCCTTCAGAATTAACCTTGTTCCCTCTAAAGGGGTTCCCTTGCTAAGTTCTTCAAAGGCTGTCCTAAATACTAGGACTTCTAACTCCATTATCTCACCATAAGTAATTTCAACCTCGTCGAAAGCGGTGATGCTCTTTTCTTCAGCTAGTCTGATAAGAGAGTTGATGACTGCCTCAGCTAATGACCACTCGTGCAACTTAACCCTGCCTCTGTCCAAGCTTTAGGTATTTATACTTTAAGCCCTTTATGGGAGTTGCAGGAGAGGTACAAATCTAAATATATTGTTGAAAGTTGACCTAAGGGCGGTGATTAAAATTAGCGAAGGAAAGACAAAAATACTTTCTTTCTGGGGGAAAGGGGGCGTTGGAAAGACAACATGTGCAGCATCTGCCTCTGTTTACCTTGCCTCAAAGGGATACAGGGTTCTGATACTAACAAGCGATCCGACACCATCTCTTTCGGATATATTTGATGAGAAAATAGGTGCAAGAACGAAAAAATTAGCACACGGATTAGAAGCAATCGAGCTAAACGAGGAAACTGTATTAAATATGTGGAAAAACAGGTTTGGAGACGAGGTATACAAAGTAGTTTCTTCTTTCTTTCCAGTAGATAGAGGAATATTAGATTACATTTCTGGAGCGCCAGGGATAGCGGATGAGTTCATATTAGCATACATCTTGGATCTTTATGCGTCCAGTACCTATGACTACATCATTTGGGATGCTGCTCCAGCTGGAGGTTCTCTTAGACTTCTGAAGATAGAAGAAAAATTTTACAAACATTTGGGAGACGCTTCTAAACTGTACTTGTCTCTTAAATCGACATTAGATAAAATAAGAAGGGCAGGAGGAAGAGATCCGCTGAAAATAATTGGAGAATGGAGAAAGTTAGCAGAAGATGTTTTGGATCTAATATCTTCGCCTCAGTTCTCAGTTTACATCGTGACCATACCTGAATGGCTTGGTTTCTCTCAGACACGAAGGATAGTCAATGAGTTAAGAGAATTCAACGTGAGGGTTCCTGCTTTAATAATAAACCAAGTAGCAGTTAGAGATTTATGTAACTGTGATCTATGGATGAAGAAGGTGAAAATACACGAGAAATACGTTAATATGTTGAAGGAAACATATGGTTCCAGCATGGAAGTAATAGTGGTTCCAGTGCAGTCTTATGAGATCAAAGGTGTAGAAGCGCTCATGAAATTCTCTAGAAATCTGAACACTCTGCTGGATAATGAGCTTAAAACTTAGCATTCGAAAACTCTTGTTCTTACTTCAAATGCTTCTTTAATTCACTTTCCTACTTTTCAAAGCAAAGCCCCGAGTAAATATCCTATGCCCAGCAGAATTTGAGTAACTAAGACAATTGTAACATTTGCCCCAAGGGCAGGAATTAGCTTATCTCTTTCATTATAGTTCTCAATTGTGAGTTTAATTGACTTAGCTCCAATTGGGATTGTTAACAGGCCTAGTAAGGATGTTAATGGCATTAAACCAACAGAGCTTGAACAAACAATCCAAAAATAAACAAAAATTGTGAGGATGGAGTAGATCCACCTGGCCTTTCTCCTTCCTAGTAAAATCACCAAGTTTTTCCTACCTACTTCTCTATCTGCTTCTAGATCGGGAAATTCATTGAGGAACAACAGATTAAAAACTAGAATTCCGGACGGGACAGCAGCAATAAATGCTTTCAAAGAGTAAAACTCCGTCTGAACTACATATGAACCAATTACGGGCAATAAGCCCAAGCCCATTCCAGCAGACAACTCTCCGAGTAACCACTTCGCTAGATGCGTCGTGTAGAAGAGGATGAAGATGGCCCCTAACACAATTATAGGGACCAAAAGCAGTTTAGTGATCATCAAGAAGATCAATCCTATAGCCGCGCCTAACGAAAAGCATATGATTCCGAAAAGATATGCCTTCTCCGGATCCAAAAGACCAGCTGGTAAAGTCCCACTTCCTCCGCTAAATGGAGTTTTTATCGTCTTGAAGTCGAGTCCACTTTTATAATCATAATACTCATTTAGCACGTTTACGCTCATGTGTAGGAATACTAAACCAACTAGCGCTAGGATAGCGCGAGGAATGCTGAGGAAACCATCATAATATGCCATCGCTGTACCCAAAAACACTAAAATTAGGGACAGTGGCAGGAAGTTAACCCTTGCCAAGGAAAACCATGCTTTTAACGTCTTTTTCATTTTATCCTCCTCAGAAAATGATTCTTCTTATAACGTTTTTTATTTTTTATTACTTAGATTATTCAATAAGCGATGTTTCATGCCTATTGATCCTTTAAAGATAAGAGAAGACTTTCCTATTCTGAAAAGGAAGGTAAATGGACACCCTCTAATATATTTTGACAATGCTGCAAGCAGCCAGAAACCAAAGCAGGTGATAGAGGCAATTACTGAGTTTTACGAAAATCATTACGCGAATATCCACAGAGGAGTTCATACATTGAGCCAGGAAGCTTCAGAAGCTTATGAGGAGGCTCATACCAAGGTAGCTAGGTTCATATCAGCATCTAGCCCAGAAGAGGTAATATTTGTTAGAAATACGACAGAAGCCATTAATTTAGTTGCATACTCGTGGGCCTTACGCCAGTTAAAGCCTGGAGATGAGATCTTGATAACGCTAATGGAACATCACAGCAACATAGTTCCTTGGGAAGTACTTTCAGGGCTGAAGAAGGTTCGGATAAAGTACGTAGGGATTACGAAAGAAGGAACCTTGGATTATTCTGATTTTGAAGGAAAACTATCTGAGAAAACGAAATTAGTTGCTATGGCTCATGTATCAAATGTTTTGGGGACCATTAATGATGTTAAGAGGATTTGCCGATTAGCTCATGAAGTAGGAGCTCTAACATTAGTAGATGGTGCTCAGTCTGTGCCTCACATGCCAGTTAGCGTAAAAGAAATAGATTGCGATTTTTTGGCTTTTTCAGGCCATAAAATGCTTGGACCAAGCGGTATAGGGGTTCTATATGCTAAAAGGGAAATTCTGGAGTCTATGGATCCCTTCTTAGGAGGTGGAGACATGATAAGAAAAGTTCACTTCGATATTCATGCAGGGAGGTGTAAGATAGACTGGAACGTTCTTCCATGGAAGTTTGAAGCAGGAACTCCCAACATAGAGGGAGGCATTGGTCTGGGGGCAGCTGTTGACTACCTCACATCCTTAGGAATGGAGGAAGTTAGGAGATATGAGGAGCAGCTAGTTTCCTATGCATTGGATAGAATGAATGAGCTGAAGAAGATCGAAATATACGGTCCTTCTGACCCTAAAATGAGAGGCGGGGTGATATCCTTCAATTTAGATGAGATGAGTCCCCACGACATTGCTATGATACTAGATCAAAGTGGAATAGCCATAAGAAGCGGATTTCACTGCGCCGAACCCCTACATGAGATAATAGGAGCATCTAGCGGTAGTGCTAGGGCTAGTTTTTATATCTATAATACTATTTCAGAAATAGACGTTTTCATAAATAAGTTGAAGGAGATAGAGGCCATAACTTAATTAATGGTAAATGAGAACATCGTAGACAGGAAAAGGTCGGATGATATCTTATATTGAGGGAATTCCAATGACCGTTAAGATAGTTGCTTTCAACCTATTTCGCACCCTTCTAGAGAACGATAACACGATTAAAGAAGCGTACAAAAGAATGTTAGCTGATGTAAAGCTTCCCAATGATGAGAACATGCTTAAGGATCTGATGATAGTTGAACAACTAAAGCAGATATCAGATGACTTTGAAAGGGAAGTCTGGTGGGAAGAATTCTTTAGATCAAGAGGATTAGAGCTTGACGAAGTAAAACTAAAGGAGATGAAGAGGATATTCTGGGCAAAAAGGCTTCAACTCTCTAGACCTGCAAAAGGTGTGCTCGAAACATTAAAAAAATTGAAACTAATTGGGCTTAGAACAACTGCAATATCTTGTGAGGATGCCGGAAAGATACTCATACGCTCGTTATTAGAGAGAACAGGTTTATTTGGGCTTTTAGATTCTATATTTTGTCTGAAAGGAAGATCAAATGAGCTAAGGGCCCTTGATTCCATAGTTAAGATGCATGGTGTCAAAAAAGATGAGATAGCCTATGTTGATGTTTACTTAGAAAGAGTAATTACTGCTAAAGCAAATGGATTTGTTGGCATTTGGTTAAGCGACAAAAAAGTCTTTGAGATAACATCTGTAAACTCAGTTAACTCGATAACAGAGCTTCCAAGTCTGCTATCCTCCATGAGGGCTGGACCTAGCTGGTTTCACCGAGGAACTGCTTCTTCAACATTTTTCTGAATTCTCTAGAGGAAAGAGAGAGCATTATAACGTCTTGAATGGATTTAATAATATTAACCCTCATTTCTACTGGTTTAACACCTCTGAACCTCTTTTTTAGCCCAAATTCTTTAGCTATCTTATGAGAGGGCTTTAAGATAAGCCGAGTTAACTTCCATGAGTCTGTATCAACAAAAATGTCCAAGACTTCTCCTATATTCTCTCCGTCTGATGTTAGTACATACATACCATAGATATCAGATACTTTCAATTCTATCACCTAGGAAAGCGAAACTCTATCCTTGATAACGCATCTAATGCTGTCTTAATCAAACCCTCTTGAGAAGGCTTTAAGAACTGTATGCCCCCCTCCATCCCTTTAGGAGGAGATAGGACCAGAAATACTCCACCAACATATATCCTCTTTCTTTCTCCCCTACAAACCCATTTGGCATTATAGCTCGCTGCTAGTGCAGAAATGATGGAGAATTCCATCTCTGTGCACAGAACACCTAGTTTTTCTAAGAGTTCTAGGTTTTCTTGCGCTCTTGCTGGGAATGCTGAAAAAGAAGGATCCTCTATCTCATATAGGGCTTCTTTTGCGTGCGTAACTCCTACATGCAGATTTTTACCTAATTCATAACCATTTTGCTCCGCCGCTTTAACTAAGGCCATAACTACATCTGGATCCGCACAAAGCGGATATTTTGGACCAACTATTCTTTCAGAAACTCTTTCTTCAGCTATTGCTCCGGTAGTAACTACCAAATCTCCTGGTTTGACGAATCGCTGCAAGCTTCCGGATGTTCCAACTCTTAAAAGAACGGCATTTTCATGTTTATTAAAATCTATGCCTTCAATAACTTCTCTCACAACGATTGCTGCGGAAGAAGGGCCTATTCCAGTATCGATGGCTGTAACAGGTTTCCCCTTATATGTTCCATTTATCATCAAGAATCTGCCATCTGAAATGACTTTTGGAGACTCAAGCTTCTCAGCTATTCGTCTAACTCTAACCCTAGACCCTGGTAGGAGTACATAGGGATTTACCTCACCAATCCTTGCCCCTATATGATGAAATCTCCCCTCTTCATCTCTAAAAACCATGATTGTCACCCTTATCGTACAAAAGCCCTGGCTCTCTTTGTTCTACAAATAGGGAGGTAGTTCTTTCATCATAACCAACGCTTGCTGGAGATGTTAGCCTATGAAACAGGATCTGAACAATTTTCATTCCAGGATAGAGCTTAACTGGAGAGGTATTCTCACAAAAGATTTCTAGGATCATTGGAACTGGTTTCTTAAGGCCTGACCCTGGATTAACTAGTCCAGCAGCATGTACGATAACTCCAAGTCTAGCAATACTGCTCCTTCCTTCTAAGACCGCAGCTAAGCTCTTTGAAATAGCTATTTTCTCCCTAGTACATCCTAATACAAATTGTCCTGGAGAAATAAGGAAAGGTTCTTCCCCTGTATCTATTAATTCTGCTCCTCTATCAATGCTCTCAAGCGATTCGGGATCCACTATGGTTCCAGGTTTAAACAGTCTAAACTTACTAGAAAGTGTTAAATCTACAGAGCAGGGGCCTAACATACTCATATCAAATGGGACAATCTTAATTTCACCCCTTTCCATGGCAGAAAGTATGTCACGATCTGATAGTATCATATGATCCCCCTTTTGAGAAGAGTTCTTTCATCTTCATATAAAGCATTTCTAGTTGTCTGTTAGCAATCTTCTCCTGCCAAGGCTCTAGGGCCTCTGGAATTGCCTTTATAGACTCAATAATGTTGGCCGTCTTCTTTAAATGACCCAATATGTTACCACTAGTCCACTTTTTTCCATCCCAAAGTTTTTCCTGCCTTTCTGAGAAATCTCCTGGCTGATCTAAGCCTGGAACATACATAGGAACCATAGATTTCAAGGTTTCTTTGGCTATAATGCATCCAAGCCTCTTTAGTTGCTTCTTTGCCCTCCATAAACTTTCATCTACTCCATATAACACCATGTCATAGTTGTTATAGGCCAAAGTAGTGAGATCAACTAAGGCAAATGCAACTATCCTATCGATTTCAAAAGAAGCAGCAACCTTCTTTATCCTTAGAAGGCCCTTACCTGAAATGAATCCATAGAGTACCAGCTCCTTTATCCTAGAATCTAGTTCCTCGCATCTTTCAAAAAGGGATTTCAGGGAAACTTCTGCTGTCCTGCCAGTCGCTTCGGTGTCTGGCTTCACCACTATTATCTCCTCCTTTGGCGGAACAGAACTAAACTCCTTGTAATCAACCTTCAAGGCCATTGATTCAGCGCCAAGATGATCTCTATAAGAAACCTTAACATAGCGAGGTCTCACGAAAGTCTGTCTTATTCTACCGACCATCTCTTCAAGAGCGCTGTGTAAGTGATATCCTGGAGCTGCCCTTAAGACGTGTAAGTGAACGATCTTGCTCGTATTTTCTTTGCTAATAGAGGTAAGCTTAAGGATGGGTCTGATAGCCTTGCGGGCACAGTTAAGGCATTTTGATGAGAGTTGGCTCCCTACGATGTGCTGATATGCAGCTATCTCTCTGGCTTCTACTGTATCAATGAGATAGGTTTCAAGGAGATCGTCGAAAAAGGGTCCTTCTTTGATCTTGTACAGAGCTAAATCCTTGGTGTCAAAGCTTAGAGATACCTTTTCTACAGACTCCGTGTCCACATCATTTTGTTCAATTAACCTTTCTAAGTCACAACCATTTGGTAATTCTCGGCTTATCTTAGCCCTGCCCAATCTTAACAGGGAGGATTATAAACTTTGTTAGGCCTAATACAAAAATCAGCGATATCTGATGCTAAATTCCCCAAATTCTCCTTTGTAAGGCTCCCAATGCACTTCAACATGGTCAACTCTCGCGAGAGGAGGCCCTGACTTACACCACTCTATGATCTTATCTACGGCCTCTTTATCGCCTTCAAAAATAGCCTCCACCCTGCCATCTAATAAGTTCCTGACCCAACCTTTTATTCCAAGCCGATCTGCTACCCTCTTAGTGTTAGCCCTGAAAAATACCCCTTGAACTATTCCTGAGACAAATACATGTGCCCTGACCTTCTCTCCCATACTAACCACCTCTGCAAAGGAAATCGATTGTTGGTGATATGGCTCCATGCTTTAACTTTTTCGCAAACTCATGAGCCAAGATTAATGGCTTTGGTTGTTTATATGGACCCCAGAATCTTTTTACTAAGGACTTAGAGCTCTCAAAAGATACTAGATGTCCCGGGGATACAAACACAGGACTTCGTCCCCTTCTCCTAACTACATGACCGACATTCTCCCCTCTGTACACAACTACTCCATCGACTATCTTTCCAACCAAGATGGATTTAGCTACTCCTATAGTTGGCCTACCAAGAACCAATCCAGCATGACAAGCCTCACCGATTTTTTCTGGATGGGCTATTCCGTGTCCGTCTAAAAGGAGAATGTCAAATTCCATTTCCTTTGTTGCTGCCGCAATAAAAGGCATCTCTCTGAATGCCAAGTAGGTTGGTACATATGGGAACATTGTTTCCATTCTGATCGTCTTAACTTTGACGACAGCTAAGTTTGAGTCCACCACAACGCAAGCAGCGTGTCCAATCTCCAATTCTCCATTCCAATTATAGGCTACATCCACTCCAGCAGCTAGATCAATCCTATCTAATCGATCTTCTAGAATAACTAGATTTTTCAGTTTTTTCTGTGCAAGCCTCATCCTTAGTAAAATCGGAGGAACTCTAATTTCATTGGCCTTAACCAAGAAACTATCCAAATTGCAGACTTTATTGAATCTAATGGGAATTCCTTCCGATAGCAATAACTTGCGTTTTTGTTCAGCTTCTCTGCCCAAAGAACCGTCAGAAGCGACAAAACGATGCCATGGTCCTCCTCTTCTCTTTAAGTTTCTATGAATGCTAATTGCTACAGCTCTTGCAGCTCTCACATCTCCGAGAGCTTTTGCAACTTCGCCGAAAGTAGTTACCTTCCCTCTGGGTATCTGTCCTGCAGCTTCGAAAATGAGTTTGTCAAAAATAGTTGGCGTTTGTATCACCTCTTAAGAAAAGGTTGATATTGAGCAATTGTCTTAGTGATATGCACATTGGGTATCATGAAATACTTTCCATATAAGGCAAGAGAAGGACAAGAAGAACTCATAGAACTCGTCCGAGAGGCCACAAAAAGGGGTAAAAATGTCTGTATTCATGCTCCAACAGGCTTTGGAAAGACTCCAGCTGTATTGGCAGCTTTGTTACCAATTTATCTCAGAGAGAAGAGGAGAGGGGGAATAATTTGGGCAGTTAGAACAGGAAACGAGACCGATAGGCCAATAGAAGAGCTTAGAGTAATCTGCGAACATGTAAATGAGAGCATATTTGGTATTTCCTTTAGAGGAAAGGCAGATATGTGTCTCCAGGCTAAAGAGCTCGAAATCAAAGGATACGAAGCTGTATCCAACCTCTGTAAGCTGAAAAAACGGGAATGTCCCTTCTACAAAAGGACAAAATTAAGGGAGGAAATGCTTGAAATGGGTCCGCTCCTGTTTACGGATGTCCTTGAACTAGCATCGTCAGAAAACATGTGTCCTTATTATCTACAGCTCGAACTTCTAAAGTTTGCTAAGGTAGTGAGCCTAAGTTATAATTATGTGCTCAGCCCTATGGGATGGATTGTCAGGAGAAGATTTCCCTTTACCTTTTCAACGCTGGTTGTGGATGAGGCCCATAATCTTGTTGATGCGGTGAGAAATCTGTACTCTGATAGAATAAGCACCGAAACTGTTAGAAGGGCCATAAGAGAGCTTGATGAATTAGGAAGGTTCGTCTCCGAAAAAGTAAAGGGTGTCCTTGAAAGGCTATCTGAAGTTTTAGAAGGTTTCTCTCTTTCTACAGAAGAAGAAAGTACGTTTCAACCCTTAGACTTAATGAGAGACTCAGGGATTAAAACCGAGCACATAAAACTCATGCTTAGCTTGGGTTCGAAGATCCAAGCTAAAAGGGTCGAGGAAGGCAAGGTTCCTAGGTCCTCCCTTCATCATCTCGCAAGGTTCTTTGTTCTCGCGTTAGATAGGTTGGGAACTAATGGAATTGCTTATTTAGCCACGAGAGAGAGGAACAGGCTCTATCTAGAGGTTTGGGATATGAGAAGCGCAGAACTCCTGTCAGGAGTGTGGGGAGAGTTCAGAAATTGCATCTTTATGTCTGGAACTCTAGCACCTCTTGAGGCCTTTGCAGAGACGTCTGGAGTACAGAACTGTATCGGCAGGGTATTTCCATCACCTGCAGATCTTAACAAGATAAAAAGCTTTATTCTAACTGGATTATCCACTAAAGGGGAAATACTTGATGAAGAAAACACAGAGAAGTATGCTCTCGCTATAAGAGTATTTCTAGAGAGAGTGAAGGGAAACATAGCGATCTTTACGGCGAGCTACAGAATTCAGAACGATTTGATGCCTTATATATTAGATTCTGTGCTAGATTGTGATAGAGAGCTTTTTGTGGAAAAAGAAGGCATGAAAGGTGAGGAAGCTAGGAATTTGCTCTTAAGTTTTAAGAGCGCCGGTGGGAAAGGAGTTTTAGTAGCACCAGTAAGAGGACGATTTGCCGAGGGAGCAGACTTTCCAGGAGAAGAGCTGGTTGGAGCCTTTATAGCTGGAGTCCCTTTTGCAAGGCTTACGCTTAGAACAAAACTAGATGTGGAGTACAACCAGAAGATCTATGGACAGAGGAAAGGGATGTACTATGCATACATAGTACCTGCTATGAGAATGGCATCTCAAGCTTTAGGTAGGGTGATAAGGTCTTCTGAGGATTATGGTACCTTTATCTTAGGTGATGAAAGGTTCTTGAGACCAGAACTCATGAAGTTGCTCCCAGATTTCATAAGACAGACAGCCAAAGTTGTGAACTACCTTAAATTTTCAGAAGTTCTTGAATCTGAATTCAGCACGTAAGATGCAATGCCGCAGAGACGATCTGTTTTTCTGATAACTCATTAAATGTTTTACAAGCTTTGGCGGTTCTTTCTATGATTGTTTTTATTCCCTTTCCTTCCAAGAACTTTATTGTCTTCTCAGGAACTCTCATAAGACCAGAATATCCTGTACCAATAACTAAAACTGCTGGAGGATCGTTCAATATAATCTCTAAATCATCAGGTACCAAGTTGTGGCCCTCCTTTCTCCACCAATTTGCATAAACTTTTCCTCTATGTATTATAACGTCTTTTGTGTACTCACAACCGCTTATCTTTATCCTTCCAAATTCATACTCTTCTATAATAGGCCTAATCATTTCTTGATGCCTATTTTGCTAGTAAGCAATAAAGATAAATAAATTAGTTCGACACTTGTTTCTTAGGAAGGAGCGGTCTATACATGCAGATACCGTTGGTCTCCCAATTAAGGGAGATAATTCATCGAATTGCTGGCACACTAGAGAGGTTCCGTAGTTATGTTGAAATGTGGAGAGCTGAAGGGATAATCCGCAGGTACATGGGGGCTAATGCTTTCGATGGGGCCATGACTACACTTGGAATTCTCATAGGTGCATATATTACTGGAAGTCTAGATCCTGCCATAATTGTTGGGATAACTATCAGCACGGGAATAGCTCTAGGAACCTCTGGTATCTTTGCTGTATACTTGATAGAATCTGCAGAGAGGCAGAAGAGGCTAGAGGAGCTGGAATCAGCTGTTCTAATTGATCTTCAGGACACTTTATTGGCAAAAGCTAGTAAGTTCGTTTCATCCCTCACCGCCTTTGTGGATGGGATTGCTCCGGTCATTGTAGCGTTAATAGGTATTTCGCCATTCTTAATATGCTTAAAGAAGCCTTATCCTGTCGAGTATGCTGCCTTTTTCTCTTTAATAATAATCTTTGCTACATTATTTGGTCTTGGCTACATGATAGGGGCAGGCAACTTGAGACAACGGTCGATATATGGTGTAAAGATGCTTATAGCAGGCATCATTGCAACCATCCTTTCAATTCTGTTAAAACAGGCATAAGCAGCTTTAACCTCTCATGACAAAAAATCAGCATCATTTTTAACTAACTTTTTTGAAAGCTTCTTGATAGCCTTGCAACGCAAGTTCTACGTAGTTACGGAAGATGAGATAAAAGAGGGAAAGGTAGTTGATATCTATTTTCTAAGAACATTGAAAACTATGAAGAAACTTGGAATAAGCAAGAAAAGAGTGGTAGCAGAGATAGCAGCAAGGTCCCTTCCTAAGTCTAGAATACCACCCCACGATCCTTGGAAATGGGGCATTCTTGCTGGCGTCGAGGAAGTTGTGAAGCTTCTTGAGGGAAAAGATGTTGACCTTTATTCTCTCCCAGACGGAAGCCTTTTTCACCCAAAAATCCCGGTTATGAGGATAGAGGGTCCTTATGAGGAATTTGGAGCTTTAGAGACTAGTATACTCGGATTTCTATGTTCCTTATCTGGTGTGGCCAGCGCAGCTGCACATGTAAAGATCGCGGCAGGTGGAAAACCAGTAATCAATTTTGGGATAAGAAGAAACCACCCTGCAATTTCCTTGGCGATAGAAAGGGCTAGCATAGTTGGAGGATGCGATGGCTGTTCAGGGATCTTGGTTAAAGAATTAGGATTCACACCTGTTGGGACTATGCCCCATGCACTAATGGTAATAGCTGGTGATCAGGTTACTGCTTGGAAAGCCTTCGATGAGGCCATGCCAGAAGAAGTTCCAAGAATAGCCTTAGTGGATACCTTCTACGACGAAAAAACTGAAGCTATAATGGCAGCAGAGGCCCTAAAGGGAAAGCTAGCAGGTGTTAGACTGGACACTCCCAAATCAAGAAGGGGGGATATGGAGGAGATAATAAGGGAGGTAAGGTGGGAACTTGATCTGAGAGGCTATAAGAACGTCAAAATATTCCTGTCTGGAGGTCTAGATGAGTACAGTGTCCTAAGATATGCAAAAGCCGGTGCTGATGCTTTTGGAGTTGGTACAAGAATAACTGGGGCCGATCCCATAGATTTCGGAATGGATGTCGTTGAAGTTGAGGGTAATCCTATTGCTAAGAGAGGTATATGTTCTGGAAGTAAGGATCTCTTCAGGTGTCCTGAGTGTTTAACCTATTCAATCACACCAAAGGGCGAGCAGGCTCCAGTTTGCAATAGGTGCGGGATTAAGATGAAGCCAGCGTATGTTAAGATGCTTGAAAAAGGAAAAGTGCTGGTTGATTTTGAGGCAGTCTCAAAGCTAAGGGAGAGGACTCTCTCCCAGTTGAGAAAGCTTGGGCTGTTGAAATCTTAAAAACAACCTATAAATATTAAGGAAACGGACCTGACACTCATAGGGTTAGGTATGATAGAGATTCGAATTTCGAAGATTGTCGCCTTAATCTCTATAATTTCAATTCTGCTAACTTTATCGATTCCCATAGTAGGAACTGCGATAAGTGCAACGCCAGACTCGGTCTTACCATTCCCAGATTATCATACAGATCCCTTAAACGGCATCTTATATCCTCGCTTAGGAACTCCTGCATTTGTGATCTATAATGGGGAAATGGATATCTACGCGAAAAAGGAACTTATCGGTTCTGAGCCAAGCGTATACCTCAGATCGCTTTTCACAGAAGGCTATGAGTATGCCTTGGAAGTCGCTGCTACCGAGGATGTTGGGGAAGGAGTGCTTAAGATAACTGTGAAAGTGCCAGAAGGGATCCCAGAAGGTCTTTTCAATCTAACTGTCAAGAGCTGGAGTATTGAATTGACAGAACCTAACGCAGTGTACGTCTTTGGTCAAAAATATCCAGAAAAATTGAATGTAATCCACATAACAGACACTCATTATGGAGTAAGGAGGAAGGCAAAACTTCTAAAGAATCAAGAACTGTTCAGACAACTCATCGCTCTAGTAAACGGTCTAAGACCTGATATAATGGTTCATACAGGAGATCTTATCGATGGAATTGTGAAAGCAGATGAAGAAGATCCATTCAAGAGCATGTATCAAGACCTAGTCAGGTTAAGGGTTCCTCTAATAGTGGTACAGGGTAACAACGATAATACTGCAGTTGAGAAGGGATCTTACTTCTGGGAGAAGTACTTTGGTCCCCTTTATGGGGTTGTTAAGTTTGGAAACTACAGTTTCTTCCTTTTAGATGCCGATACTGGAAGAGTTCAGCCAGAACAGATCTCTTGGCTCGATAAGAGGATTAAACTGTACAAAGATGTGCCGGTTAAAGTCCTAATGATACACTATCCATATCACGCAGAGGAACTGGGATACTTCCACAAGGAAAAGGGTTTTGTAAGCATAGTTCCCAACATAACTAACTGGCTGAAGAGCTACAAGTTTAGTCTTGTACTAATGGGTCACTGGCACGTCGATAACATCACAAGACCTCCCCAAGTACCAGCTTTGAGCATCGTAAGCAATGCGGGGCAATACGATGACGTGGATGATTATGGTCATTATAGACCAATGACAATATGGGCTGATGGAAGTGTTAATTTCATAAATCCAGCTCCGTCCATAGCAACGTTGTCTGTAAAGTACTTGCAGAGCTATGATGGATCGACGACAGGAGTCTCTGTGATTGCGACTAATAAGGGGACCAGCGAAGTAAACCTGATCCTTCCAGTAGTCTTATCGAAGTACCGGGAGAGCCCTAGTATCGAAAACGCTGAGATCTTACGTTCTTATAGTCACAAAGGCAAGGGAATATACGAATTAGGGGTTTCAGTATCTCCAGGCGAGGAACTACTCGTTAAAATATACGTTGAGAAGGATACAAGAGCTCCTAGCATAGTTATAGAGCCAGAGTTGAAAGATGAGATAATAACTCTCTGGTACGAGGCTGTAGATGAAGGATTAGGAGTTAAAGAGGTCAGACTCTTTTATTCTTCAAATAACAAGACATGGACGGAGATTAAGCCTGAGTTTGAGGCAGGATATCCTCTGTATAGATTTAAAGCAACTGCTGGAACGATGTATTATAAGGCATTGGTTGAGGATGTAGCGGGAAACAAAGCTGAGACTTATGGGACCATAGAGATTCCTTCTTTAAAACCTACTGAAACTGCCACACCTACACCTGCACCCACAAAGCCGTCAAGAGAAGGAATACCTGCATCTTACTTAGCTCTAGCCGTAGTCGGAATTGTCGTTATTATAGCTGCTATTTTGTTCAAGAGGAGGTAAAGATGCAGAAAAAGTACCTCCTTCTCTTATTTTTTCTTCTTCTTTCACCTCTCGGATTGATTGGAATAAATAAGAATGCTCAACCCGTAAACAGAATTCTTCTACCGAGAATAGGTTTTCCGGCATTTATAGAACCAGATTCATCATTTGAAGTAGTTGTAGCTGGAAAATTTAGTGAGATAAGGGCTCAAATCGAGAACGAGTTAAGCACCTATGAACTAGTCGTGGAAAACATATCATATAATATCTCCGAAAACCTAACGTATCTCACTCTTCATGCAGGAGAAATTGAACCTGGACTATATTCTCTCATCCTAGAGGCAGAAAATGTGATAATGAAGGAACCTAATTGCGTTTCAGTTAAGGAGGATTGGAAACTGCCACTAACGGTGTTTTGGATCTCAGATACCCATTATGACAATAGAAAGGGCCAACTACATCTTGCAGCAAGATTTAGAAAGCATATATGGACCATAAATTTCTTTTCTCCGGATTTTGCAATACTTACAGGAGATGTTTGTAATAACCCGCCAGAAAGCCTATTTATTGGAGTCTATCACGAGCTTATGAACCTCCAGAGCCCAATAATCTTGATTCCTGGAAATCACGATCATAGCATAAAAGGAGATTTCTTCACCAAGTATCTAGCTCCCTCCAACACTAGCTTAAACGTCGGCCCAGTTCACATAATGTGCCTGGATACAGGACCGGGATCTCTTAGCGGGAACATAACGAAAGATCAACTAGATTGGCTTGCTGAGGATCTCGAA
Organism: uncultured Nitrososphaerota archaeon; assembly: GCA_964618805.1. GTDB lineage: Archaea > Korarchaeota > Korarchaeia > Korarchaeales > Korarchaeaceae > QMVU01. The sequence goes on from CAZUBM010000001.1 coordinate 71,475, forward strand.
TCAGCTTCAGAAAAACCTGTAAAGATATTACTAATCCATCATCCCCTTTTTACTATATGGAACACCACCGAAGTTACCGTAGAAAAGATAGTGGATATTCTAGTTAGGCACAACGTAACAATGGTTCTATCTGGACATATGCATGAAAGCTATGTGTTTGAAGAACCCATTCTGCTTATAACGAATCCAAATTCATATGGGCATGGGGTTGGGAGAGCGTTACCTGGTTTCAGGATCTTTAATATAACTCCCTCGGCTGAAATTAAATGGCTAAAGAGCCTTTATGAACCGATATATCTTGAAGAGTTTAATATACTGGTCTTCCAGGCAAACGACGGGAAAGCAAAAGGTTTCTCGGCATACTTGTATAATGGCCTGCCAATGAATATATCTGGAACGTTTAGGGTGAAGCTTGCCACTGCTGATTTCCTAGAGGTAGAAGGAGCAATAATTAACCGGGTTAACAGGACAAGGGATGGAAAATATTTAGTCACACTTAAAGTCGAAGTTGAACCTAAACAAGAGAAGCTAGTAAAGTTGTGGTCAAAGAAGGATGCGGACCCACCATACTATGTTGAGTTAGCTAAAAGCATCATTTACGGGGCAAATGCCAATGTGATCTGGGTAAACATTACCGCTAAAGATGAAGTTCTGGGAGTTAAGAACGTAACACTAAAGTATAGCAGTGATAACAAGACTTGGAACCAAGTTCAACTACTTAGGCTTAATGAAACTCTATTTACCGGGTGCTTTCAGGTTCCAAAGAACGTTTCTATAGTCTATTATATCATAGAAGCAAAAGATGTTGAAGGAATGGTCGGTCTTAAGCGAGGAGAGATCCAATTCTTTCCAGAAAAAGTTAGAGAAGAGGAAGCACAGCCAATGTTTGGGATGCAGAGACTCATTATTGTTTTAGCATTCACCTTGATCATTCTGATCATTGTAATAGCATGGGTGAGGAGAAGATAGCAACCGATCGAAGTTCTATAAAAAACCCGCGAGAAGTTTTCAACCTCGTAAATTTTAATAATAATGCGCCTAGAAATCATCTCAAGTGATAAAAATGAAGAGGAGCATTGCTCTGTTTTTAATTGCCGCGTTAATAGCACCCATCATCGTATTCGGCATAAGTGCACAGGATCAAAAAGTGGTTGGGATAGATATCACTCCAGGTAGGGTCAAAGACCTTGAGACTGAGTGGGGCCAGAAAAACCTACGTTGGCTAGAAGGGAACCTAACAGCTGCAGGTTTTCAGATAAAGGAGATCACTGAAATCACTCCGGAGGTCTTGAAAGGTGTTGATGCCCTTATCATAGGGAAGCTTTATGATTACAAAAGTGTTTTCTCAGATGCCGAGATAGAAGCGATAAAGAATTGGTTCCTAGAAGGCGGCAAGTTCATTTGGGTTGGAGCGGATAGTGACTATACAGAACCATATCTAAATCCGGATGACATTTCCTTTAAAGCAGGTGAGCCAAATAGGATTCTTGAGGCTATAGGTTCAAGCTTAAGGCTTGAATATGCCTCTTTAGAGGATCCAACTTGTAACATAGGTGCTGCATACAGAGTAAAGAGCTACGAGGCAAATACAGCAGGTTTTGCAGCAGAAATAACGAAGGAAGCTCCCGTTGTAATGTTCCATGGACCAACATTCGTAATCGGTTTCAAGAACGGTCAGTATGTCCCATTCAGTGAGGTAGAAGGTCCAAACGTGGTCTGGCTATACAGATCTAGCCCTGATGGTACTGTCGTCAGCCATGACGGTGTTGATCCAAAGGCACACAGCGTAGGTGAAACCGGACAATTCGTTGAGGCCGCGGCTGAGATAATAAGCCTGGGCACGTTTAAGCCAAAGGGCAAGGTAATAGTTACAGGAGAGTCATTGCTTGGAGACAGGTTCATAGGCACTCCAGAGTATCACGGAGAATCATTGCAAGGCATGACCTTCATAATAAACGCGTTTATTTGGGGAACAACGGTAGAGGGACCAGCAATTAGCTTGCCCATGCTGATAGCTATAATCGTAATAATCATAATAATCATAGTTGCAGTCATCGTTTTGAGAAGGAAGTGATCCCTTCCCCCTCTCTTTTTTATTCAAAATCTTTTTAAGAGCTCCTGCTTACACATTTGTTTGAAGGAGTAAGAATAGGTGAGAAATTTGGATAAAAAAATAGTAGGTGGCATTCTACTTATACTAGTAATTGTGGTAGGAGCTGGATTCTTCTTGATGGGCAAGAGAGGCCCGGGACCTACTACCTCACCAACGGTAGCACCGACCGAGGGCATTGTGCTCAAGATAATTACAAGACATGCCAGCACGATCTGGAAGATTACTAAGGAGAATTTCCTCAATTCAGATTTGGCAAAACAATACAATATAGTTGATTTACGCTTTTATAGCCCTAACTTTGCCCTTTGGCCTGATGTAATTCAAAAAGAGAAGCCAGACATAGCTTGGGGAGGAGGCCCAACTCTGTTTAATGATTTAGTAGAGAAGGGATTTGTTGAGCCTCTAACAGATCCACAACTGTTAGCAGAGATAAATAACATACCTGATGACATCTCTGGTGCTGAGATGAAGTATTTCATGAACGGAAAACCAATGTGGGTGGCAGCAGCGATATCGTCCTTCGGATTCACTTATAATAAGAAGATGCTTAAGGAGCGAGGTCTTCCAAAGCCTCAAACTTGGGAAGATTTAGCTAGCCCCGAATATGGAAAAATGCTTCCCATGCCAGCTCTATCATATGCTAGATCTACCACATCAACATCGCATAGCAGAATATATCAGATCATACTTCAAAAAGAGGGTTGGGAACAAGGATGGGTGATAATAACTGGTCTTGCTGCAAATGGAAGACCTTATGGAGGGTCCGTTGAGGCTCAATGGGCAGTTCAGACAGGTGAAGTGCCGATCGGAATTATGATAGACTTTTATGGGTACGAACTTCAACTTCAATCCCCTGACTTCGTCTATGTTATGCCACCGGGGACCATAGTAAATGGAGATCCTATAGCCCTTCTCACCACATCAGAGCATCCCGAGGCAGCTCAAGCATTCATAAGGTGGGTCCTATCTGCTGAAGGTCAGGCAGTGCTTTGGCTTGACGAGCGAATAAACAGAATGCCAGTTAGAGAAGACGCATTTAAGACTCCGAAGGGAAGGGAAAGGGTCGATTTATACACTAGATATAACCAGACAGTTGCTCTGCAAGTCATACACTTCAATGAAAGCCTTGCTGGTTCAGTCTACTTCTCAATAGCCTACTATCTCGATGCGGTCCTTTGTGATACTCATGAAGAGCTAGTTAGAACATGGAAAAAGCTTGTAGATGCTTTAAGTGCAAATAAGATAACACAAGAGGAATTTGAACACTATAGATACGAGCTTGGAAAGCCACTAACTTGGACAGAAGAAGGAAAAACCTACACATTTACATTAGAATATGCAATCCAGATAAATGATGAGTTAAAGAAGAACCCAGCCTTTGCGTCTAAGATGCAATCGATATGGAGAGAAAAAGCCGTTCAAAGATATGAGGAACTTTTCAACGAAATTCCTGACCCGTGATAGACCGCTTCATCCCTTTCTTTTTGCTGCAATAATGAGCATGCTCATTACATTAAAACAAAAGGAGGTTTTCTTTAGCCTCCTAACCTACTTTTATCCAGAAGTAACTGAAAAATTAATCCTTAAATCTATATTTATATAACCGGCACACAATTCACTTCGGTGCCAAAGGTGCTCCATCCTAGAGAATCTCCACTAACACAACTTAGGAAGATTCTCCGGAAGATATGCTGGGAAATGGATCTGTTCTCTTGGTCACAACTATTCCTTGTACTTGTTTCGTTCACCGCCTTCCTGCTGCTTCCTCTTTTCATGGTAATAGCTAGGTCCTTTTATGCTGGTGGAGGTTTTTCATTACACTGGATAAAGTCTGTCTTAAGCGATCAATATTACTTCCCATTAAGGATTCATATAACTTCAGATTTCCCTTTTATAACCTTAGAAGGGATTAGGGGAAAGCTAATTGATGTGATAAGCTACTCAGATCCAACAGGAAAGATGGTTAAGATTTTACTTATTAGGGGATGGGATTTCGGAGTAATTCTCAATTCTGTTATTGTAGCTACAATGACAACAATCTTTACAACAATACTGGGCTTCATCCTAGCTTTCTTATTTGCAAAGTATAAATTTCCTGGCTCTGAAGCTCTAAGGATAGTATCACTGATACCGCTCCTTTCAACGCCATTTGTAGGAGCTATCGGCCTAAAGAAGATGATTGTGGCTGACGGAGTGTTAAACGTTCTATTTCATGATATCCTAGGGATAATCCCCTTTAAGGTCGAGATAACTGGTCTTCCAGCAGTAATTTTTGTTCAGACCCTGCTATTTTATCCTATTGTCATGTTGAATGCTTATACCGCACTAATAAGCATAGATCCTTCTCTAGAAGAACAAGCAATGAACATGGGGGCTTCTGGTTTTAAGCTCTTTAGAACAATTACTTTTCCTCTCTCAACTCCTGGAGTTGAGGCTGGTGCACTTTTAGTGTTCATTCTCTCCCTTGAAGATCTAGGAACTCCTATTGTGTTTAAGGGAACTACTGCCGAGAAAGTCCTTACCTTTCAGATATTCAACAGAATTTTCACTCCAGCTGGCCTGATATCGCAGGAGGCTACAACTCTAGCAATGATTCTCCTTTTAATGTCTGCTACCGTTTTCATAGCTGTAAGAAAGTACGTTAGCCTTAAACGCTACGCTATGTTGGGCAAGGGAGGGATTTGGAGACCAAGAAGAAGAACTCTTTCCTGGAAGGCTACTGCATTAATATACTTCTTTATACTTGGAACTCTGTTCTTCGCCACACTTCCGCATCTTGGAGTGACTTTGCTTGCTTTCGCTAATAGGTGGGGAACAACAATCTTGCCATCAGATTTCACATTAGACAACTTCAAGGCCATACTCTCCGATCCTGACACCACTCGAAGCATCATGAACAGCTTGGTTTATTCGGGCATCGCTACGCTCTTCATGATCCTCTTAGGGGTTAGTGCTGCCTATCTGGTTTCTAGGAAAAGAGATGTTCCAGGTATGGAAGTTCTCGATCTTCTGGCAACATTACCTATAGCTGTGCCTGGGATAGCTGTTGCTACGGGTCTCTTTCTAACCTATCTTGGGACACCGTTGAGCCCAACGATAAGCGGAGCACCCCTTTTAATTGCTGCCTATACTATTAGGAAGATACCCTTTACTGTTAGATCTGTTTTCTCAGGGCTAGAACAAACGGACAAAACTCTTGACGAAGTTGCTTGGACGGTTGGTGCTAGTAAAACGAGGACGTTCTTCACAATAATCCTTCCTTTAATTCTCCTAAATGTCTTAGCAGGAGGAATGCTCTCCTTCATCTACTCAATGTCAGAGGTGAGTACAGGGATAGTTGTAGGCGATGCTAATCACCAAGATGCCCCAATGACTTGGAAGATGTACGATATGTTGTTCCATGGTCTGGCAGGGGGGTTATTCAGACCAGCAGCAATGGGCTTTATGTTAATGAGCCTTCAATTCGTCTTCATAGTTACAGCAAACTTGCTTCTGAGGAGGAGAGCTACTCCACTATTGGGTGTTTGAGGATGAATCGCTTTTCGCAATCTCAACAACTCATGAAGATCAAACTTATTTTCATGATCTTTTCTTGTTTATACCTGACTAAATAAAGGGAGGGGAAAGATTGGTTAGAATTAGAACAGAGAACCTTACTAAGAGGTTTGGCAAAGTGGTCGCTGTAGATAAGGCAACTTTAGAGATAAAAGACGGAGAATTCTTTACCTTGCTTGGTCCATCAGGGTGCGGGAAGACAACTTTTCTAAGGTGCATTGCTGGGCTTGAACTGCCTGATGAGGGTAGAATTTACTTCGATGACGAGGACGTAACAGAAGTACCTCCACATAAGAGAGATGCAGGTATGGTGTTCCAGAACTACGCCTTGTGGCCGCATATGAACGTGTTCGATAACATTGCCTATGGTCTGAAAATAAAGGGTTATAAGAAGGATGAAATCCTAAAAAGGGTGCGAGAAGTCCTCAAACTAGTAAAACTTGAAGGACTTGAGAACAGGACACCTCACCAACTATCAGGAGGGCAGCAACAGAGGGTTGCTTTGGCAAGGGCAATAGTGATAAACCCAAAAGTTTTGCTGTTCGACGAACCATTAAGCAACCTTGATGCAAAGCTCAGACTCGAGATGAGAGCAGAACTGAAGAAGCTTCAGAGGGAGTTAGGCGTAACCACGATCTACGTAACTCATGACCAAGAGGAAGCTATGAGCATATCGGATAGGATAGCCATCATGAATAGAGGAAGGATAATGCAGATAGGCACGCCAAGGGAGATATATGAGAATCCTAAGAATGAGTTCGTGGCAAGGTTCATAGGTCAAGGCACTTTCTTTAAAGGAGAGGTTGTTAGCGAGGAGAACGGCTTCCTAATTGTAGAGGTAAGCGGCTCCAATAAGAAGCTCAAGACAAGGCCATCCGATCCAACAAATCCTCCCCAACCAGGCGACAAGGTTTTAGTTCTCATCAGACCTGAAAATTTTGTCGTTGGAGAGATTCCCGATGGGAATAGCTTTGAATGTGAGGTGTATCACATCTCTTATTTGGGAGATGCCCAAAGGATCCAAGCTACTGGAGAAGGTGGAACCTTCATAATAGAGACAGATCCAGACATACCTGTCAAAGTGGGACAAAAAATCAAAGTTTCTGCTACTCCAAGGGAGACAATTGCACTTAAGCTTTGAGATGTTTGGTAACCAACGTAATAACTACTTCAGAAGCCAGAGACACATGCTGAATGGCAGGCGCTATGACATGCTGAATGGCAAGCGCTATGACATGCTGAATGGCAAGCATCATGAACGCATGCGCTATGACATGCGTCGTGAACACATGCTGAATGGCATGCATCGTGTTCAACACATGCTGAATAGCAAGCTTCTTTAGATCCGGTCCTTTCTATAGACTCAACCGTTCTATCTGCTACCTTCTCTATGCCCTCAACGACATCCTTGCTTATCGACTCTATTGTGTTAACGACCCTGTTAGCGAAGTCCTCTACCCTTACAACAATAGTTCTTGCACCTCTTTCAATGGGTGTCACTACAGGGAAAGTTCTAGTCGTAGGAGTGGGCCTTATCCTAACTTTCTCCCCAGGGCTCGTTGGAGTAAAAACGCGCCTCACCCTTTGATGAGAGTGCGTGTGGATTATGAGCCAAGGCCAGTTGTTGTTCCAGTAATCAACTCTTTCCTGAATTCTTCTTCGCTCTTCAAGTTCTTTCCACTTTTCATCTACTAGCTCTTTGTACTTATTTCTCGTCTCCTTTATGTCCGCATCCCATGCTTTCTCGTTCAGGCTGTATGCTACTTCCCTCAAAATCGAACGAAGTTCCTCCTCATTAATAGAACCATCGTCCTTAATCGCATCTATGAACTTTAACTCATATCTCTTCAACTCTTCCTTCTTTTTCTCTAAACTCTGATAATTTACTGAATACTTCGGTGGCTTAAGAGAGGTCATCTGTACTATACCTTTCTCCATTAGTCCGAGAGCTATGAGAGCTATAACTTTATCAGCTGAAGATACAAGCATAGCAGCCTCTGGAGGATCTAGTTCTGGCACTTTTTCTGGGATCTCAAATGTTTCTATCTCTATCTCAGGTGCTTCGTACCTCGGAACCCTTCGCCTCCTCTCCCTCTTGCTTAGGTACATGATAAATGATCCAAACATCATGATAGTTGCTACTGCGATTATGGCCCATCCATATGAGGCTAGTGGACCAGGAGGTGCCGCTATTGGGGATGCAGGAGGCGGAAAAGTTGGGGAAGGACCTAATGTGAAATACTTGCTGGGAATGTACAGTTCCACGATAAAGTGATAGTATGGCTCGAGATTTGTCTTAGATATGTAGATTGAGAGCCAGCTCTTTCCAGTAGTTTCATCCACCGTTGGATAGAAGGACCAACGGTAATCGGTGAGGTCTCCATAGCCTATCCCCAAACTATCTATAAGTCCTTGAGTTATCTGTTCAGGCTTTGTTATCTCCGGAGAAAGCTCGACCGGCATCACTATCATGACAGTTTCATTTTCTATGGGTAAACTCCACTGGAAAGGGGCCCAAGCGAATATCGAGTACGGCTTATCGAACATCTCTTGTTCTATTATCACAGGTTTGTCTACGCTATACCTAATGCTTACAGTATACTGCTCTCCAGGTGCGGTCGTGAATCCAAATAACACGGAATATAGCCCTTCATCGACCCTAGAAAGCTCTACTTCACGAATTTCTGAATCATGAATTATGAAAGCGCTCTTTATATTATGACCCTCCTCGAAAGGACCTAGCTTTCTAATTCTGTCCCTGGAATTATGCTCCAGGAACGTAAGGTTGTACTCCACTTCCATAGTGCCATCAGATTTCAATACAACCCATATAACCACCTTCTCAATCGTTACTTCTTGACAAGAGACTTGATACGCAAGCCCTGAGATAAGGATAAGGGCAAGGAAAACAAAAACCAACCAAAAAGACCTTTTCATATCATCTCCCCCACTGGCTGTCAACAGCTTCCTTTACATTTTTTCCGATCTCGTCAAAGAAGCTTTTCAGGCGATCATTGCTAAATGGGCCTTCATCCTCAAACAAAGGTCTAATGGCTCCAGCAGCCTGCTCTGGGTCTCCTTCAGATTCTTCGATGGCAATCAGCAGCCTATCTAAAGCCGTAGATGTGGAATCTAGTATCCCAGGATATTCTATCCTTAACTTAGGTAGCTGTGAAAACCTGCTTTCTTCATCATGTAACGCATCAAGAGGCTTTCTGAACCTCTTTATCCCTCTGTCAAAACCTAGAAGAATTTTCCTTGAGAAAGCAAGGTTTTTTATGATCTCCTCCAGCTTTTTCTTTTCCTCCATAACGTTGCTGACCTCTCTATGGCATTCTGATGTCACAGGATCAGTGTAGTTACTAGGATCAGCATATCCGTTGGCTAAATCCCATATAAACCTTTTAACGCCTTCCTCCTTAGCTAATTTATCCAGATTTTCCTCATAAAAGATCAATTCTTGTTTTAACTCAGCCATTCTGACGAAAACTTCTGCCCAGGCCTTTTCTGCCTCTTTTTTATCCTTTTCCCATTTTTTCTTCAAATTCTGCCATTTCATCCTTACTTTAAATATTTCAAAGTCGATACAATCTATTTCTCTATCAAGGACTTGTATCTCTCTATCCATCTCACTAATTAGCCTTCTATTGAGAATCCGTCTGATAATCCCCTTAGATAGCTGAGCTTTTCTAACGAGAAGCTCTCCCCTTCTCAATGACAGTTTTCTTCTCTTAGCTTTGAGCTTTTCTTCCTTTTCATTCAGTTTAGGATTTGCTTTCTTCATCTTCTCAGCTTCCTTCTTCAGTTTCTTGTGAATTTTATCGGCCTCTCTTTCTAATTTAATCAACTCTTCCTTAATCGCCTTTATTTTATCTTCTATCACCCTTTTCTCCATCTCAATCCTGTACTCAATATCGTCGCATAATCTTCCACATCCTTCACTCATTTTACTGATAAGCTTAGTAGCCCACTTCTCTTCTAACTGTTCTAAGTACTTTAGTAGCAGATCATACTTTTTTCTAACCTTATATTCTAAGGACTCCAACCTTCTAGCGCATTCCCTGACTTTAAGAGATAAGCCAGCTAATTTACTGTCAAGTGCTTTCACAGAGATCACAAGAACGCCTTTACTTGCCAACGCCAAACACCTTACCGAAAATCCTCCTCTTTAACCTCCAAACAAGATAGCTGAAAGGCGAATTCTTCCCGCTAATTTCTTCGAAGCTCTCAGCTGAATCCCAGTATAGAGGGCACGCCCCAGAACAAATGTTGACCAATTTGCACTTCTTGCACGGAGGTGGAACAAACCTCTTTTCTCTCCAATATTTCGCCACTCTGCCGAACCAGATCTCCTCAAATGTCTGCTCTAACATGTTTCCTACGCCCTTAGAGAATGAACTGCATGGAAGAACTTCGCCTTCTGGAGAAATCGAAAGAAGACCATGACAAGCTGCACAAGACTTGGATCCGAGGCCATATGCAACAGGATTGAATATGCAATAAGGGATAGGGGAATACCAAACGAACTTTATGCCTCTTTCATTCGAGTAACTTATTATCTCGGGCAGCAACTTTGCCATCTCCGTATACGTTAAACCTACATCGTTCTTAAGAGCAGTTCCTGTCCTTATAACCATGTTTGCACTGAAATATTCACTCTTTAGCTCATCTACTAAGAAATCTATCAGTTCCTTAATATGATCCTTGTTTAAAGAGCAGATTGTTGTGTTTGTGTGTACATGGATTCCAGCTTCCCTAAAGTTCTTCACACCTTTTACCGTCTTACTGAATGATCCCTTGTTTCCGGTAATAGCATCATGGATTTCTGGAGATCCAGCCTCTAGGCTTACTTGAGCTGAATCTAGACCTGCCTTCGCCAACCTATGGACATAATCTTCTTTAGCGCACCTAATGCCATTTGTGATTAGGTTTACCCTCATTCTCCTTTTATTCTCACCTAGAGATTTGGCATACTCTATCAACTCGGGCAAATCCTCTCTAAGAGTCGGTTCTCCTCCAGTAAAACTTAAGGTCGGACACTTTGCTTCATAAAAGATTTTCCAGATTATTTTCTTGAATTGCTTAGTGCTAAGCTCTTTTGTTTTTCTAGGAGAGTTCGCATAGCAGAATACGCACCTATTCTGACATCTGTAAGTCAAAGCTATTTCAGAGAGGACCGGATACACTATTTTATGCTCTCCAAAACTTGTTTTCCTAAGATTTGGTGTTGCAATCGGACTATATTGCCTCTTTAAGATGGAAAGAAGCGTTCTAAGAAGATTTCTAATATCCCTAGTTACAATCTCTTCCTTAACAGCATACTTATCAGCTATCTCCTTGACAACTTCTCTGACTGGAGTACCCGAATAAAGGAGATCTAAGATCTCGGCAGCAGTGTTATTTAAGAAGTGGACAGCATTTGGCCTAAGGATAAGCAACTTATCATCCTTTCTGATCCAAATATAATCAGATGTTCTCTCAATAACCTCAGAAACAAAGCTTTCAAGCTCTTCAAGCGATTCAGCTTCATAAGCTGAAGGAATGGACGAGTGCATTTGATGTGCTACCAATGTCTAATAATGGTTAGAGTTAATGAAAATATTGAGGTTCCCACCTTGTTAAGACGAATTAAAAAGGATTTTATACCGAATCAATTCATTTAATCTTCTCTCTTTCCCCTATCTTTTCTTCATATCCACAAGAGAATGGCAAGAATGCCAGAATTTCCTTTAGAAGTAAAAATCACTTTAATTTGGATGCAACTGACAGCAAGTTTGTAAGCTCCCCGCCTGGCCAAATAAGAAGGCATTATGCCTCTTAGCATTGATTATTTAGGGATTAAGGCGACAAAAGGACTTTTATTTCATGTCTATCTTTTACAAAAATCCGATGAAGTAATACATTATTTGAAAGGAGATATCCCATCTATAGTATGGAACTAAGATTCTTAGGAGGAGCAAAGGAAGTAGGAAGGTCCTGTATTCTGCTTCGTACCGATGAAACCTCTATTCTTCTTGATTGCGGTTTAAAAAGCACAAAACCAACGGAATACCCTATTTTCGATGATTTGCCTCCTATAGACGCAGTAATATGGTCTCATGCTCACATTGATCATATTGGAGCAACCCCACTCCTTTTCTCAAAGAATCTAGTGTCTGACAACTTCATAGGAATTTTTGCTACGCCCCCAACTTTAGCATTGGCGTCGATCTTGCTTCCAGACTCCTACACTCTAGCATTAAGACAGTGGCATGAATTAGGAATGGAAGAGCTTTATCAACACAAAGACATATCTAGAACACTAGCTTCCGTCAAAACAATTAATCTGCACAGGAATTTTAAGGTAAGAGATGTCGAAATCGAGTTTTATGAGGCTGGCCACATTCTTGGTAGCTGTATAGTTGCCATAACTCTGCATGGAAGAAAACTGGTCTATACTGGAAACCTAGGAGCCAAAGGAAGAGCAGAACACCTTAATCCTCCAGAAGCGGTAGAAGGAACAGATATTTTGCTTTTAGAATCGACCTACGGCCTCCTTCTCCAACATCCAAGTCTCAAGGAGGCAAAAAGGAAGTTGCTATCTTCGATAACTGAGACCATTAAGAAAGGTGGAAAAGTTTTGATTCCATCTTTCTCTGTAGGAAGAGGCCAAAAGATCATGAGAATGCTCAGAAAGGCCAATCTAGGTTGTAAGGTGTACTATGATGGCCTTCTTAAGGATGCAACATGGTTTTACTGGAGATTTACCTCCTACTTAAGCGATTCTTTGATAAGAGAGGTCTGCCTGACTAGGTCAAATCCTTTCGTAGATGGAATAGAGCCAATAAGTGACATGAAGACGAGGAGGAAGATAGTTAAGATCAAGGAACCCTGCATTATACTTGCGCCGAGCGGGATGCTTGAGGGAGGGTGGTCTCCCTACTACCTCAAGGAACTGGCTGATGATGAGAAGAACAAAGTTATACTGGTAGGCCACCAAGGAGAGGGAACCGTTGGTGATAAGCTTTCAAAAGGAGAAAGGAAAGTGAAGCTCTATGTACCAACCGAGAGCTTTGATTGGATCAAGGAAGAAGTCGAGATCAAGTGCGATGTAGATCTGATAGAAGGATTTAGCGGTCACGGAGCTGCAAATGATCTCAGACTATATGCTCGCTCAGTAAGACCGGAAACCATTATACTTCATCATGGAGACACTAAAGCCATAGAAAATTTGAGGAATATACTCAGAAAGGACCCATATCTCACCAATAGCTCTATTTTAACCCTTGATCTGGGCGAAAGCTATAACTTTGAACCTAAAAGGGAAATTTTGAAAGAAGAGGCCTTAAAGGAGATTTTATCTAGATTAGAGGATCTTGAGAGGAGAATAGGGAGATTAGAGGGCAAATAATTTGCTTTGATGGATGCCTAAATACTAAATATAGGGAGCCAGAATCCTTAAGGACTAGCGGCATTTATAACGGATCTTGTGTTAATTGGCCAAGCCTTTAGAGTGATCATGATCTGATGCTAAAAACATTGGATATGGTGATCATATGTCTTCAGCCGAAATATTTCTAGAAAATGTAAAGATTTCGACTGTAGAGAGAGTGATAAAGGAAGTTCTTCCAAGAATTGGTTTAACTATTGTAAGGGAAGAGCACTTACCTACGGGCTTTTCAATTTTGGCTATAGAGGGAAAAAGGATTCCTCTTTGGGCTATTAGCATAATCTCTCTTTAGTCCAGTTGTATTAAGGAACCGTGTGGGAGTTATTATAAATGCTGTTAAAATTGGTGATGAAAAATCTCTATTTCGATAAATATTAAGTACTACATGGCAGAATTAGATTTAGAGACTCCTAAAGTCGATAAGATGAATTATTTGAGGATAAATCGTCTACTTAACTTTCTAAGATCGACTATTAGTGAGATATCTGAGAAAGAGGAGGTAGATTAAAGTAAAGCAGAATTGATAACTTAAGATAGGGGATAGCAAATCAGATTTAACAGAAAGAACTTTTAACGGTATAAGCAAGATAAATGCATTAAGAATCTTAAATGACATAATATCCTCCTCTAGCACCTATTCTATAAATTCTAGCTTCTTCCCCTAATTTTCCTTACCACAAAGATATCTCGGGTGAAAACTACCTCCGTCTCTCTAACAGATCATAGAACCTCTTTTTTCCTAAAGCTTAAGTCATAACCGGCCTTTATTTAGTAGCTAATAATTAAGTTTTTATAGAAATTAATTGAGATCTTAGCTCATATCTAACTTGAAAAGGCGTTTTGAGTTCTCCATAGAGGCTCTCTCAACATCCTTTGCTTTTATCCCTTTAACTTTCGCTATTCTCTCTGCGATAAGGGGAATCCAGGTGGGATCAACAGCCCTCCCTCTAAAAGGAACTGGAGAATCAGTTTCTAAAAGAATTCTTTCGAGAGGGACCTTTATTATCATCTTTTCATAGGTTTGACCTAGAGAAAATGGTCCAAAACTCAGAAACCAACCATTTTCCAAAGATCTCTCTACCAGATCCACTGATCCACTAAACCAATGTAAAACCACTTTCTTAGCGCCTAACGTTTCTAATATCTCAATTACGGGCTTGTGTGCATATCTAGAATGCACTATTACCGGTAAATCCCTTTCTATGGCCATTTGAATCTGTCTTTCGAATACTTGCTTCTGTAACTCCTTTGCAGAACTATTTCTAGCATATTTGTAGTCTAACCCGATCTCTCCGACGGCAACTGCCTTGTCTAGGTCTAGAAAACTTTCTATCTTGGGCAAATCCAATTTTCTTTCAGCAAACTGGGGATGAAGGCCAAAAGCCCCGTACACTCTATCATCCTTAAGGAGTTCGGCGTTCTTCTTGCAGGATTCAAGGTCTTCGGAATTCGTGATGACGTACTTGACTCCAAGTTTTTCAGCTTCATCCAGCAGCCTCTTAATGTCCTTTAACAGATAGAGATGGCAGTGAACGTCGATGAACAAGCAATAACTCCCCCAAGAACTTCAATTTCCCTCAAAAACTATTTTAAAGATCTCTTCTAAGATAACATCTCTGTTTTTATATGTAATCTCAAAGAGAAGGACATCCTCTCTATCTAGAATTTCCTTTACGAAAGGATTCCTAAGAAACCTACCAACTGTTGCGACAACTGGTTTCTCTGAGTCAAGAGCTTCGATGACCGCTTGCTTGAATTCCTCAGAGAAAAGTTCCATCTTCCCTATTTCATCAATTATTATGAGATCGGATTCATTTACGGCCCTTTTGATGGCTCCAGCTCCTACCCGGTTTAAGTCCTCTAGATTCACCCCATACTTTGAAACCATAGGTCCTCTGATATCAACTCTAGCTAAGATTCCCTCCTCTCCAGTTGCTATATCCACAAGCTTAAACCCAAGTCTTTTACCGCTAACCCTTATTTCAGGAGTTAATAGCCCTCCAACCTTCAGTCCCATGTTTTTTGCCCGCTTCATTAATTGAGAGACCAATGTGGACTTACCCACGCCTGGTCTACCGGTTATCAGCACATTCTTCATTTAGAACACCATGGGTTCGCTACATCTTTCAAATAACATTATATAATCTATTTTGGATGGACTGATTGGCAAGGGATGGGGAGATTGCAAGCAAGCAGGCTAGATAAAAAGGAGACTTTCCTAATACTTGCGTTGTTGCTGCTAATTATCTGTATCTATGCTATTTTTCACTTCTTAAGAGGTTCAATGGCCATAGAATCAGTTAACTTTATCGAGTACAGCGATCCTGAGATGAAGGCAAATATAACATCAGTTGGCTCAGGATACTATGCCCTGATATCAAAAAGAGGAAAGAACTTTAGGATCGGCATCTTGAACGAAAGCATGCTAACTGAACTTCTATCAATGGTAAACTCAGTTCTAAAAGAAGCTGAGCCAATTAAACTGGAAGATTTCAATTCCACCAAAGCTAACCTCACAATGCATTATAAACAGAGGTCAAAGGCATTTAGAGGTGAGAATCTAACCTTAATTAATGATCTCATAGTAGAAATGTACGTATTCCCCAACACCACCCTAATTCAAATAGAAGCTCCAAAAAAGACAATGTACTTTAGATCACCTTCATTAGATCTAAGAGAATTTTTCGGAAAGCTTTACAATTGGTCAGAATATCACACGATTAGGATATTGAATCTAACTTGGATAAAACTGCAAGAAAAGGGAAAGCTTCCATACAAGTACAAGATAGGTTCTATATGGATCAATCAGAGTTCAGATAAGCCAATAGTTATTACAATGATCTGGCAAGGATGTCCTTGTAAATTTAATCCACCAGAAACTTTCCAATTCTCCTTGGCCGGAGTGTTAGGAGGGTAAGTGATATCGTTGAAGAAGAAAATTCAAATTTGCCCAATATGTGGGAGTCCAAAGATAAGAAAACTGAGTAAATTCTCCGGCTGGCTTACCCCTGAAATTTGGGTCTGTCCCGAATGTGGATATAAGGGCCCTGTGTATGCTGAGAAAGAGATTGAGGTAGGAGAAGAAAAGAAGAAATAACCATCACCTTTCAATCCATTGAGATCTTGGCCCTTTTGAAGATGAAAATCGCGGAAGGGACTTATGAGGTGGAGCAAGTCTCTCATATGAGCTTCAAACTTTGACCTCTAGGATCGCTGCCATAGCTTGGAACTAGAAGATCGAGAATGTCTAAACATGAACGGGCAACCTCTCTCATTGTGGATCCCAGATGCTGTAGAAATCTTGCTTCTTCCAAGGGTTTAGAGAAAGAACTTTTCTCTAATTCAGATAAGAAAGATTTCATTTCGGAAGTGACCTTCCTGACGTCTATACTCATCTTAGGTTTCTGCTCAAGGAAGGAGATCATGGTTTCCTCTTGCAGCTTTTCTAATCTCTCAGCGGCCTCTAATATTAGATTCCTTTCGCTTTCAACTCTTGGAGCGCCAAGATTCAACCAGCTTGTTGATATATCAGCAGCCTTATCTCCGATGCCTTCGATGAGCATACCAGCTACCCTATAATCTAACAAATCTATTAGATGTAGTCCATACTGTACTGCAAATTCTGGTTCCTGTATCGCTTTTCTCACACTCCTTACTAGAAGAAAGTATGTCCTGTCTATCTCATCATCTCTAGCAATGACCAATTGGGCTAGCTTCTTATCAGCACCCAGTATCGACTGAATAGAGTCGTGAACCATTCCCTTAGATATCTTAAACATTCTTTCAAGCAATTTCTTTGGGCTTATTGCCGAGGGGTTCAATATACATTGAAGAGATATCTCAGAAGAACTCTCTTCGACTATTTCTATCCCAGGAAGTTTTTCAAGCACAGATTTTAGGTCATTTCTCATCTTAGGATCTATCCTACCCTTGCTTTTTACCCTTATGAGATCAAATCCTCTGAGATAACTCCCTACAAGTTCCCCTAGGGACCTAATGGGATCATTAAGATCTAATACTATGGTTTGCTCTGGCTGTGGCCTCTTTGCTGGAGGATATATTATCAAGGTATCAGCAATTCCCTCCGCTATGCTTACAAGACTTCCTTTCTCCAAACCAACCTTTTTCGCCCAACTTTTCGGTAGTGAAACTATAAAAGAGCCGCCACCTACTTGTTGCACCCTCCTAGATCTCATGGTCCATCTTATCTATAGAGATCATGACTGATATATAGAGATATTGTGGAATTGTAAATAAAGATTATAAAAGGAGCCATCCTTATGACGACGCGGGATTTACATGAGGAACAGAATGTACGAGGCGGCCTACATAGCTGTAAATGGAACCCTTTATGCCTTGATTGGCTATTTAACCTATCTTGGTATATTCGCTCCAGCAATAGGGGTTGTGAGGTTCTGGCCTTCGGTAGCGATACCAGCGCTCTTTTCTTATCTCTTCGGACCTTTAGTTGGGGGAGCTGGAGCTGCCATTGGCATATTCATATCAGACATGCTCATTCATGGCAATGCCCTTCTAAGCCTTACAGTAGGTGTTCCATCTAATTTCATAGCTTTCTATATCTTAGGCATGCTTTCTCGCATGGAGAGCAAGAAAAGCTTGTTTTATGGAGCTTTACTTCAGCTAATTCCTGTTGTATCAACTCTGGCTTTATACTGTACAGAACGACTTGACAAGTTCATTGTACTCATCTTTGTCTCAGTTTGTCTTTTCTCCATGGCTATTTCCCTAATTCTCTCTGCATTAAAGCCTAACTTGAGGAGCTTCTTTGCGGCAGCATCGGCTGCATTGATAATAGGCAGTGCCATAATAGGGGTAGGAGTTTGGGCCTTTAGCCAGTTCTTCATCTTACCCAGTGGAGAGAAAAGCCTTCCAGCGATAGCGGCACTCATATGGTTTGTCTGGACCTATGCAACGGAAATACCCTTCCTGCTTTTCCTAACTCCTCCTCTAATAGCTGCTGTTGGAACTGCTTTGGGAATGAGAGATTTATTTAAAGGGTAAGGGAAGTGTCTGGAAATGATAATAATAGGGCTTGACATAGGAGGATCCATGACAAAATCGATCCTCATAGAAAACGGGGAGATCAGAGGAACGGTACAAGTAACAGCCAGTGGACCTCTAGTCTCTGCAGCTGGAGCCATAGGAAAGATCACAGAAGAGTTGGGAGTCGAGCTTTCATCAATAGACTTGATATCCTGTACCGGTGGAGGA
The DNA here is from genome assembly GCA_964618805.1 of uncultured Nitrososphaerota archaeon. Taxonomy (GTDB): domain Archaea; phylum Korarchaeota; class Korarchaeia; order Korarchaeales; family Korarchaeaceae; genus QMVU01. Next base: position 89,804 of record CAZUBM010000001.1, read on the forward strand.
TCAAGGAAGATAGGCTCATCCTTTTTAGGCCTGAAAACCGTTAAGGTAGATGAAATAGAAGCCATTGGATTAGGAGGGTTAACCCTCTCAGGACTTAGCGAGGCCGTAGTCTCTAGCATAGGAACGGGAACTGCGATAGTTTCGGTGAGAAGAAAGGGAAATAACGTCATAACTAGGCATTTAGGCGGAACAGGAGTTGGTGGAGGCACTCTTATAGGCCTTTCAAGGCTTATGCTTAACAGAAGCTCAATAAACGGGATTTTCGAATTGGCTAGAAAGGGAAGCTCCAGAAACGTTGATCTTACTATAATGGACATCGTAGGTGGTCCAATTGGTAGGCTTCCTCCTGATACAACAGCCTCAAACTTCGGAAATGTGGGAGATGGAACAAAACTGGAGGATATAGCTGCAGGTTTATTGAATATGGTAGGTCAAGTTATTGGAACAGTTACTTACTTCGCAGCAAAGGCAGAGGGACTTGAAGATAAGATAGTCTTCATAGGGAGCCTCCCCACAATTCAAGAATTTTCGGAAATACTTACATCTACCGTAAGCTTGCTTGGAGGTAACGCAAAGGTTCCGGAGATGGCCTGCTATGCTACTGCATTAGGTGCAGCAATAAAGGCTAAGAAACAATTGAAGTCTCTTCTTGGATAAAAAGAAATAACTTTATTGAGACGCAGCGATCAGTACCCTAGAAAAATGAGAGATGTCATAATCGTTGGCGCTGGAATAGCTGGATTATCTGCGGCCTTATATTGTAGTAGACAAAATTTACAAACACTTGTCATTGGTAAAGACTTGGGAGGACAAGTACTTCTCGTTTCTGAGATTCAGAACTACCCCGGAGTACCAAATACTTCTGGATTCAACTTGATCAAAAAGGTAGAAAGGCAAGCAAGATCATTTGGCGCTGAAATTATATTTGACGAAGTAGTGTCGCTAAAGAAGAACGAAAAGGGATACAAGATAGAGACTTCTTCTGGAAGGGAGTTCTCATCCTTAGCAGTGATCTTAGCCTTTGGCAAGACCCCTAGAGACCTAGGGGTTCCTGGTGAGGATAGACTGAAGGGAAAAGGTATCTCATACTGTACGATATGCGATGGACCTCTGTTTAAGGATAAAACTACTGCCTTAGTGGGCATAGGAGAGCATGGAGTCGAATCAGCAGACATGCTAAGCAAAATTACAAGCAAGCTTTACTGGATTTTTCCTTCCAAATCTCCTGGAGGAGATCCTTCGCTATTCAACAGCATAACTACTCGCCAAAATGTTGAGATCTTCCCAAACGCAAAGATTCTTGAAGTTAGAGGAGAGAAAAGATTTGAATCCCTTTTGATTGAGGTTAACGGAGAAAAGAAGGAGATAAGAGCAGATGGCCTGTTCGTTGAAATGGGCTACGTGACGAAAACTGAGTTCCTAAAAGGAGTTGTAGAACTCAATGAGAAGGGGGAGATAAAGGTAGATAGAGCTTGTAGGACCTCTTCTGAAGGCATTTTTGCTGCAGGAGACGTCACGGATATACCCTACAAGCAAGCAGTGATCGCTGCCTCTATGGGAGCTATAGCAGCTCTCTCTGCCTATAACTACATTGCAAAGCTGAAGGGAAAGCGAGAAATAAGAGCAGACTGGCGCCATCTTGAGTTTGAAGGAAAAGAGGAAGAGTCAGGCCCCTTATTCTTTACACCGATATAGCGGTGTAAGGAGCTAGAAGCCTTTTTATCTCTTTTAGGGTCTGAATTATAAGAGCATCGAACAATAGGCAAAATTGAAAAATTAGACGTAGAACTCATTATGAGAATCCAATATTCTTGCCCTCAACCAATTAATAACATTAAAAAGCAATTTGACCTCACATCTGAAAAGTTGACATTTTTATCTAACAAAAGCCTCTGCCGATAGAGAAAGTTGCAGAGAATCGAAAGCCTCCTAGCACTTTACTTGGCAACATTCGTGCTAAGATTAGGCTTTGGACAAATTGCTCTACTCCTCCCTTGGAAGCTAACAGACCTAGGGGTTCCTATTCAGTCATTAGGATTCATCATTGCATCAAATTCTTTGGCAGAGATGTTAGCAGCTTTTCCTGCGGGCTTTTTATCTGATAGATTTAAGAGAAAGCCCATAATAGTCGTTGGACTTGCTGGGGCCAGCGTATCATTTCTGCTATATGTTCTCGCTAATTCTGGGAAAATGCTGTTCTTCGCCCATGCCACTCTTGGGGTCTTTGAGGCCATGACGATATCTCCAGTACTTGCAGCAATTGTGGATAGAACAACTGTAGGAGAGAGAGGACAGGCAATGGGGCTTTATAACTCTGCTGTCACTGCTTCTTACATTCTAGGACCTGCTATTGCTGGAATAATCTCAGGAAAGTTGGGCAGGGACTTCCCCTTTTACCTCTCAAGTCTAATGGCCTTAATATCCATGATCTTGCTGATCTTCTTTCTAAGAGAAGAAGAGATTCCAAAGATGAAGGCTAAGAATATTCTAAAAGAGTTCATTGGAGCTGTTAGGGACATAAGAACAGCCATCCTGTTGTTGGTTTGGGTTGGAGCATCCGCCATATTAGCCATAGGAGCTTCTTTCATCCCGGTTTATTTGAAGGGAATAGGTTTCACGGAGTATCAAGCTGGCTATACTTTCGCGATTCTCGCTGCAATACTCGTGTTATCTTATGCGATATTTGGGAGGATCTCTGAAACAATAGGAAAAAGCAGGATGTCCCTATTCGGCCTAGCCATGGTGGGCATAGGAGTCTTCTTCATAGGACTCGGGAGGTCTGGGAGGTCTATGACCATAGGCTCAGCTTTCATAGGAATAGGGGCTGGTTCATTTGCACCGGCAGCCATGGCTCTATTGGCTGATCTATCGCCAAGAAGCACTAGGGGCTCTCTTATGGGAGCTTATGACATGTCCTTTGCTTTAGGAGGCTTTCTTGGACCCTCTTTTGCGGGATTAATTGTCAGCAGATTTGGATTCAGGTCTCTCTTCTGGTTTAGTTCTTTGATACTCCTCATCTGTATCGTTCCTTTCGCCATAATGTTGGGTGAAGATTCTAGGAGATCTCAGTGAGGGAGATAGAAGGATAAACTTATCACAACCTGTAAAATGGCTATATCAGATAGATAACACCTAAACAGCACTTCTTGTGATTCTCAGAGTTGTATCTAACAGAGAAGAGATAATAAGGCTTCAGAGTTCATGTCAAGGGTCGAAAATTCGATGGAACTTGAGGAGAGAAGAAACCTGGTTTTGGTCATCCTTTCTATAGTAGTTGCTGGGCCCATTGCTTTGGGCTTTTTAACGGATTTTAAGGTAATTGCGGGCAATGACCAGCTTCCATAGAACTTTTCCCTGAGATCGTTGTGGATACTGTAACTTTGTTCTATGAGCTAAAAGACCAAGGTTTGGGGGCGTTAGGGGTAGAATTCTTCTACAGTCAGGATAACGAAACATGGGAGAGAATGAAGCCGATAGCGAGAGAAGATCACATATTCTACCAGATGAAAGCCGCTTATTCCCCGCTATATGTAAAAGCTAGAGTAGTAGATGCTGCTGGAAATGAAGCAAATGCCTTCTGGAAGCTTGAAATTCCTTCGCTTGCAGAAACCCCCGGAGTAACGCCTCAACCTCAGCCTGCCAAGGAAATCCCTCTGATCATACCTATACTCTTAGCGGTTGTGGCAGGAGCCCTTCTAGCAGTCATTATGATGAGAAAGAAATAAGTCTAACTTGAGAAACTGGATAAAGCAAGAGGAGGAGGCTTAACTTAATCTAAATCTAAACCAAGGACTTCTTCTCCTTTATTTTTCATGAAAGCCTTTTCTACCCTTCTTTTCAATAATATTAGCCCTAATATGGCTGCTATAGCTACTAACGACATGCCAGTCGTGTTATCTGGCCTGTTCTTGTCCATTTCTTGTAGAAAAGCCAGAAATATGAGGAATGATAGAGCTCCTGCGGCTAAAGATAGCTTTTGTTGGTTAGAATCTCTCCAATCAAACCTCATTAAGTATGAGGCAACTCCGAAGGACAACAAAGCTCCAAGCAGGGCTACAGAGAATGGATCTTTGACTACTTGTGGTAATGCCATGAATGTAAGGAAGAAAGCTACGCTCCAAGCAAGACCTATAACAAAGTAAAAAGCTGGTCTTTTAAGCTCTTGAACGCCCCTCCTTCCGCAGTCTTCAGGCATATTCTTGGCAATGTAGATCAGTGCTGCTGTTAGAGCAATTGACGAAAAATATTGAGCTGGAGGAGGTCTGTATGGAGTTAAGAAAAGGAAGCCGAAGAGAACAACTGCTCCTAGGATGATCAAAAGGCAATTAAAGGTTTTCTTGCTCGTCCAGGGATCGTTTTTTCTAGTGGGGAAGGCAAGTTCCACAAGCAGGACAGGAATAGCAACGCTAAATATGGCATGATAAATGGTTAGCATCTCTGCCCAAATCCAATTAATCCCCAGCCACCTTCCAAACTGACCTAGGATGCCTAAATCGGGCCACTTCGGATCAAAGAAGCTTTTTACCATAATTCCCTCCTCTATTACCCCATAAGCAGCTCCTAGCAGGATAAGTGAGCAGATTGACTTCTTCCACCTCACCACAAGCTCCCTCATAATTAAACAGCCGCTTCCATACAAGAAGACTATTAACAAGAATCCAAAGGGGTTAAAGAACTCTGCAGGGGGAGCTGAGCCAGAAAGCAATTCAGCTATTGCAGGTGATAGGAAGAAGAGTATTAAAGCAGGTTTTCTATTACCCTTAAGGAAATTCATATTCTTCAACCATGAAAGCATGGTGCTAAAGAAATCTAAAAATAGATGTTCACTGCTACCCCTCCTCCTTTCTAGCCTTCTTCAGCACCTCTTCTATGTACTTAGTTTTGAGTTCTGTATATTTTGAACCATCTGGACCCGCTTCTATGCTCCATTGCTTTTTGAGCTCGTAATACCTTTTGGCTTCCTCAGGATGTTTTCTAAGATAGTCCCGGAAGAGTATTTTGTCTCTGTGTTCCTTGCTTCCAAAATAAGTTATGTGGATGTGAATGTGAAGTTCTTTTCCTTGATACTCAAATGGGCCAGAGACAAAAAGCCTTTCTGGAGGGCTTCCTCCCTGAGGATTGTATCTAAAGCCCTTAGATTCTAATATTTCAACTATTCTCTTCATGTTTTCCTTCCTTGTTATTATTAGCGTGTCTATGACACCTTTTCCGCCCAGACCCGGAACAGCCGTACTTCCTATGTGTTCAACCTCAATCTCACAAGGAATTGAATCAAAAATAAACTGTTTAATCTCTTCAAATATTTCAGGAGCTTTGCCATCGTATGGCAGTATCCTTACGGCTAGATCTCGTTTTTCGGTCATTTTCATTTACCTAATTTGATCAGTTTCCATAAGCATTTACCTGGATTTTCTCCATAACTATGTTGCATCCATCAATAAGAATTCTTCCTCCTTAACTTTCATACATTATGCAAAGTACAAGTATCTTAGGAGTTGAGAGAAAAGGACTTAGCAACTTCTAGCTATGATAAATGGGAATTTCAAAATACGTGATAGTGTAGGTGCGCGCGTTGCTATTAATCCTACAAATCTAGATTAGGCTAGACTTGTAAAAAACGAATTGCAAAATATTATAAGATATTATAAGAACTAACCTCCCAGATGAAGACAAAGCCAAAGTACAAGAGCGTAGCCATTCCGCTAGGGCTCTGGGAGAGGATAAGTGAGGTAGTTAAGAGGACAGGACTTTATAATAACGAGGCTGAGTTCATAAGAGAGGCGGTTCGAGAGAAATTAGAGGAGATTGAAGTAGTAGAGCCCGTAGACCTTAGCGACGAGGAGATATACGAGAGAGTTTTATCTTTTATCAGTGAGAGAGAAAGGACGTATCCATCCGACATCTGTATAGAACTTGGAATCCCTTACTTCAAGGTTCTCGAAGTCCTAGAGAAACTGGTGGAAAAGGGAATTGTTGAGCCCGAGGTGTAGAAGTTGATCGGAAGGAATCCAGGGGACAGAGTAGAGGGAAGAGTCATAGTAGCTATTTACAGGAAAAGAGGCAAAGAGTTCCTCGTTCCATTAATTAAAACTCACAGAGGAAAGATGTGCAAGCTCTATGATTGTACTTGCGTTGTGGAAGTCCCATTTAGGCTTAAAGAGACGTAACATGCTGAATTAAAAATAAGATATAGGTGCGTGAAACTTTGATTTCACGCACCTATTGATCTATCGAATCGAATATAAGAGATCCTTAATTTCGCTCAGAAGCTCAGTAATGAGTATGATGAAAAACAGATCATGGCCGTCTGGAAGGTGGAAGAATAGGGTTTACAGGAAGTCCCAAAGATTTCAAGGGTTTTGTTGAAGAACTTACCAGAAAGATAGAAGAAATAAGACGACTATCTCTGTTGTTAGAGTTACCCTTTCTTCTTGACCTAGATTTTTGATCCTTCTACAATCATAAAATGATTTAGCGATAAATACCAAAGCAACGATCATAAAGAATAGCACCATCTCAAGCTTCTTGATTGTTGTCTCGAGCTGTGAGACCCTCTTGGATTCGGATCCACAGCTCCGAATTTAATAAAACCTTTACTGGTTCGATATTCTCCACCTTCCAAATCGCGGTACGATAGGAAGAAATGTAAGGTAAAATTCCTTAGTCTGGTGGCTTCTAAGTAAAAAAATACTCGGAAGCCTTCTACTGGTGCTAGCTGTGTCCTCCTTCCCTTATGAAGATTCTTTTATTCTCCACATGGGTAGGAATAATTTTGAACCTTAAAAAGCAAGTTGCAGATTTTTCTATCCCAATTCTTAGAGATTATGATAGAACAAGCTCTTTGAGTATTTCCTCTGCTTTTCTTTTTTGTGTATAATGAATAGATGGGATAAGTTCTTGTGTCTAGTTATCTTGGCGATTGTTTGATTGCTAAGCCTCTTTTAATTGCTGCCCAAGAGATAAAAGCATATCTAAGCGAGTGTTTTCAAGTGTTACGACGAGATTGCTTAAAGACTCGCATCTTGTGCACCTAAGTTGTTTTATTCTGCATTTCGCTCTCTCAGCTTCAATTAGATTGAAAATACCTCTTAGAAAATGATAATACAGTCTTGTATTGCTAGCATCAAGTAGATAATATAGTTCTTTATCGGTCTAAGGATAAAAACATTAAATAATCTCTCTCAATCAAATTAATCAGATGCTTCTTTAATTCTCAGTCTTGCATTAGAAAAGAGGAACTTTAACTAAAGGAATTAAAGTATAAATTCTACAAATATTGACTAATGTAGTTAAAAATCATCCCTCAGGATACATCTCCAAAGTTACCTTTGCCACTTTCACCCCTAGCTGAGTTAAGTAGTACTTCCCTTCCTCCTCAGCCAACCACCCCTTCTTTATCATGTCCTCTATTGTCTCATCCTTCTTAAGCTTCCTTCCCTTCTCGGGACTAGTGGCATCCATCTCAAGGAGTCTAGCTAACAATAAGTCCTTCTCGTCTGGCTCTGGAAAGAAGCGTTCTCTCAAATACTTCAATTTCTCCTCCCTGCTCATTCCATACAATCTCTTCCTAACTCCTATCTTCCATTCCCTACCTTCTTTCCAAACATCAACAACTATTCCCTTTTCCTCCAGCCCCTTCTGTACATTACTGATAAGCAACACAGCTTTCAATATTGTAGACCAGCTAGCTGCCACTCCCATCTTTCTCAGGTCATTTGGCGTTACTACAACACCCTCTGGAAGCTTCTCCAAGACTAGAGGAACGACCTCGCTAAGAGACTTCCTCTCTCCCAGAACCTTCCTATGCATATTTCTACACCAACTGCAGATAGTAACCATTAAAGAACCAATCTCTGACTACTTACACCCTTCTCCTTACCCTCACTATCTTACAAAACTAAAAGAATATTTAAATATAGCCAAATTTAATTTCATAATTGTAAAATGATGGACCTTAAAGACTATGAGCTTGAAGTTCTCAAAAGGATGCTAAACGAGGGATTCATATTAAATAGTTATACTTCTATAGAAAATATTGAAAGCAAAATAAAATGGAAAGAGATTGCCCGTAAGTATAAGGTTAGAAGGGGATTCAAACGAGTAGCAAGAAGCTTAGTCAAAAAAGGATATTTAACAGACCGCGGTAAGAGCACAGCAGTCTTATCTCTTACAAAAGATGGTGTAAAAGTGGCTTTAGCTCTTTTAGAAGATTAATTGCATTCTATAAATTGGCTACGCCACCCATAAAAATTGAATGCCTTTTTAAAATAATTGCACTTTTTTACATAATATTATTATTAAATAATTTTCTTTATCTCCACTTAATTATTATTTACAATAATAAGAATTGATTTTCTAGAGCAAAATCCCTCAAAAATAAGAGTTTCTGTCAAAAGGGATTCTTGGCTAAAAAGCTTAGGTGTGCTAAGGGAACTTGTTAGGAGATTTAAGAATTAGCTGAGAGAGATTTAGCACGCGCTAAACCTCTTATATACTCTTAAATCACCTTGAGGGTTTTCCTGTCTCTACGGACTTTATCAAAAGTACTCGGAAGGAGCGGAAAGCTCCTTTTATATGTTTACTTCATAAGGTTCTTCTCTTGCTTACATACTGGAAGTCTCTACATTGCATTTATCATTCTAATACGCTTCAGTTAGTGAGGAAATTGGGTGCCACTTATGCTCATCCACATCGATTCTAACATCCAAGGGCTCGATCCTTTTATCTGGATTAAATCCATGCTTGATTCCCCACTTTCTTAAGTGCTCGACAACTAAGCGTGCTCCGAATCTTGCTAGCGGATAAAGGGGTAGCAGGAACGGATTTCCCTTCATAACCATCGGCAGACTTTTCACTACTTCTCTATAGAGATGCCTCCAAGCATAATAGAGGTGCAGGAACTGGCCTTCAGTTATCATCTCCTCAACATTAAAGAATTCCTTATCTTTAAGCAAGCCCATGGGGACAAATGCTAATGGAGTTACTGTGAAGTGTGCCCTATTGCCAAGCTTCTTTTCAAGCTCTTTTTTCATTGTGAGGATTAGCTGAGCAGTCATTATCTCGTCTTCCTCAGTCTCTCCAGGGAGACCTAAGATAGTTGTGTAAGCTGGGAACCAGTAGTTCTTGTTGAGGACGTAAGTGCCGTTTAACACAACCCACGGCCACTCCTCTGGCGAGAAGGGTTTCACCTTGTTGGTCATGTACATTCCGATTAGCCTCGGCGAGGCAGTCTCAAGGCCCACTTGGATTCCGACCCAGTGCCTCTTGTTTGCTCCTACAATTCTTGATATCTCCTTGATCATTCCTGGGTTTGCTAAAGCTCCAGCAATCGAGCCGTGAGTCGGATTAACGTTTTTCGTATACTTGACGGCCATCTCAAAGAGCTCTATCACAGCTTCAGCATTTGGATAAAAGTTCTTCTTATCATCGACCTTGTACAGGAAGATGTCCTCGCTGTGGAGCCATGCATGATCTATGCCCGCCGTGACGTTCAGCTTTATCTCCTCTTCAATTTTCTCAAGGGGAATGTAGCGGACCACTCTTAAGTTTGGCTCGCAGAAGCGGCATCCTCTCCCGCATCCACGCATTACTTCAACAAGGCCTTTATATGAGGGTGCGACTATGGTCGGAATTTCATCAGCTCTTGGGCAGTTTTTAATGTATATCGTTTCATCAGCATTGCCACCCTCTATGTCTCTGAAGACATCTCCGGCAACATGATCTGCTTCCCCAATAATTATATGGTCAATCTTGAGCTTTTCTCTTTCTTCCTTCCTAAAGTCAACCTGCCACGCCCCTGGACCTCCAACGATGAGCTTAAACTTGTAGCCTTTTCTCTCCCTAAGGGCATTTATCTTCTCAACTAGCTGGAAGAACTTAAACTTCGTATAGCTTGTCCAATTCCCACCGTTTGTAAATATCATACTCACCGGAGCTAAGCCCATAGGATCCATCTCGGAAAGTGCTACTATTGTTGTCTTCTCATCTATGAACTGCCCTATCTTCCTTGGGTGAGCAACTACGACTTCCTCCCTCTTGAATCCTTGAGCAAGCAGTGCAGCTTCTATTTTCCTTAGTCCATAGGGTGCTACCGTTAAGATTCCGTTGTTGTCTGGAATTTGAGAATCAAGAATTCTAAAAACCCAGCTTGGCACTTTGTCGAAGGGAGCACAGCCGAAAAAATCCAATAAAGGAACATCGTGATAAGTGCTTGTCAACGTCTCATCAGTGCTTAGCACAATCCTTGCCATCACTATCACTTCTCATGTAAAAGCAAGGGCATCAAGGAAAATTTTAAGGCTTCTCTAAGTTTTTCCTTATTTGTTTCTTCAGAACTTTTTAAATAAAATTTCTAACGGAATGCTCTGAAAAACTATTTTGGTAATAAGCGACGTTACCGTAAAATCTCCATTCGCCATGTGCCCTATCTCACCTTTAAATGCTGCTAAGATTATTTTGTAACAAAATAGAGTGTGTCAAAGCATTATCAAAGAATAGACCTCGTTGCGAAATATTATAACATGTTATAAGAGATAATCCCGATGAGGGCAGAAGCAAGGTATAAGAGCGTAGCAATCCTGCTAGCGCGCGCTTCTTGATTGTTGTCTCGAGCTGTGAGACCCTCTTGGATTCGGATCCACAGCTCCGAATTTAATAAAGGAAATAGGGGGATTATTCTAAGCCCGAGGTATGGAATTGAGGATCTGCAAAATCCAACAGGCCAGCCCTAACAAGCTCAGATGAATGAATGCTTAGACTATGCATCAAACAACTCTTTTTATCCCAGGAAATCTGTCAAAATCCCTATCAAACGAGTAAATCTCATTTATTTTCTGCTTCTGCATTATAATGTATGCTAAGGCGTCATTTACCCCCACATCAAATTCCTTAGCTACCTCCAAAGAATTTAGGTAATCTTCTCCGCTCACGCTCAACACCTTAATGTTCTCCTTCAGGAGGATTGCTTCTTCAATCTCTAGAGCCTCTTTTAAAGGCATTCTATCCTCTAGAATGTTTGCTATCTCGCTGAAGTGAGAAGTTGACATTAATACCTCTTCCCCTTCGTTAACGAGCCTGATTATCTCCTTTGCCCGCTTCTTTATCGCTAACTCATGTTCCCTAAGCTTTCTCTTTGTTTTTAGGAAAGCATGTATGAAGACGCTTGCGTCTATGAACCTAGTCAACCTTTCTCAACTCCTTCCTCACCTTATGCCAATCCGAGAGGTCGCTTTTGATATCAACTTCTATAACATCAAAAAATTTGGTTAGATCTAATGGCTTCTCTGGCCTAATCTCTATAACTTCTCCCCTTATCTTCATCAAGATCCTTGGTTTTTTGAGATATTTCTTCCTCCAACTTTTTGGAATTACTATCCTCCCCTGCTTATCTACCTCTTTAATAACCACTTCCATATTTTTCATCCTAAAAGAAAAATAATTCCATAAAAATTAAATTTTACCATTTTTATATCTCATTACCAAACTTATTGCTTAGCTTCGTTGAAATGGACCCACAAAATCCTGTTAACATATTTTCATTACTACGCGGCTCATATGCATCTCAGTCGTAGTAATAGTTGAGTTTTAATGGATTTATCATGAAAAGAGGCAAGGTGTCCAAGTACTAAAGCTAAATGCTACTAGAAGATTTTTCCACCTCTTTTCTTTCTAAGTGCCTTTTCATTACTGTATGGAGCGCCGCGCGCGGTATGTTGGATAAATCCTATTATTAAAAACAGCTTTGTGAAAAATAGTTTGAATCAACAAGACTCTAAGACTCACAAGAAAAATTCGCTTTTATCATAAGTATTTTTGCTCTAATATTTACGGCTTGGAACCCAATAAAAGAAAATCTAATTCCCTGGATTAAAGCAATTGGTGAGACTGATTATCACGTTGAGTCTTTTGAATTCACTTTGAAGTTTAGGATAGATCTTCCCCTAAACATATCTCTATAACATATTTTGGAGACTATGTTAACCTTCCTTCAGAAGTTAATCTTGGAAAATCATTTAAAGTCAAGTGCAGGTCAAGAAATTTAGGATGAAAGAGCTGAAACTGAAATCCCTATTCTAAATATGCCCCAATTTCGTGGGCTAAATTTAATAATGTGGGTCCATAATTTTCGTGAAATGTCCTACGTAGTCCTCGTAGACTCAAAGGGAAGAGTAACGCTTCCAAGGGATGTGAGGAGGAGCTTGGGGGTAAAACCTGGAGATAGATTTAGGATCACTGTGGTTGGAAGTAGGATAGTCCTAGAGAAGGCTGAAGACCCGTTTGAGGTCCTCAACAGGATCTTGAAGGATGTAAGGTTCGACAGGAAGGCAAGGGAAAAGGCGGAGGAGGAGAGGAGGAGATTTCAATGGCTCTAAAGGCGATAGAGGACATTATAAGGGGATATACGAAACCCTACTTCCTCAAGCTAACTTTTAGCCACTCCTCCTTAGCTGCAGAACTCAGGAAGAGGCATGGCCTAACCTTCTTCGACTCCCTTCATGCATCAGTAGCTCTTCTTGAAAACCTGACCTACGTTGGAAATGACGATAGGGTGAGAAAGGCGGTTGAGCTGGAAGGAGGTAAGGCAAGGCCCCTCAGGTAATGTAACTTATACAACGGGCTGACATCGATGAGACTGTGTACTCACGCAGCCCATAAGTTTCACTTGAGAGGTTCTCAAATGGTCCAGTTAGGATAATGGCTTTGAGGTCGGATGAGCATCTAAAGGCAATGGGACGTGCCCCTCTAGCTCAGGTATTCGTGGACCTTTGGAATATACCAACCTGGTATGCTAGAGAGTTTATGCTGGCGGTAAGGGATAAGATAGATGGAATTCTGGCAGAATTGGGCTACTGAGAGGAGCTGGAAGGCCCTTCTGGGGCTAAGGAGGAGTTACGAGTTCACTTTGCTTGAAGGGTGGGCCATTTACCTCTATACCAAGACCATGAAGTCCGTTGACATCGACCTAATAATGGAAAGGGATCAGCTCTGGAGATTTTCTAGCGAGTATCCGCTGAAGAAGACGGAGTTCTTTAGAAAGTATGAGGCCAGAGTCGAAGGAGTTGCCGTAGACATCTACGTGCCGTATTATTCTAGGCTGGCGATCCCGCCTGAGGATGTAACTAAGATGACTTTGATTGTGGAGGGCTTCAAGGTTCCAGAGCCTGAAGTTCTCTTGATCCTTAAGCAGGACGTAGCCTCTTCTAGAATAGCTAGCGTAAAGGGAACAAAGGAAAGAGTTGATATCTTAGCCCTACTACTTAGGGCCGAGCTGGACTTCGACGAGTACAGGGATTTGTTAAAGAGGTACGGACTGTTGCAATTTAGGGAAGAGCTAAGAGATATTGTCTCAAGGGCCAGTAAGGAATTCTCATATCTGGGGATAGAGGATCCTAGAAGGATAAAACCGCTTAAGAAGTCTTTTCTAAGCAAGATATGATCCTCTTTTTATCATTTGGCGTTGCTAACTTGACAAAATTCGGAAGACTCAGGCGTTGCCGCTTTCTAGAAGATAACGGTAATCGTTACCTTAGAACTAGTCCACATTGTTTAAGTGGAACTAACTGTCCAAAAAATGGGTATACTAAATTATTGAGTGGGAAAAATGCTTCGCAGACTGGCATGAATGTCGTTGAAATGGACGACCGCGGCAGGGTTCTAATTCCAGCAGATTTGAGGCGTAAGCTGAAGAGCAGGCGCTTCCTCCTGATCTACAATTCCAAATTGATAAGGATGGTTGAATTTCAACGCCTGCCAAGGCCTTTCTGGAGGCTGATGAGATTCACGCGAATATGGTACTCTTTAGGTCTTGGACCCATTGTAGGGCGATGGATCCTCCTTTCGATAACTAAAGGACGCAAGCCTGGAAAGCCCACGTAGTACCTCTTCAGTACGAGGAGGAAGAAGATGTGATAAAAAGTAGTACTCAATGAAAAAGAAATTTATCAGCTTTAATTATCCTCTTTCCTATCTTCTTGAGGGCAATGAGCTTCAAAGTTCTAATCGCGGAACTCATCCATGAGGATGGAGTTGACATCCTTCGGAAGCAAGTTGAGGTTATTGAGCTCCCACCAGAGAGCACGATTGAGGATCTGAAGAGGGCAATCGTTGACGTAGATGCTCTAATATCAAGGGGCTTCATCAAAGTCACCAAAGAAGTTTTGAAAGCAGCCAAAAGGTTGAAAGTCATCGTGGTTCATGGTGTTGGAGTCGATCACATCGACCTTGAGGCAGCAAGAGAGCTGGGAATCAAAGTGATAAACACACCAGAGGCCCTGACAAACACTGTTGAGGAATTCACCGTTGGAATGATCTTCTCACTAATCAAGCGCATCCCTCAGGCAGATAAGGCTGTTAGAAGAGGAGAATGGCACAGAAAGTTCAGCAACCTCGTTGGGATTGATCTTGCGGGCAAGACTGTTGGAATAATAGGCTTGGGAAGGATAGGTAGCGCTGTTGCAAGGATGTTGAAGCCATTCAACCCTAGGCTGGTCTACTATGACCTAAGGAGGAGGTACGACCTTGAGGGGGAGTTGGGCATAGAGTTCAAACCGCTTCATGAACTTCTGAAGGAGTCAGACGTCATAAGCATACACGCCACCCTAACAAAGGATACTTACCACACATGATCTCCTACAGAGAGTTCGAACTCATGAAGGATGGTGTCTGCATCGTTAACACCGCTAGAGGAGCAATTATAGAGGAGAGAGCCCTCCTAAGCTATCTTAGGTCAGGTAAGGTGAGAGGAGCAGCCCTAGACGTTTTCGAAACTGAGCCATTGCCCGATGATAGCTCCCTTTTAGGTTTCAAAAACCTTATTCTAACCCCTCACTTGGCAGCAAGCAGTTCAGATGCCCTAAAGAGGTTAGCTGTTGATGCTGTGAAAAGAACTCTCGAGGGACTAGGGATTTGTCATCAACGCACCCATAGAAGCCAAGACGATCGTTAGCACCCACGTCTTGGAATATTGAGCTTCTTGCATAGTAATCTCAACCTTTTTGCGCGCGCTTAATGACAACGAATATCTCTTATCGTTGATCTCTATGGCATTGCTCTTTCTTATGAAGAATAGATGCATGCCTTCAGCAACAGTGATCTTCATTTCTTAATCTAGCCCTTTAGCGCGCTGAAAGCCTTGTTTGCGCAAAAATTGAGAAAATAAATGCTCCAATTCCAGAAAGAAGAAAAAGAGAAGGATATCCGACAGAGGAAATCAGAAATCCAGAGACAGCCTGGGAAAGAGTATTTCCGCCATGAAATCCAAGCATAAGAAGACCTATATCTGCCCCATAGCTTCGCTTCCCAGCTATTCTTGCGGTAACCATCTCATAAGCTGCAATTATTGCTCCAGTAGCTGATCCTAAGACTAAGATAAGTGGTAGAACACTACAGTCCTTTGCAAAACCAAAAACAAGGACACCTACAAAGGAGTAGATGCCGGACAAGAGAAGGAAATTCTTATAGTTGATCATTAAAGAGAGCAGGTAAAGTGTGATCCCTGAAGCCAATGATTGTAGGCTTAGAAGCATACCTATCCTTTCAATTGGGAGGTTCATGGATTTAAGGAAAAGCGGAACGACATATGACCTAACGATTCCCACAGAGAATCCAGGAACGCATAGTAGAGCAACGAATGCCAGAAAAATCGAGCCCTTTCCCCTGAGATCTATTGCTCTGAAGACATCCTTTATTTCAGGGCTTCTTCTTTTAACTGTCTCAGGCAAAATCAGGGAGAGGATCATCATTGCTGCGCTAAGGGGAAGAAGGACAAGTAATGAGGGTCTGTAGAGTATCTTGGCAACAAGAAACCCAGCAAGAACATTGCCAATTGCTCCAAAAATTGCAGTAACTGCTCTCATATTAAAAAGAGACTTTGCACTTCCTCTCCTTTGTTCTAAAAAATATGCTCTGTTAACAGCCCATATGCAAGCTGCCTGAACTGCGCCCAGCAATCTCCCAACTGCAAATCCTATTGGAGTCCTCGCAAGGTAATAGGTAAATAGGGAAAGGGCGCTTCCTACTCCATTGAGAAAATAGAATGGCTTTCTACCAACGAAATCTGAGAGAGCTCCTAGGAATAGCCTAGTAATCTGGAAAAGGAACGGCTGTAGAGAGTAGACTATACCTACTTGTTGAATAGAGAGGCCTTCCTCTCTCATCAGGATGGGTAATATCGTTGAAAGTGCTCCACCTTGCACCATGTAAATCGACTGGATTGTAAGAGCTTCAAATTCTCCCTTCCTACCATCACTCCTTTCCCGCTTTGGACTAAGTTCAACTGGTATATCAGCCACTAACATAGAATTCTGCCTTAGAACTTAAAATACCTTCTTAGTGACTTCTTATCAGAATCCTTTTCATTTTCCTATTTTGATCGGCTTTAACCCTAAAAGCTTAGATGTAAGGATTCCTAATCAGAAGTTCGTGTGTGTGAGCAGATGGGAAGAGTGCTGTTCTCACTCAGGCAGGCTTTTACATCTCAGGGATCGATGTAGTCTCTCTGGAAGAGAAGAATAGGGGCCATTGAACTCAAGTTCTTGATAAGGAGAAGAGGGGGAAAGGAGCTCGTTGAGGGCATTGCCTTAAGCCCAGCTGAAAGGCCATCTCAGCCTTCATGATCTATGCAGGCTTACTCCTTCTTAACATCTCCATGATATTCATATGGTAAGGAAGATGTCAAGGTGAATCCAGCGTTCTAGGAGAAGTGTCTATCTCTCATTTATTTGATTCATGATGGCTTTGCTATCAGATATTCGTCAAGTTCACTGCATCTCCAAGATAATGCTGGGATTTCTGGCCAATACGGGCTGGTAGTCTCGACAAAAATGGTCTAGCTCACTGAAATCTCCTTAACAAACTCTCTCACCAGCGAAATCGTATTTCTAAGGTCATCTACATGCGTGATTGCAGCAGGTCCATGGATGTACCTACAAGGAACAGCTACTGTTCCGCTGGGCACTCCAGCCTTCGTCAGATGGATGGCACCAGCATCTGTACCTCCCGAAGGGACCTTCTTAAACTGGAAGGGTATTGACTTCTCCCTCCCTATCCTGATGAGGGTCTTCAGAACCTTCGGGTGGGTTATAGTAGTCCTGTCAACAATGGTCACAACAGGACCAGCCTTGAGCTTTGCAGACATCCTGTGGGGCTTAGTCCCAGGCACATCTGCGGCAAAAGTTCCTTCCAAGGCAAGGGCATAGTCTGGCTCAACCTGCCAAGCTGCTGTCCTCGCTCCTCTAAGGCCAACCTCTTCCTGCACCGTTCCTACAGCCACAAGATTGTAAGGGGAGTCCTTTAACGCTTTGAAGACTTCAGCAAGCACGGTACAACCAGCTCTGTCGTCGAAAGCCTTTCCCATGATGTAACCTCCTCCAAGGTCCGCAAACCTAGCGTCGAAAACCCCAGTTGTCCCTATCTCAACTCCCTTTTCTAAGACCTCCTCCGCACTTCCTGCACCAATGTCTATGAAGAGCTCCTCTATAGGCAGTACCTTCTTCCTTTCCTCTTCCTTCATTAGGTGAGGCGGCTTTGTCCCTATTATACCCTTAACGAAGCCCCTTTCTCCCTTAAGAAGGATCCTCTGTCCTGGCATTATGTTGGTAGTTATGCCTCCTAGCGTGTGGAAGCGGAGGAACCCTTCATCCTCTATGAAGGTAATTAGGAAGCCTACTTCATCCATGTGAGCTGCAAGCATCACCTTTGGGTAGCTGTCCTTCCCATGATGGTAGAAGAAAATGTTTCCTAGCTTGTCAACCTTAACCTCATCTGCTTTCTCCTCCAACTCCTCTCTCAGAACGTTGCGTACTTCCTCCTCATTCCCAGGAGGACCAAACGCATTTGAAAGCCTCTCCAAAAGCCTAATTTCCTCAGACAAATCGGTCACCAATCCAGTTATCGACTGATTTCGCTATATACTTTTCCAAACCTCCTTTAAGGTCCTTAATGCCATTTGCATTTAGTCAAAACGCAGAGGATCTAATGACCGATCGCCTTAAGCATGTCTATATGTGAAAGGGTGCAGGGGGGGTAATCGTGGTAATACATCGTTACGGGCCATCATGTTGGAATTCTAACCCCTAATTACAAGGAAAAGAATTATTTTCCACCTAATCTGGAAGTTTGAAGTTAACTATAGAAAAACAATGAAATAACAAGCTATCACTAAATTTCGATATCTCTAGGTGCTCATTTTCTATATTTCAGGAGATGCTTTCTTTTGGCTTGAAAAGGAGAAATTGGGATTGTAACATGAAACAAAAAGCAAATTCCAAGCAAATGTTCATGAAAACTGTAAAAATTAATTTAAAGAGCTAACAAATGGCTTTTAGCGGACTTTAAAGTGAGCTGGTAAAAGCACCGAAAATTTCACCCATTAGATGAAATCAAGCCCTCCTTTGGAAGATACTTTTCCAAGAAAATGCATCGCTAGCTACGATGAACTCGAGCATGTAGTATGGGTCACGAAATAGCCTTTTCCATTCTCTCTGCGTTTTCATCGTAGTACCTCCTAACCGAATCGATCAAACCGAGATCCCTTGACGAATTAATGATTCTACATTTTAACATTCGTCTGCAAGCTATGTTTGATAAAAGCTCCTTTTTCTAGCCTCAAAGGTGCCTGACTTAGACTCGTTAAGCTTAATAAAAGATCAAAACGATGCCTTTAGGGTGCCTATAGACAAGCTAGAGAGAATTTTGGCGGAGAAATTCCCCGACGAAGCAGGCTCTTCTTTAGCAAAAGCCTTGTCTTTGGCCCTAGAAAAAGGAAGAATCTCTTACGAAGAGATTGAGTCCATAGGGTGTTCCTTAGAGGACCTTCTCCTGGCTTTCAAAGAAAGGCTTTTGATCCCAACAAGGACATCCCAGGCTTCTAGAACTCTTGCATGGGAGGACAGGATACTGGCACCTAAGAAGGGAGAAACTTACGAAATGCCTAACGTGATAAGGTATTTGTTAAGTCATGTGGAGAAAACAGGAAAATGGGATCCAGCTCAGGCCGTTAAAAAGTATTTTGAGAAAATGGGCGATCCTGAAGCTGATAAAATGATTAAACTCTTCTTAGAACTGAAAAAGAGGCTGATAAGCTCAAGAAATAACAAAATAAAGCCTGAAGATCTCAAGGAAATTTCAAGCAAACTTGAGCTGAACTTAGACATAGGTTCAACGATTGCAAAGCTGAAAGGAGCTGGCATAATAAGCCCTTGCCTACGTGGCTTCATGAAATACGGCATTAGGTACGAGGTGAACCCCTCGCTATTGAAATGAGTAGGCTAGCTACATAAAAAGGCTTAGAATGACTTTATCCTTTCTATGTTCCTCTTCCTAGTCTCCTTAAGATCAGCACCGCATTTCCCGCAATTCTTAGAGAAGAAATCAACTGGACTGCCGCATTCAGGGCACTTCCACATGGATTCCTGCTCCTCAAGCCACACTTGCTCTCCTATCTCCTTAAGCCTCATTAGATTGTAATACGGTACTTCTTCGTATCTTCCGTCTAACTCCTTCCAGAGTCACATTCAGTGAGACTTGGACATTGATAACAGTAATTGTATCCTTTAGAGTCCAAACACTTCTGTATCTTACATCTCTCGCTTCCATCATGATTATTTCCGAAAGACCAATCTCCAAGCTCAGGGTTCTGGCATCCATTACATCTGACAAGGTTTGGAGGGCAATTAAAGCGCTCTGCCACCATTCTTGCCCTTTCTAAGTCTTCATCCTTGAATATCCTGTGTATCACGCAAGCTCCACACTAAATACGCACCTTCCGAGGAGCTTGCTCATGAGCTTATTTCTCCTCTTCCTCTTCTATCTCAGTGTATAAGCCTAGAAGATTTCCATCTGGATCTGTAAAGAGGGCAAACCAGCTTTTTCCTTCCTCAACTGGAATCTTTTCCTGAACGACGCTCCCTCCTAACTCCTTTATCCTCTCTAAAACCGCATCTATGTCATCAACATATATATAAGGGATGATGCCCAACTCAGCCTCTTCCTCTACCTTCATTAGACCCCCTCCGGGGGGATTTGGAGTGGTTATAAGAGCATATTCAACCTCAGGGTGAAGCTCGATTTCCCACCCAAAAAGTTCTGAGTAGAACTTCCTCGCCTTCTCCAGGTCCTTAACTGGGATCTCTATATGGCAAAAGCTATTCCTCAAATCGAAAAGCAATACATCACCTCCTCTTATTTTTTAGATTAGAATTTAAATTATTACATTTTAATTCGAACTAATGAAAGAGTTCTTCCCCTAACCTTAGCAAATGAGTAAGCGTGATTATCCAATAGATAGATTATTCAGGTAGGCATTTGGTTGATTACACTGCGTTCTCTCTCTTTCAAAGGAGATGTGACGGACTATAGACGGATAGGTGGATATACCGTTGAGATAATTTTATCCATATTCCTGCCTAGCCGACTTGGTGAATGAACAAGTGAAGATATTTGCTTTCTCAGGTAGTCCTAGAAAAGGTGGAAACACGGATATTCTTACTAAGATCTTCATAGAGTATGTGAATAATATGGGAGCTGAAGCCGAACTTGTGAGAATATGCGATTATCAAATAAGTCCATGCGCTAGCTGTCGTCTATGTGTTGATGCTGGGAAATGCGTATTAGAGGATGGAATGGGAGAGTTATACCCTAAGCTATTAGAAGCGGACGGTATATTGATAGCTTCTCCAGTATACTTTAACAACGTGTCTGCTCAAACTAAGGCTTTCATGGATAGAACTTGGTGCTTAAGGGGCAAATTGAAGTGGAAAGTTGGAGGAGCAATTGTTGTAGGCAGAAGATATGGCCATGAATTAGCTTTGAACGCTATACACTCCTTTTTCCTTAAGCATGAGATGATACTAGCATATAGAGGGGTTGTGTCCTTTGCCTTCGATAAGGGAGAAGCCTTAAATGACAAGAAGGCAATTGAATGTACCAGATACCTTGCCAGATCCATGGTTGAGCTGATAAGAAAATTAAAAACATGAATTTGAAATAATTAGACTTACTTCCTCTTTTAGAACATTCAACTTCTTGAAATGGCACGTTGAACTCGGTTTTTAATGATCGAGGGCCCGAAAACAAGGTAAATCTTAAAGTCAACACTTCGACAGCTTTTTATAAGAAGCTAAGATCTAATTGCTGGTGATCTTGCCATATGGAAGCAAAAAAAGCTAAGCCGACCCTTCCTCCTGCTGTTAGGAAGCCTCCTACGAGAGAAGAAATCATGGAGAAAATAAGAGAGAGTCTTAAGGGAATAAAACACAAGATAATTGTCCTAAGTGGGAAAGGAGGGGTTGGGAAGTCTGCAGTGACAGCAAACCTGGCTGCTGTGCTTGCAAAAGAGGGTCACTCTGTTGGGGTATTTGATTACGACTTCCACGGTCCAGCAATGGCAAGGATGCTTGGAGTTCTTGGAGAAAGCCCTTCTGCCCTTCCCTTTGGAATTTTCCCCGTGACTGGCGTACTAGGAATAAAGGTTTTCTCATTAGCATTTTTGTTGCCGGATGAAAGGACGCCGGTTATATGGAGAGGTCCTCTCAAGGCTAAAGCCCTTCAGGAACTCATGACTAACATAATATGGGGCAAATTGGATTTCCTCCTATTCGATCTCCCACCAGGAACTGGAGATGAAGCCCTTAACATAGCTCAAAACATACCTGATGTTAAAGGAGCCATTGTCGTAACCATACCAACCGTTGTTTCAGCAGTTGCTGTGGAGAAATCGGTTGAATTCTGCAAAAAGCTCAAGATACCACTTTTAGGGGTCATAGAAAATATGAGCTACTTTAGATGTCCATATTGCGGTCAGGTAACGGAAGTATTTGGTAAAGGAGCCGGAAAGAGGATAGCCGAAGATGAAAGCATTCGTTTACTTGGAAAAATCCCTCTAGACCCCGAGATGGCTAGATGTCTGGACAAGGGATCTCCTATGATAGTCTGTAAGCCTGATTCGGAATCAACAAAATCATTTGAGGCAGTAGCTAAATCCTTACTTCAATTGCTTTCCTGAGCTTAGGTTAGATCTTAATTAAAAGTAAGGGCTCAAATTCACATGGACAGGAGTTAAATCGCTAGATTTCATAAAGCGAGAGATTTGAAGCATCTTAGAAAGCTTCTTTTTGATCTCTATTTTTATTTAGCTTCAAAAACCCCTTACGATAATTTCACTCACTACTTCGACATATCCGCTAGGGGAGATCTTCGTGCAATCAGCAAAGATAAGGTAACAGAAAAGTGCTCCGAAGAAGGTCCTAAAAACAACTTCAGAGCATTCCCTTGGGCACCCCTAGTTTGATTATCATCTCTCCTCCAGTCTCAAAAGGTTATCACAAAGTTGTCCGCACGGCTTCCCTATGGAAGGTATTCTGTCTTTTGAAGCTATTGCATGAAGAAAGATAGTATTTCGAAGCGATTTGAAAAGTTCCTCTATGCTTCCATGTTCCTTTAGAAATTCATCTATCATAAGCTTATGTGGAAATACAATAAAAGTCGTCTCTTTTATTCTCTTCTTTGCCATTAAAATACCAGTAGATTAGGCTTTTTGAAATCCCCACCCTTCTAACTATCTCTTCTATTTTTGCGTAATCGAATCCCTTCTTCGCTAATATTTCTACAGCTGATTTTGGTCTTTTCTCTCCTATTGAGATTTCTTCCCACGATTTATGGTCAATTGCGTGTGACTGATAAGATTTAATTTGGCTGATAGGTCGATTAGCAAAAGGAGGGGGGATGTCTCATAAGCTAGATGAAAAGAAAAGCATCAATTTTGGGATTCCCGATCTTATTGCATCCCTTAGAAATGTACTAGGGAATAGGTTTCTTAGATATTTTCTAAGAAATATAGGTCAGAAAGAGCTAGAATGGATTTTAGGAGTTTATTCAGGCTTATACAAGCCAAGAAATTATAAGGAAGAATTTCTCCTAGATGTAATATCTAAGACGCTTTCAAAAGTCTTACCTAAGTTTGGTGTTAAAGAGGAAGCCCTTAAGTGTGCCCTTAAGGATGGTTACATGAGAAAAGGGGTCGCAAACATACTAATGGGCATAGCTGAGAATGGGATCACAAGGCCCCAAATGCTTCATGCTCCTTTCATGGTGGTATGGGATTTCACGAGACAATGCAACCTTAGATGTAAGCACTGTTATGCAGATGCAAGTCCCGAACCAGCACCAGATGAATTAAGTCTAAAGGAAAAGCTTGAGGTCCTAAGACAGTTAGATGAGGCCGGGGTAGCAGCTATCTCCTTTTCAGGAGGAGAGCCGCTTATTAACAAGGACTTCTGGATTGTTGCTAAGAAAGCAGCAGAATTGGGCTTTTATGTGAGTGTGGCTACAAATGGAACCCTTTTAACCCCAACAGTTGCTCTAAAGCTGAAGAAAATTGGAGTGAGATATGTGGAGATAAGCCTGGATTCATCTAGGCCTGAAGAGCATGATGAGTTCAGGGGATTGCCTGGCGCATGGAGAAGAGCAGTTGAAGGCATAATAAACTCTAAGAACGCTGGATTAAGTGTTGGGATAGCTACTACTGTCACAAAAATCAATTATAAGAGGATTCCAGAGCTAATATCACTTGCTAGGAAATTAAAAGTAGAAAAATTCATTGCGTTCAACTTCATTCCTACGGGAAGGGGAAAAGAAATCATGGAATTGGATCTCTCTCCAGAAGAAAGGGAAAAGCTTCTGAATTACCTGTATAAAGAACTCATTTCTGGAGATCTCCAAGTATTTTCGACAGCTCCCATGTACGCAGTGGTGTCCGTGAAACATGCAAGGGAGGAGAAGAAAATAACTCCCACTCACTTTGCAGAACTTTCAATTCCAGAGGAGTACATTCCAGCTGGACTTGCCTTAGCAGAATTTCTAGGAGGGTGTGGGGCAGGAAGAATTTACTGTTCAATTGAGCAAAATGGAGACATACAGCCCTGCGTTTTCCTTCCAATCAGGGTAGGGAACGTGATAAAAGATGGTTTCATGAATGTTTGGAAGAATAGTCCGATCATGAAGAAGCTTAGAGATAGGGACAACTATGGCTGTACTTTCTGCCAGTACAAGTACATATGCGGGGGATGTAGAGCAAGAGCCTATGCTTATTATGGCGACATAGCGGCCCCCGATCCAAGCTGTTCCTTTAACGAGGTACTTTGGAAGAGGATTCTAGTAAATGCAAGGTAAGAATAGCATCTTCTTACAGTTTTTAGCCCAAAATTTCTCTGAAGTCCTCCTCTTGGCATACATGCCCAGAGTTCTAGAGTTCCTTGGCACTGATGGAAGGAGATTAGCGCATATCCAAAAATACAGAAGGTTGATGATGGTGGGAAAATGAGTTTTGCGATAGTAGCAAGAAACTTGACAAAATACCATGGAAATTTGCTAGCTGTGGATCATATCCCCTTTAACGTTAGGGAGGGGCAGATCTTCGGTTTTTAGGCCCGAATGGAGCTGAAAAACTACAACATCCTGATTGTTGTAGTCTCTCAAAAATAAGCGCGTGCTCTCCTCCACTCTCATGAGACCTTCATCTTGGAGATAGTTCGAATCAAAAAAGCGTTCAGGCCTTGTAAGAAGTTTCCAATCCGATTCCTTCTCTTAGACCATGTTCGCATCAAGAGCCTTCCCCTCCTACTCAAAGGAAATGGTTCCATCAACAAGATTTACGACTATCTTTTTTGCCTTAAGCCTCCATACTTTCTCTGGAGCTCCAGGTCCACTCTCCCTGTAGCTTGCGAGCTCGATTATTCCAATGTCCTTAAGCACAGATAGGTGGTAGTAGAGGGTGGATTTAGGGAAGTGTCTTCCGAAGGTCTCCTCAAGCCTCTCAGCTATTTCATTTGTGCTCAGTTCCCCGGAAGAGAGTGCCTTTATTATGGCCCATCTCGGCCCGCAGGCTGTGGCTCTTAGGGTCATGATTACTTCCTTGAAAGGAAGCCTTTTGCAGCGTCTCATCAAGGGATTAGGGTGGGAATATTTATAATTATGTTGAGGATATCACGAATAATTTGGTGATATTTTGAAGATAGCAGTACCAAGCGCGGACGATAGGGGCCTAGACTCTGAAGTGGGACGACATTTCGGAAGGGTACCGTATTACACCATAGTGTTAGTTGAGGATGATGCGATAAAAGAGGTCGAGGTCGTCAGAAATCCCTTCAGCGAGCATCAACCTGGACAAATCCCCAGTTTTCTGAGACAGAAAGGGGTCGGCGTCATCATAGCCTATGGGGTTGGTTGGAGGGCCAGGGAGTTCTTCAACTCCCTAGGGATAAGTGTGATAACTGGGGCCTATGGGAAAGTTGGAGAGGTTGTAGAATCCTACATAAGGGGATCTATAAGGACTGATGAATCTTGGGAAGAAGGCCCAGAGTTCCACAGACATAAAATGGGTGAAGGAAGCAGAAAATGCAGAGACATTTGGTAAACCCGGAAAGAACTGGTCTTGCCGTAGAGGCAAGAAACCTAACGAAGTACTATGGAAGCCTGCTTGCCGTCGATCACATCTCATTTGAAGTTAGGGAAGGGGAGATATTCGGCTTTCTTGGGCCTAACGGAGCTGGTAAAACCACCACTATCAGGATGTTGTGTGGCCTTTCCAAAATAAGCGATGGAACAGCATATGTAAACGGATTTGATGTTATAAAGGAGAAAATAAAGGTAAAAGCGAGCATAGGCGTTGTTCCAGACATATCAAACCTTTATCCCGAACTCACATGTTACGACAACCTCAACTTCTCTGCTGAGATGTACGGAGTTCCAAAGAGTGAAAGAAAGGAAAGAATAATGGATCTTCTTGATTTCTTTGGGCTTATAGATAAGAAAGATGAGAAATTTGCAAACCTTTCTAAGGGGATGAAGAGGAGGGCAACTATAGCAGCTGCTCTGGTACATGAGCCTGAATTGCTCTTCTTGGATGAGCCTACGATAGGGCTTGATGTGATGGGAAGAAGGAAGATGTGGCGTTTGATAGAGCAACTTAACGAAAAAGGCCTTACGATCTTCCTTACAACCCATAACATAAATGAGGCATCAAGACTTAGCCACAGACTGGCGATAATAAATAAAGGAAAGATAGTGGCTGAAGGAACTCCCTCAGACCTTAAGAAGCTAATTCCGGGATCTCAAGTATTAGAGTTGAAGATAACGCCTTTCGAGAATTTCAATGAGGAGATAGCTAGCATGGAAGGTGTAGTAAAAGTTGACTTTTGGAAAGATGGCACACTAAGGATAGTGGCAAAGGATGCTGTCGGAGTACTCCAGAAGTTGCTAAGAAGGATTGTTGAAAGGGGCCTTAGCTTAGAACTACTCAGTCTTAGAGGGGCTGAGATGGAGGAGGTATTTATCAAGCTTTTGGAGGAATGAGATTGATTCAATTCGGGAAGGCCTTCTACATTGCTAAGAAGGACATAAAGGAGTACTACCTCAAGCCACCTACGATAAGCTGGGGGATCCTTTTCCCTCTGGCCTTTGCCTTGACCTTCATAATAAGGAGCAGGGGAGATATACACGAGCTTGCGCCTGGACTCATATCCTTAGCCCTCTTCTTCGGAACAACTTCCATGGCCTCAGCCTCAATAGTGTTCGAGAGAAGAATTGGGGCTTTTGAGAGGTTGTTATTGTATCCGGCTTCCTACCTCGATATAGCTCTTGGAAAAGTTCTTAGCAGCTTCCTCTTCGGAAC
Source organism: uncultured Nitrososphaerota archaeon (assembly GCA_964618805.1). GTDB lineage: Archaea > Korarchaeota > Korarchaeia > Korarchaeales > Korarchaeaceae > QMVU01. Next base: position 116,469 of record CAZUBM010000001.1, read on the forward strand.
GATATCTTCTATCGCAACAATATTCTTGCTCATTCCCCTGTTAAAGCTCAAGCCCTTAAGTATTCCCCTTCTCATAGCATCTGTTTTTTCTTCTACCTTCCTTTTTGCTTCCTTTGGCGTCCTTCTTGCCTTCGTCTCGAGGGACCCTTTCATCGCGATGACGATATTCAACTCAGTAAGATTTCCGATGATCTTCTTAAGCGGGATATTTATACCTCTGACTAGGCTCCCTCCGCCTCTAAGGGCAATATCATTACTTCTTCCTCTCACATATTCTGTTGAGGCGATAAAATACTCAGTTATCGGAACATGCTATCTAATCAACCCATTAATTCCCTTTTCCCTAATATTAATCCTAAGCCTGCTTTTCATTTTCATCATTAAGCAGCTTATAGAGAGAAGTATACCCTAGCGTTTGAATCCCTTGCAAAATAAGGAGATACATGAGCCTTTGTTATTCATCATCCTTCTGCTTCCAGCCCAACACTCTTAAGAGGAAAGGCCCTAGCTCTTTCTTAAGGCCCTCTAAGTTCTTATGGTACTTCTGATTGCTTAGAGGCTCACACTGAGAAAGTCTTGCATCTCCCTGAAGGACGCTTACAGCAAAGGCAGAACATACCTGAAAGCCGCACTTACCGCAGTTGATCTTTGGAAGATAATTGTATATTTTCATCCATGAGATCTCTCTTGCTGCCTGTATCTCTCTCTTGCTAGGCTTCCCAAACCTCAGGTAATCTTTGTATGCCAAATTTATGATGTTCTTTATCTCATCTAATATCTCTTGGGCCTCTTTAATGTCCTTTGTGTTTGTTACTGCAACCTTGCCAGATGGATGGAGCGTGATCATCCTGTTAAACACGTTAAGAGTTAACGTGTTTTCAGGTTCGTTATAAGAGATCTTTCCTGGAGGAAACTTTAGGAAAATAATCGGAATTACTTCTCCAATCTCTCTATCTGCTTGTGCAGTGAACCTTATGTATCCAGGGGTCGTTATACAAGGCAAGACCTCCTTTATTTCAAATCTCTTAATAAGCTCTTGATTGGCCATATTTCTCACCTTAAATGGGGAGATGTAACCAAGAGAAAACCCCTATCATCTTAAGGGCCATGTATATCATGACGGCTATGATGATGATAGCGGTGGAGGGGGTTGCGGTTAGCAGGGTTGCGGTTACAAAAAGGCTGAGAAACATGACGAATAGAGGTCTTCTCAAGGTAGGAGCGATGATAAATCCCAACAAATTGGATTTTAAAGTGCTTTTCATAAGCATAGGAGTTGCAAATTACGAAGATCTGCAGAAGCTAGTTGAAATTTACAAGAATTGTCCAAGGATAATTTCCTTGATCCATGCCGCAGGAGGATATAATCTTCTAGCTCTAATGTATGCTGAGGATGAGAGGACGCTAATGAGCATCCTAAGCGGTTGCTCAATAAGGACTAGAAAAGAGGTTAGAAGGTCTGAAGTAAGCGTTGGCCGCTTTATATACCCTAAATACCTTCCAATTACCCTGTCCTCTGGAGGGGAGGACGAAGTTACTCCATGTGGACTTTCATGCGATAAGTGTGAGAGATATAATGCGGAAGAGTGCATTGGATGTCCGAGTACAAGATTCTACAGGCCCATCTGGCTTCGATCTAGGAAAAAGGAAAGGGTATAGGTATTTTCCCTTTATGAACTCATTTTCATTTTGCTATTATCGTCATGCCCTCAACGACTACCTTTGGTGCCACAAAGTTCCCTACCTGCCTTGCCTCCTTTCCCATGAGGATTATCTTCTTTAACATTTCATATGCGTTTCCTGCCATCATCACTCCCTTAACGGCGTGAGTTATCCTTCCTTCCTTTATCCTGAAAGCTGGAGCTAGAGCGACTGAAAACTCACCTGTCTCAGGATTCGATTGATGGGCTCCTTGAACCTCCCTTATGTAATACCCATCCTTTACTTCTGAAATGAGTTCCTCCTCCGAGGCATCCCCAGGCTCGACTACGATGTTCGTTGGATTTATCGAGGGAACTGTGCCGTACTTCGGCAGGCCGAGCCCGCCTCCTCCTCTCCCTGCATTTCCAGTGCTCTCCTTACCAACAAGCCTAGCCCAGTAGTTATCGTAGATGAAACCTGAAAGAACTCCTCTCTCAATTATCGGAGTCCTCTGACAAGGAACCCCTTCCAAATCTGCCTTTGCTGAATAAAGTCCTCCAGGAAGAGTTCCATCGTCGTATATGCTCAGGATCTCCGAAGCAACCTTCTCTCCAACCTTATTCTTGTAGGCGCTCTTCCCCCTGTAAACGTTGTCTCCCTTTATGGCCTCAACGAAAGTGTAGGTAAGGATGCTCTGCAGAGCAAATGGGTCCAATAGAACTCTGAACTTACCTGGTTCCGCAGGTCCGACGTTCGTAGACTTAACCGCAAGGCTTCCCGCCTCTCTTCCCACCCACTCCGGGTCTATCTCGTACTTCCTCTTGGCAAGGAATTCGTAACACATTGGAGATACTTGAGTTTCTGACCTCGCCATTGCAGCCATGTAAGTTGCTATTCCAGTTCCCTTATCGTATACCTCCACACCATGACTGTTAGCACAGGCTAGCTCTAGCACGTAGATTTGAGTCCCTCCAAATGCCGGTAATACATTTGGACCTATGCCAAATGTTGCTTCAATTGCCCTTTGAGATAGTTCTACCGTAGTATCAGATGTAAGTTCCTCGATCCTCTTGTCATAAGTCTCTTGAACAACAGGATATGCTTTAGGAGAGGGCAATGACCTCCAATTCTTGTCCTTTGGGCTCGATTTTGCAGCCTTTAAGGCCCTATTAGCCATCTCCTTTGCGCTTTCTTCGGTTAGAACGTTTGTAAATGCAAATCCTATTCTTCCATTCAATATCACCCTTACAGCTATGCCAACATCGGCTATGTCGCTACAGCTCTTTATCTGTCCTCTTTCAACCTCAGTTCCAACGGACCTTTCGCCTAAAACAAGTGCCTCTGCTTCAGAGGCGCCTAACTTCATCGCTTCCTCAACAGCTTTCTTGCACAAATCGAGATAAATAGAGCTCAACTTAATATCCCCCTATGGTTATCTCCTTAACCCTTAGATGAGGCCCTCCTGATGATACGAATGCAGACTGGCCCTTTCCGCATCTTCCACATTCAAGACCGAAGTCCTTTCCGCATGCGTCCACCTTTGCCAGAGTTTCTAGCGTGTTTCCGGATATGCCAAGGTTTCTGACGGGTTCGCCGAGCTCACCATTTACTATCTCAAAGGCGCTTTGAACCCCAACAGTGAAAGTCCCGTCTAAGTTGGCTTGGCCTCCCCTAAAGGCTTCTAGGTAGTATCCAAACTTTATCCCCTCTAGAAGTTCTTCAAAGCTGTAATCTCCCCTTTCAAAGCATGTGTTCCTCATCCTAATTATGGGTGGAACTCTGAAGTCCTGAGCCCTTGCATTTCCCGTTGGCTCAGCTCCCATCTTAGCAGCAGTCTCCCTGTTGTGCATCAGCCCCATCAAAACACCTTTCTCGATCAAGATCGTCTTCCTACCCGGCACACCTTCGTCATCGTACTTTATGTATCCAAATCCCTCTTCCATGAGCGCATCATCGTATATCGTTACTACATCGCTTGCTATCTTTTGCCCAAGCTTCCCCATTATTATACTACCAGCAAGCGTTAAGTCGGCCTCGCAAAGATGTCCAAGAGCCTCATGAGCGAGAACTCCCACTATATCAGTGCCTATTACCGCTGGAAACCTCCCTCCTTTTGGGGTCTTTGCCTCTAGCTGCTGAATAACCCTCTTGCTAACCCTATTTGATATCTTTTCAGGGGTTTCAATGTCAAAAAGCTCGTACCCGTGAGTTCCAAGCTCATCCCTTGCGCTTGCCATTATCCCGTTTCCAACGCCCGTAACCCAGCAGTAGTTCCAGACATAGTCCTTTTTCTGCTCTATGTAGGTTCCCTCAGTTGTTGCAATTATCTCATTTGTTGAGATGTCTGCATACCTTATTGTAACGCTCTTTATCCTAGGATCATATGCAAAGGAAAGCCTATCTATCTCAAGCAGGTTGGATAGCTTCTCTGATATTTCGACCTGAGTTGGATCCTTTTTTGCAAGGGAGCCAACCTTGTCCTCGACCGCTTTAACTTCTGCAAGTCTTACCGGCTCCTTTATGTTCCTACTTGAAGCTCTGGCCATTTTAAATGCTGATTCTGCTGCTCTCTTTAGGTCTTCTTTCTTCAGAGAGCTTGATACAGAGAAGCCCCAAGCGCCGTTTACTAGGACCCTTATTCCAGCACCCATCTCTTTTGCAGATGTTACCGCCTCAACAAGCCCATCTCTAGTAGTTATGAGTGTCTTATTCGTTTTTTCTACCCTTATTTCCCCATATTCGGCTCCCTTATTTGTAAGGGAGCTCAAAACCGAGAAAAGAACGTCTTTCATTCCATCTCCTCCTGTTCTTAGTTCCACTTGTTAGTCCAATTCAATCTAAATAAGATGACTCACAAGATGAGCCTATTTGACTGTGTTGTAAATTGTAATTAGGTTAAGAAACATAAGAAAAATATTTGTAGTAGGAGATTGGCGTCAATTTATCGGTTAAAATACACCTTAGGACATGAAAATCGTACTTATCTGAAAAGATCCCTCTCTAGGGGTCTTATAAGATCTTTAGCACTCCCATCTCCCTTAGGATAGTCGTATCCGCGTATTATTACGACTGGGATTCCCTCTGACTTGCCCTTTGCCAGCTCAGCTGCTGCAGCAAGCTCATCTGCAACTGCCATCCTAGTTACCCTTAATGTGTAGCCGAACATGTCAGCTTGACCACGGTAGTCCCTAAATGGGCTCATTCCGGCGATTCCTACGGCAAAGTCAATGTGTCCTAGCCTCCAAGGTCTTCCCCAAGTATCAGTAATTATTACGGCAGGGCTTTTACCGGTTAATTCCTTTATCCTGCTCCTTATTTCCCTTGCAGATTTATCAGGATCCTCAGGAAGAAGTGAGACGAAGTCCTCTCCCTCCACGTTAGACCTATCAACTCCAGCGTTTGCACAAACGAAGCCGTGCTTGGTCTCCATGATGAGACGACGATCCTTCATCCTAATGATCCTGCTAGTCTCCCTTAGGATTACCTCAACAAGCCTAGGATCCTTGTTCATGTTCCTTGCTACGTGCTCAGCAAATTCAGATGGAATCACGTCTTTAAGTGAGACGAGCCTTCCTTCAGCCTTTGAGACTATTTTTTGTGTTATCACAATCACATCCTCATCCCTTATCTCAATGCCCTGTTCCTCAGCCGCCCTAACTATTATCTGGCCCAGATCATCCCCCGGCTTTATAAGCGGAATTCCCTTCAGTCCGATGATGCTAATCATCCCAAATCGATTTAATCCGTTTTTATTAAATTTAGATTTAGAGTCATTCACAGACAAATCCTCATAGGGGATTCCTTTCCCTATTTCAACTTCTTCTTAATCATATCATGTGTTAGAGACCTTTTTCTCTTTTTCCCTGTCTTCTAAATTATTATTGCCCTAATTGGGATGATTACCCTAATTTCACTTCTAAGCTTAACAGGCAAGCAATCCTCCTAATTTGATACAGATTTTAGGCTTCTCTCATGTAGCCAATCTTTCTAGAGCTTATGTAAGAGCTGACAATGCTTTCAGCTTCTTTCTTCCTTTAGGAAGAAAAAGAAAACCAAAATAGATTAGATCAAACTAAAATTTAAACAAAAGGAGATCACAAAATGAGCCTGCTTGACATCATGTCAAAATCCTCATCAGTAAGCTCAAACTCATACTTCAACTTGGCATTCATTACGGCCTCAACGAACCCGTCAGATGCATCTATCTCCATGTTCAGGAGCTTAGATAACTTGAACAATATTGAGCTCTCAATTATCATCGAACCCTCTCCAAACATTAACTGGAGCGCTTGATGAAGCAGGCTTGGATTATCCAAAAGGTCTCTATAAGAGACGCCAAGGATCTCTGTTATTGAATCTAATATCTCATCACATACTCCGTCCCTAAATATGGTCCTCAGTGATTCCTCTATGGCCTTAGCGAAGAGCCTGCTGAAGTCCTTAGTCAGGGCCAGTTGGTATGTATTCACCGACACCACCTTATGGGTCTCGACCAATCAGTCGATTATTAATTATAATCAATTGATTGTATTTAAGCTTTTGCGTGGAACGGGCTGGAACAGAATGGAAAAGACTTATAGGAAGATGTATATCAAGCAGAATTCTCTTTAACTTCTAATTCCCTTTCTAAATTGCTTGTTGATTTTCCATCATGGGAGTACCTTTAAGCTCACACAAAGATGGATCAAAAGTACCACAGGTGAAGCTTAGGAATACTTTTTAGAGGATCCTATTCGGCCTTTAGCATAAAGTGCAAAAGTTTTTCCTTAACTCTATGATTTTATCGAGCCAAAATGTTGCATTTCGTATTAAATGATAAAGGATTGACATTTCTAGGTGTTCCATGGTTACGTTGAAACGATAAACCACTATGACCAGTCCGGATAACGCCTAAGGTATTCTCTTAATTCATAAGTTTTAGAGCTTCCGTACTATGGAGATACATCAAGTAAGCGTGTTGAGATCACTTAAATGAAAAGCTTCAAGTATTCACATAATCATGACTCATTTAAAGGAATTTATAGCTAGCTTAGCTTAAAGCGATGGCTAACATTATTGCAAAGCAAAAGCAAAAGAGGGGATTAAGCTGAGAAGAAAAGAAAAATTCCTTCTTTTTGTTACAACCAACTCATATTAGGACCTCTACTCCAGGAACTCTTGGGAATACCTGAACGTCCTTTATGTGTTTGGCTCCTACTAGAAACCTTAGAAACCTTTCAACTCCTAACCCAGCACCCGCACTTGGCTTCAACAATCCTCTTTTTGCTATTTCAAGGAAATCCTTATAGCTATCAGGGGAAAGACCATCCCCCTTTATCCTTCTCAGAATCCTTTCGTACTCCCACTCCCTCTCCCCTCCCGATAGTCCCTCTCCAAAGCCCTCGGGGTATATCAAATCGTAGTTCCTGAAATGGCCCGGTCTTTCAGGATCCTCTCTGTCATAGAACTCCCTATCGTGGTCAATCACCCAGAACGGTTCTTTGTGCTCCCTGGAAGCAGGCAGTTCCCAATCATCTCCGTACCTTTCTCTTATCTCATGGGTCGTGTATACCTTGAATGGTTTCTTAGGAACCCTTAAATCCCTTTCAAATAGTTCTAACTCCTCTTTTCTATCAGTTTTCACTGTTTTTATCGTTTCTATCACTAAATCCTCAACTAAAGACATTATCTGTTCCATAGTCCCATAAGCTACCTCGAAGTCCATTTGAGTGAACTCAAAAAGGTGCTTTCCGGTCGAAAACCTTTCTTTCCTCTCCAACCTAACGTTCGGCGACATTATGTAGATCTTGTCAGCCCCGGTTAGGAGAGCAAGCTGCTTGTGCAACAACATGCTTTGAGTGAGCACAAGCTCCTGATCATAGTACTTTATCCTTGGAACTGCTATTACCCCACTTCCTGGATCGGGTGCTAAAGGATCGGTGAATTTTGAAGTTATAACGGGCATTAGCTGGAGGAACCCCCTTGAGGTCATGAAATCATGGATTGCCTTCAGCATTGTGGTCTGAATCCTGATAAAAGGCAAGAGCAGGCCCGAACTCATCCTTTCTACCACATCCATTACATGAACCTGAGATTTCATCATCGGTTCAGAGTAGGAGCTCCGCTTTTAGGATTTTACTAAGAAATCATGGAAAATTTACAAAAACTGGCTTATTAAGCCATCTATTTTTGGATTTTTTACAACCATGTGATATCAAGGGAAGGTATTCTGAGAGGTTAGTTAGGTTATCTAAAGGAAGTGCATCACTATCATCTTTACAGAACGTATTACATAACGTGTTATCGATTGAATGTAGCCTCTATTGCAGAAAATATCCAAAGCTCCCTTATAGGATGTTTTGACTTCTTTGATGATAAAGTTTTAAACTAGTCCTAGGAATGAAGCAGGGCTTCTTGTTTAGCCCATAAAAGGTGAAAAACATGTCAGCAGGTCGCGTTGGGGTTCCTATGACAGATAGAATCCTAGAATTTTTAGAGGAGCGAAATCCAGGCTCTAAAGCAGCCATATGGCGTATCTTCTATCCGATGAGGGATGAGGATCCCATAGAGGTTGCAGTAAAACCGGGAGCTCTCTCTGGGGAGATGCTCGAGTTAACGTATGAAGATAAAGCCATCATTGTAAAAGAAGAAACAAAGCCAGCTCCTAGAAGAGAAAGGGAGCCTAGAAGGAACCGATATTAGATTAACTAAGTCCAAGGTCTGGAATCTGACCGGAAAGGCCAAAAGAGCTATTAGCTTGAAATCTGCTAAGTCCAAAGCAGATGTCTGGCTTAATGTTAACAACTTAGAGGATGCTATGCGTCAGATGTAGGTTTGCTGCTTAAACTAAGCGGCTAGTCCTCGATATTGAAATAGGAAAATGTAAAAACAAAAAAGATCACTCCTATAGCGTAGTCTGAGCTGGGAATAAAAGCACCTCTTATACATCTTTCTTCCCACTTTACTTCTAGCCTTTTTAGCACTTTATGCACGTCTTTTCTACGCTCATTACAGGAGTGGATTATAGAAAAGAAAATCTTCAGATACTCCTATATCTTTATAGGATATAGGAGAAAACTCCGTTTGTATCTTTACTCAATTAGCTTAACGTTAACGGCTCTAGGGCCCCTGTTCGTTGTCTTCACTTCAAACTCTACCTTCTGTCCTTCTGCTAGTTCATCTGCTTCCTCTATATCTGATTGGTGGACAAAGATATCTTCTCCTCCGCCATCAGGTCCTATGAAGCCGTAACCCCTATCAATGAGCCATTTTTTGACAGTACCTTTCAAAAGTTTTTTCACCTCCATTAAAATCATGGGTCAAAGAGCATATTATACTTGAGCATAATTTCAAGCGAGATATACCCAATACTCATGAAAATTTCCCTAAACATAAGATCATCTAGCTATGAACCTTACTCCATCCCTCTCAAACCTAATCTCAACCTTGTCTATCACGTCGAGCCTGCCAAGAACGTGAGGGATGTTCTCCTCATCTGAAAACCCTACTCTTGCCTTGAATTCAATTTCTCCTATTATCACCGTAACCTCATGTACTCTTACTGGTATTTCATGCCTTGTTGCGCTTAAAAGGAAAGCTTTCTCTCCTTCCTCATATTCTAGCCCCAAAAGTTCGCAGACGCTCTTGGGGAAGACAGACATTATTGCTCCGCTATCGATGGTTGCAAAAAGCTTGACATATCTCTGGTGCTTAAGGACAAGTTCTATCAGTGGGTGTTTTATCTCACCCAAGACATCGTGAGTCAGCCTTCTGTAAGGGAAGAACGCCTGCTTCATAGGATCATTGCTTCATCCTCTGGGATGTAGGCAAGTGCTGGATCCGATTTAGGCTCCTTCTTCTTTGCCATGTCGTAGGCTTCCTTAGCTGTCTTTCCATAGCCTATCACTCGTTTGTTCCAAATGGCTACATGCATCCCTCGATACCTCTTAAGTTCCTTTGGACTGCTAGCGAACCATAAGAAGTCCTCATTAACCTTCATAAGCATCACAGCAAGAATAACAAACTCTAATGATATTTAAATCCATAAGCACGATTTTAACAATTCTTTAAAACAGGCCTTTCACCTTGCCTTGTGAAAAATTAGACCAGCTTTAATGCGATCTTTTTGATCGAAACAGCCAAAAGATGTGGGGACTATCTAGCTCTAGCTCCGAGTTTATTCTTCAATATCCTTTCGTTTGCTGAAGATAATGGAAAATTAACAGAACTATTATAAGCTGCCTTTTCAAACAAGGTACATGGAAGCGCATAAGACAGCACTATTGGGCTTTTTATGTATTGCAATTGTCTTTGCCAACTTCCAGGTAGCGCAGCAGGTTTTTTCCGACGGTGATCCACCTTATGATTCAGCGGTCGAAGTAAGGCAGATAATACAGATAACTTTCAACAAAATAAATGAGCGCCCTCATTGCAATCACACCAAACCAGAACTAATTCGCCTCCGTGCACCCACGCATCTCGGAAAAGGAAGTTCTAGGAGCAAAATGAGATATATGATTGTTTTCGACTCCCAAAAGTCTGGAAATCCTGACTTTATGTAACCTTTTCAAAGGACGGCATATCTTGGACTGAGCCCGTACAAATAACAACGGATCCTGCTGCAGACATGTGGCCCTCCCTCATTCAAACGAAGCACGGAGACTTCATGCTAGCTTTCATATCGGACAGGTCTGGGGAGATGAAGATGTACACAATGAGAAGCAAGGATGGATTGCATTGGAGTGAGCCCTCTTTGGTGGATCTTCCCTATGATACGGAGCATTACATGGAGCCCAGCCTAATCCAAACGTTTGATGGAAGGTTTATACTAGCATATACTGACTACGGATGGGATCCAGAGCTTGGATGGAATCGAGACGTCTACGTTACCTTCTCTAAGGATGGAGAGACCTGGTCAGACCCTATACGCGTTACCACTAGGCCTTATAACGAGTATTCACCCTGTCTCATGAAAACGCATTTCGGCTACAAGATCATGTTCAGCGGAGACCCGTCTCCTTCCCAACTCTACGTTGTCTCCTCAAGGGATGGGATAACCTGGGGAGAGCCTTATGAAAGGAAAGGAGGTCTTCATCCTAGCTGCTGCAGATTCCTTACCATCCTTCTTTTACTACTTCCATCTGGGGCCAAACGGGGAGAAAGGCTACAATGAGTACGTTCCTCAGGACTTAGAGTTCATAAAAGGTCTCGGATCGAATAACAAGTTCGATGAGAGGAATTGGACAGTTCTTCACATTGTGAACATCTTATCGGACATGGAGAAAGGAATGTACATCAACCCCTCGGTCTGGAGTAAAAACGAGACTGAACAGTTTCAGATAGCGAGGATTCTAATTGCTAACGGGTATCTCCTCTCATTTAGATGTGAGAATGGTGTGCTGACATCGGAAGATCTACCTCAGACTTGGCTTTGGAATTATACAACGGAACACATCCTGCTATTGAAGGAAAATTGGGAGTTGCAGGATTATTGGAGGAAAAACCTCCTTAAAGACCTTCCAAATGAAGACCGCTGGAGAGATGAGATATATAGGAGGAATACGAAGAGAAGCGACCTTCTTCCTTGGATCCCAGAGGTATTGATGAACCTCCACAGGAAGCTTGTGAAAGTCTTGTGGGATAAAGGAAGTCATGTAGATAGAGCCTACTTCTACGCAGCGGCCATCTTTCAAGATAAGCTGCTTCCGAACCTATCTCTATGTAGGGCATCTGAGGACTTCACCTATTACCGTGATCTTGACCTAGGAAGCCTAGAGTCTGCATTCATGCAGAGCGTAGGACTGCCTGCGTTCAAGTGCGTGGGTCCTCTCTCTGGAGAATTTTCTCACGGAATTGCCCTTCGATTCACTTCTACGGCAAAAAATGCAATAGTTGAGGAGTTAAGGGCGGATAACATAACTAACATCTTGATCTTTGAAGATCGTTACTTCCCCTATCCCTGGCTTTTTGGAGAAGTTGCCTTATCAATGGGAGACGAATACGTCGAGATAGAATTCCCTATCTACGGCTATTTTGTTGCTGCATACCTTTTGTTTGACCCAAGAGGGGTTTACCTGAGCGATGCCCACATATTAGGCGATGTCAACGGGGATCAGATCCCAGAATTGATTCTGGAAAGAGGCGAAAAGGAAGTCCTCGTTAAGAAAGAGGGAGGAGAGGTAGTCTGGGAGACGAATGGGTCCGCCTTTCTTGTCGTTGGAGACGTGGATCGGGACTCAATAAACGATGTTATCGTTTTTACCACATATCGTGAAGGGGCTTATCTCCTAAGCGGCAAAAACGGTCGGATTATGAGGAAGATCGACCTATCACGACGTGCCAGCGGAGAGTACTCTCCTCTTTGTTCGAAAAGGGTTGAGGACATAGATGGAGACGGAATTGCCGAAATTTCGCTTACAGTCAAAGGACAAAGCGTTCTTCTAAGCGGAAGTGAAGTGATGCCCCTAGAAAAGGCGAGAATATGGGTAAACCTAAGTAAGGACCTCAAGCCAACGTTCTATTTGTCTTTCCAATGGAACGGCGGAGAGTGGGAGGTAACCATACCCGAATTCCCTGAGTACCCTAAGCTCGTTGACCTAGTTGGAGATCTTAATGAGGATGGGGTTGGAGATGTCCTATTGGCGAACTTCTCCCCGAAAGATCATGCCCTCTACCTAACGTGTTTTAGCGGGAAGAACGGAATAGAGCTTTGGAATACTTCCCTAACATTACCTAAAGAAGCTCTGGATGTGGAGACGGCCATACTCTCGGTAATTGACTTGGACAAAGATGGACATGAGGACATACTCTTAGCATACAAGCTAACTCTGTGGGACGTAAAAAGGCCTGAAGACTGTCTTTATGCGATAAGTGCTAATGGAAGCCAGATGTGGACACTTTCCCTTCCTGAAATAACCTCCCTCATTTACGTTAAGGATTTGGGCCTTCTGATTGGAGAAGTTGGATCCATTGAGCTTGTATCCTTTGAAGGAGAGGTTTTGTGGGAGACGAATGTAGGACTTCAGAGAATTGTCTCATTAGATTACATTGAAGGGCTTGTCCTTGCATTCAGTTCGTCTGGAAGAATAATTACCCTAGATCCTCAAAACGGGGCCATCTTAGGAGAAAGAGGAGGTGTTTAAGATCAGAAAAAGATACGAAGACCTCTATCTTTCATATCTTTGGTGATGCTTGCAATTGCATTGTTCTTACCCTCGCACTTTTACAGAGGACAAGGAGATAACTACCGCTGGATAGCTATCCTTGAATCCAAAACATGTAGCATTGAGACAATTACTTTAACTCCTTCAGCGCAGTTTATAGATAAATACCATTCTCTACTCTTGATTACATTGCTAATTTTGCTCTTTCTTTTCCTATTTTTACTCAAAATTAGAGGAATCAAGTAAACGAAGCTAGATCTTCTTAAATACAAGATTAGGGGGAAATGTACATTAACTTGTCCTCAGAAATGTCGTACTCGTACTTAAGGCGGGCCCTATTTACTGTCTCGGCAAAGCTTCCAGAGAAAGAGACCCTTACCCCTATCAACTCACAAAGCCGGTTTATTATGGAACACACTATTACTCTCGCTCCATCATCTCCAAAAAGGAGTTTCAAAGAATCAGCTAGTGCCTCGGGAGATCTTAAGAGTTCTTTTGGGAGCATTCCCTTAAGATCACACATCAGGGAGACTATTGCTTCTTGAGCTACATTACCGAATATATTCTTTAGAGTAGACTCTACTGCCTCGACGTATAGCACGTCAAAACCCTTCTTTTTGTCCCTAAGGAGTTCTGGCACTGCATGTGCTTAATATATTTGGGAAATAGATGATTAACGTTTCAAAGCGTTTCATTTTCATTCAATTTTGTTTTAAACCTTTTCAAAGATGTGTATTTTAACATAATAAGCGATGTTTTGTAAAAATAAAACAGGATCTCAGCTTTTTGTTACTTTTTAGCTAAATAGAGTAATAACAATGTAATCGAAAGATTTTCGATTTAAGAGAAGAGAGTGCCTTCGATCTTAACCTAAAAGATATTAAGATATTATCGCCAAATCTGATGGGTCTCCTGGGTGTCTTCGAAGAAACTCTGGCTGGCTGCTCTGTTAAACCTGGTTCTACCCGGCTTGGGTTTCATATACGTAGGAGGTCTTGGGTGGATCGTTGTAGGAATAGTTCTGATCGTCTTCTTCTGGGGGCTGTCTCCAATAGCTTGGTTCTTGGTTACTGGCGCAGGCCTGAAAGAAATCTCTGGCTGGACTGTCTTGGCTTTAATAACAGGACCTCTAGGAGTTTATGCAGCCGGTCGAAAGAATAAGAAGATGCAAGAGCTAATAAGTCCTCAGCTTCCAAGGCCTGAAACTTTACAATCTCTGCCTAGCAAAGGGTTAGAGCAAGACAGGGAGGAAAAGCTTCGAAAGCTTGAAGAAGCACTCTTAGACGGCAAGATTAGTGAGGAGACTTATTGGGAACTTAGAAGAAAATATGAGCAACCTCAAAAAGAAGTAGAGGCAGAGAAACTTTCCTTAGATCTTTCTGGTCCTAAAGAACTTAAGAAATGCAGAAAAAGGGCGATGAGGTGAGTATAGTCTGTCCATCTTGCCGCAAGACCACGATTATTAAAACTTCTGCTTTTACAACAGATTTGGAAGAGAGATCAAGGATGAATCTTAAGGAAACTGGAGAAAGCATCACTCTAGGCCGAAATCTAGGCTGGCTGCTAGGTTTTATCACGGCGGTCTTTGTTGCAGGAGGAGCATATGTTTTTGTGGGGCTTTTAACCAACAATACTACCATAGCTTACGTTCTTGCAGTGTTTCTGGTGCTTGCTTTAGCTAGGCCAATTAGTTATTATATTACCTTCCAAATTTTCGGCAGAGAGGTTCCAGTATGGCTTTTCCAATGTAAGAATTGTGGAAAAAACATGATCTTGGTATCAAATGGGTCTGAAACTTATTTGCTCATGAGAAAGTGAATTCAATGAGTGACCACTCAAGCTGGGTAGGGATACTTAAGACAATATCCTCGAAAAGAGGAGATAAGGGCTCTGAACGCATATATGACATCAATAATCATCTATGACCAAGATCTTTATTTGAAAGTTCTTTATGATCATCTTATCGATTAATAAGACTTGAATTTCCCAATTACAAGTCTATCCGAAGCTACAGACAGTATTTCAGACCTAAAAACATCACCTACTTTTAAATCTCTCGGTACACTTCTAACTAGAACGGTAGGGCCTTCTCTGAAAGGATAGGCCACCCTAAGTCTTCTCCTTCGTCCTGGGGCCAAGACAACCTTCAAATCCTTGCCAATTAGTTCCTTTTTCCTTTCCAAATTGAATTTCCTAGCAGCCCTTTCAATTATCCTTGAGGCCGCATCCCTTGAAGAAGAAGGCCCTTCAGGCATGTTTTCAAATGCAGAGCACGGAAGAGGCTTAAATCTGTATACTGTAATTTTCTCTACTCCAATAAAGTACAACTTCTCCATCATGTTTGCTGTTTTTCTTGCAGTCTCCTTGGTCTGTCCCGGAAGACCGTGAATGAAGTAGACATAAACTCGCAATCCAGCTTTTATCGCAGATCTAATGGCCTCGACATCTTTAGATGGAGCAGAAGGCCTCCCTAACAGTGTTGCATGCCTATCATCTCCTGTTTCGATCCCCACATGTATTACTGCCCCAGGTAGATAGTTTGAAAGCAGAGATATTGCTTCTTCGGTCAAAAGGGACGCCTTAGCGTTCTCAACTCCGACGTACACCTCTCCTTTCCTCACCTCTGGTATTGATGTGACAGTAGAGAGAAGCTCTTCGATGGCTTTTAGGTTCGGCTTAGGTTCTGATGGATGAGTTGGTACATCAACGATGTCCTCTCTCCCATATTCAAGGAAATCTGCTCCGCTAAGTATTATCCTTTTAGCTCCGTTTTTTATCAAACCCCTTATCTCCTCAATTAGCATTTTCAGATCTCTGGACTTTGGATATCCATAAACAGCAGGGATTGAACAATATCCACATCCAGGAGGGATTCCTTGAGGGCAAATGAGTCTTAAAGGAAGGTTAGTACCAAAACAAGCCCTACAAGACTTACATTTTCTCATATCTGCCATGATTAAAGCTCTGTTGTAGTTAGAGCAGCCTCTTACGACCTCTACGTAAACTCTGGATGCCTTAAAATGGGGTATTGAGGTGTAGTGGCGTATTGCACGAAAGGAAGGCCTATACCTATTGAAATCCTCCTTTTTCAGTATTTTGTGGCCAGTTAAGTAGATTTTACCGTCCATAACGAGAATTAGATTAGAAATATCCCTCAATTCCTCTAACTTTGCCTCATCCAAGCCAAGGCCTAGCAGAGAATCGACGGCAACCTCTCCTTCCCCAAATATCCCAATATCATACCCTAATTTGGCTATGACAGATGGATCACACGTGATGGGCCCCCCTAATACCTTGAATGAGGTTTTAAAGGCTCTTGATATCCTTTTAGCGGCCTTAAAGTCCATAGTCATAGCGCTAACCATCACTACATTGCTTTTCGAGAATTTAGAGGGTTTTCTAAGGACATCCTCTACCCTTACAATTCTATAAGGGAGGCCGTGCTTCTCAAGTATTCCAGCTATGGTTCTAGGACCCGCTCCTATGACATCAAGTGCAGACCTTCTTGTCCCCTCTCCTGCTGCTAGAGCATCAATTAAAAGGACTTCTGACTCAAGCACTCCTTAACCTCCCCCCACCCTATCTGATCCTCCACAGAATTCCGGATTCGGTAGCTATCGGTTCGACTTCTCCCTCATCAAACATATAGGAAAGGAGGGATTTTATCGTGACGCTAGAAATCAACAGAGACCAAACGCTTATGTTAGCACCTCCCTCCACCAAAATGTGAGCCGTTAAGCCCTCGGCTGAGATCGGGCCCCTTTCAAGGATACTCTCTGCCTTCTTTGGCAGCATTTCTAAAGCAACCAAGTTAGCCCTTAATATGTCTTCTGCCCTCTTACCCTCACAAACTGGCCCGTGAGACGGGACTATCTTTCTGTAATCTCTGACATTATCTAACAGATCTCGTATGGTTTCTAAAGAGGCCTCGTAATCGATGAAATAGGGAACTACAACTGTTCTAAGCAACTTATCCCCGAAGAAGGCATCTCCGGCATAGAGTAGGCCGTCTTCCGTTAAATAACCGACATGACCAAAGGAATGGCCAGGAAGAGGTATGGACTCAAAAGGACCAAGCTTACAAGGAGGGTTAAAGCTCTCATCTATCCTTATTGGCAAAGCTGGAGCAATCTTTGTGAGCTTATCACTTCTTTTAGCTCCAAAATCTAGTGCCTTCCTTATCTCTACGTTCCTAGCTGAACATGACTCGAGATATGGACAGGCTACGACTGCGTTTGTAAGCTCTACTAGCTTAGGTATTGCAGCCAAGTGATCGGAGTGGCTGTGGGTTATCAATACTATTTTCCTCTTCCCTTTATCTAAGCTTCTTGCCAGTTCTTCTCCTCTCTCTGGATATGCTCCTGGATCCACTATCCACATCTCTCCATCGAAAGGTATAACAAGCGTGCATGGCGAACCTGGAGCCAAGAACGCGCCTTTCCCTAACTTCCTAAGTTCCATAGGTTTTTTCTAGAGGTGTTTTTGAATAAAAAGAAGTGAATTAGCCTCCTCCAACTGGAGGGATAAAGGATACAACATCTTTATCCTTAATTATCGCAGAGAGACCTCCAAATTCTTCCACAGGCTTGTTATTGATCAGTACTATAATGTTTACCTTTCCCTCTTTACATATCAACCTTCTTGCTTCCTCAGGAAAGCTTTCGATAAGCCTCTTAAGGGTAATTGAGGTCTCGAACTCTATCTCCCTGCTTAGGATCTCCCTAAGCCTTCCTATGAACTTTGCTCTTGCCTTTGGCACCTTAACTCACCCCTAAGCCCCTGGCTCCTTAACAAATTTGATGAAAACCAGGAGCGTAATAAGACCTATGACTGCGCTTATGAAAAATGGTATTGCCGCCCCAGGAAGGGAGATTTTCCAAAATTTAAGGAATTTCGGTGCATAAAGCTGGTAGAGATGTCCTCCTATAAGGGGACCTATTACGGCCCCTATGTTGAAGGCTGCTTGCACCGTACCAAAGATCTTTCCTCTAACCTCCCTTGGGACTATGTCTGCTTGAAGAGCCCTGAAAGATGGCATCGAAAAGTTAAATGCAATCGATCTGATGCTAGATAGTGCTCCAAAAAGTTTCAAGCTCTTGGAAAAAGGTATTAACA
The DNA here is from genome assembly GCA_964618805.1 of uncultured Nitrososphaerota archaeon. Lineage (GTDB taxonomy): Archaea > Korarchaeota > Korarchaeia > Korarchaeales > Korarchaeaceae > QMVU01. The sequence continues at coordinate 134,366 of CAZUBM010000001.1, forward strand.
TTGTCGTAAGCCTCGAGAGGAAGGTACCAGATATTATGACTGGGCGTCTTCCCATGGAGTCAGAAATTCTGCCTGCAGGATATGTCACCATCAATCCTAGCAATCCCGCTATCGTTGTGACTGTTGCGACTGCTGCTGGATCCGCTTTTATGAACTCTATTATGAAGATGCTGTAGAGGGGTGCCGTGAGACCCATTCCAACGCCGTTTGCTATTGCCATGGCATATATTGCTTTTATGCTCCTCTTAGTCTCCTCAGATATCTTAATTTGAATGTTTGGGTTTGATAGAGTCTGAGAACCCACGTTTCTTTGGGGATTTTCCTCAAGTAAAAGGGTTGCTGGAATGGCTAAGGATGAAAATAGTGCAAGGCCATAAAAGGGGAATTTAAGGGCTGAACCCACATCCTTTATCCCTAACACAATTACTCCAAACTTGTAGATCGCTGCGCCAATGGCCGGGCCGGAAGTCATAGCAAGGTTGTTTGCTATCATGTAAACCGCCATTGCTCTCCCCCTGTAGCTCGGATCTGTCGTGTCCATTAGCAATGCTTCAGCAACAGGCCATACCATTGCTGAAGCGATCCCTTGAAAGCCCCTTATCAAGTAAAGATGGATCGTTGAGGAAGACGCTATGTATGCTAGGGCCATTAGGACGTAGAACAATGTCCCAACAAGTATTATCTTCTTCCTCCCAACTCTATCGCTTAAAGTCCCGAAATATCGGGCCATTATTGCTCTAGTCAGCATAAATGCCGACATCAGAGCAGTGTACTCTAGAGCATAGCTTGATGCCCCTGAAATCCTCTCAAATGTCTCAGGCAGTCTATCGAGTTTCCCTGCAAGGTAAAGTATATAGTATGGTAGAACCGCTGATATGGATCCAAAGCCCAAACTGACCATAAAGTCAAGCCAAGAAAGGAGCACTAGGTTCTTCTTCAATCTTTAACCCTTCTTAATCCTCCAAGGATCTATAAAAGAATTAATCGCTGCCAGAACTGACTCATGACAAAATCTCCTCCTCTTGGAGGATTTATCAGTGAGAAGTTGGGCTCGACGCTAAAGAAACCTTCTTCAAATATTGAGAAGGGACAAAAACGGGAATTTTCTTAAAGATCTGGCTTTTTGCCATGCTTTCAGTTCTTCTTCCGAGAAAGAGAGCTTTTCAATAAGATACATTGGAAGACAATAGTCTGTGAGCACAACCTCCTTTTTCTTCATTTCTGCAGCAAAGGACGCAGCTTTCGAGCCTCCTTTCTTCAAACCTTCTTCATATGCAGCCATAACTTCTGATTTGTAGTATCCAACTATGCCTTCCCCTTGTAGTTGAGGGAATAGTGTGGGGAATATTCCGGCATTCGAAATAGATGTAAATGTCCTTACCCATAGTTCCTCGGCCCAAACCTCCCTATCAAGGAACTCCTTCCTATCTTTTTCATTCATAAGGACGTTTCTACGAACGAAATTAAACGAAATCACCGCAGCTCCTAGATAAGGATTGGCCAAATAAAGAAGGCGATAGAAATCGTTCAAGTTTGGAGCATTCTTTGCTTTCTCAAGCCCTTCTTCACCTATCTTCAACAACGTAGGACCTGTAATGACCAAAGCCCCTATTTGGTCCCTTTCGATCAATTCATCGATGAACTTGTTGCGGAATTTCATTGGATCAAAATTCCCTATGTTTTGAACTACCCATTTGAGGAAGTAGCTCGAATCTTGCCTTGAAACGAGTCCTCTCTCCCATACCTCTCCTAAGCTGATGAGTGTGGAAAGAACTAAGAGATAGTCTATGAAGTATTGATTGGGAAGTGTAAAGCGATCAATTAGTCCATATAGCTCCTGAGAGAAGTTAATTGAGAATTTTCGGACTTTTTCGAGCAAGTCCATAGTCTTATCTCGCGTCAAGTACTCTTTCATCATCCTTGCAAGCCCTTGACGTAAGACCCCCGTATAGGTATGTTCGAAAAGACTCCTTATGACTCCTATCACGGTATCCAAATTTAGAACCCGATAAAGGTCAGGATCCTTTCCCTTCAGCTCTGACGATAGTTTCAGTAGTCTTGAGAAAAGCCTTCTATCTTTAGGATCATACTTAATGGCAATCCTTTCCCTTCTTCCATCAGGTCTACTTAGCAAAGCATATTCTTCGTGCTCCAAGAAAGATTCTTGAGATGATCTAAAGTCAGTTTCAGGGACCGGCTTATATCCCTTAGAAATGTAATTCAACACTCGCTCGGTTTTTTGTAACAACTTCTCAGCGTCCTCTGGTGTTAGGATCATCAAGCAACGGCAAACTCTTGCTATTTCATCGCGCAGTTCGACGATATGAGGAGGCATCACATGCACAGCATTATTTACCTCCGCTTGTGAATACGATAGTCAGAGCCCCTGCTATTCTTTCAGCACGGTCTTTTGCTTTGTCCTCCGGAAAATTATGAGACTTCAAGGCATTAAAAACCATCTTTGTGCCTTCTTCTATGGCTTCTTTGAGGTCTGCTTCAGATGACCCCTTAACGACCACAACAACGGAGTTCATCAACTGGTGAAGTTCTTCCTGCTGCTCAACAGAATCTGTCTTGAGAGCCTTCTGGGTGAAATCTGAGAGCTCTTCGAGGGTCTTTTCAACTAAATGTTCAAACAACTTCTCCTTTAACGCATTAACGAACCCAGACAAAAAAGAGCCTATCAAGAGCCCAGAAAAAGTGATGAGCAGTTCAGATCCCACATGATAGCGAACATCTTCTTCAACCCTGATGAGAGGCAAATCTGCTGCTATCACGTCAGATACGTCGAGATAGGCTCTTTGTGTCTCTTCAAGAGAGATCTGATCTTCACTAACAGAAGGATTCATTACGTTAATGTCTAGATCATATTAAAAAACAATCTCATATTGCCTGATGTTCCCTAACTTTTGCGCAAGAGATGTCCATTATATGATTGAAGATCGCTACCACCGCTTTTTAACTAGTTCTTTGACCACTCATCAATTTTCTTCAAGATGATTTCTCAGCCCATGAGAAATCATCATACGAGCTAAGGGCTTTACAACAGGTCCCTTTCAAGCTGAACGTACTCGGCTTCTATCTTTCCTCCAGACTTAAGGTATAACACGGCTCCTGGCGCTAAGTGATCGAGATAAGCCAACGTGTAGACCGTAAGCCTCTCTAACCCGAACTCTAGAGCTTTTCTTAATGCTGCCTTCATTAGCTCCCACCCAACACCTTTAAGCCTGTGGTCTGGCAGTACCATGACCCCGAAGAACGTGCCCTCACGACCCTTAACATGAAATCCAGTGAGCCCAACCACCCTTCCGTCTTTCCTTGCAACAAGCCACAAAAGGCCCCCTGAAGGCTCAAACCAGGATCTTGAAATTTCCTTAAGCCTCTCTACTCCCCCATAGTCCTCTATCCACCAATCCCAATAGGGCCTCAAGCTCTCTACGAAGACGTTTGGTAGCGTGTCGAGGTCTCCAGGCCTTAGTTCACCCACTTGAGCTATGTCCTCTGCAGGAGGTCCTATTTCTACCCGCTCAGGCTCCCAAAAGATCCGAAGTATTCTCCTTACGGGTTTGAAGCCGTGCCTTTTGTAGGCAGATACGTAGTACTCCATTGAGTGGGTGTGAGCCCTGACAAGCCTGGCTCCCTTCTCAGACAACCACTCAAGGGCCTTATCTATTAGTATGTCCTCCACGCCTAATCCCCAAAGCTCCTTAAGGACAGCAAGATCCCAGAGTTCATATCGATCCTTCTCGAGCAAACCCTTTATCCATATGCATCCAGCTGGCTTCCCATCAACTTTGGCTAAGAGAAGTCTGCTAGGATCGAAATGAAGGGATTCCGTAATAGCCCTCAGATCCTCAAGTGTTCTCCTCTCCAGCCTTCCGAAGCACTGCTTAAGAATGCTGTGCCATAATTCAGCTTCTCTACAACCTTTTACCTTAATCATATGAAATCAGGATTAGAACCAATTTTTTGCTTTTAATTCCTGATTCGCATACGCCTGCTCGCTAGTTATTATGTTTAAAAACAAAGATATAAAACGAAAACGCTTGAAATCATTTCAGAACTCTTCAATTTCAGAAGTAGGTGAAGAGAAATTGGTTCTTGATCGATTAGTTCCGAGTGTCGATAAGCATGAGATTGACACTCCTGCCTTGCTTCTGGATCTGAAACTCCTTGAGCACAACATCAAGGTCATGTCTGACTTCATATCGGGGGTGAAAGCAGAACTCAGGCCTCATGTTAAGGCTCACAGAACGCCCATGATAGCTCATAAGCAGATAGAAGCTGGAGCTAAAGGCATTACATGCGCAAAGGTAAGCGAAGCCGAAGTTATGGTTGAGTCGGGCATAGAGGACGTTTTCATCGCCAACCAAATCGTTGGAGTGAAGAAGATAGCAAGATTGATTAGCCTTGCCAAGAAAGGCAGAGTTTCGGTGGCTGTTGATAGCATAAAGAATGCTAAGAGCATTTCCAGACTCGCATCCGAGAAAGGGTTAAGGATTGAGGTTCTGATAGAGGTCGACATCGGAACTCATAGATGCGGTCTAGAGCCAGGAAAGCCCGTTCTTGAGTTTGCAAGAGAAATTCAAAACCTTGATGGCATAAGATTGAAAGGATTGATGGGATATGAGGGCTTTGCTGGTTCAATCGTCGACTTTGAGGAGAGGAAGAGTGCTTGCACAAAGGCTTTGGAATCAATTATGGAGTCAAGGGATCTACTCGAAGATTCTGGGATAGATGTTGAGGTAGTAAGCTTGGGAAGCACTGGAACCTATAAAATTAGCGGAAGCTATCCCGGGGTGACTGAGATCAGAGCGGGCTCGTACGTGCTCTCGAGCGCAAAACATAAGAGGATAGTCCCCGAGTTTGAAGTAGCCTTTACTCTTCTCTCAACAGTGATAAGTAGGCCTTCAGAAGATAGAGCTATCATAGATGCTGGAAGAAATGCCATAAGCTACGACCAAGGACTTCCATTAGTGAAAGGACTAGAAGGAGTTAAACTCGTTAAGCTGTACGATGAGCACGGAGTGCTGGAAATCAAGAACAAGGGCGTTAAACTGGAAGTTGGTGACAAAGTAGATCTCATCCCGACCCATCCCTGCACAACGGTCGCGTTGCATGAGAAGATGTTTTGTGTGGATGAAGGGGTACTAGAGGATGTCTGGGACATATCTACAAGGGGAAAGTTCTTCTAGACTAAAGAGGAATTGATCTGAGGACATACATAGAGAAAAAGGGAGAAAGAAGGCCCTATGGAAGGGACCAAGAAACGAGCTGTATGAGTATTTCCGTTTCGCTATCGCGATAGAAGCCTTTGATTACATACCCGTTTAGCGGGCCTTCCTCAGCAGAAAACCAGTAACGAGCTGGTTCAGGAAGATCTGAAGCCACTAAGTCGTATACATTGCATTTAAACGTGCCAGCAGGAACCGTTATTGTTTCCTGACCTCTGTCAATTGTTTCAACATATTCAGATGTTTCGCGGGCACATAGACTTGGAAACTGCTCAAAAGATACATTTTGTTTATGAGACGGACCTTGTGGCACCTCTATTTGAACGTATGCCTCGATAAAATCAAGATCGTCCTTTGTGTAGTAACCTACGAAAGTTGCTTTGGCAAGGCTAAGACCCGTAATGGGATTCATCTCTACCGTAAGAGCGTACTTGTCTCCCAAATCCTCTGCCCAGTAAGTGTATCTAACTACAATGGTCTCAGTGCTCCCGTTTTCGAAGAACCTCTTTATGGTTACTTCATACTCGGTTTTTAAGCCAGAAATTACCATTCTTTCCATCTTCAGAAGCTCACAGCACTTTATTTCTTTCTCTGTTTGCGGAGCTTCCGTTGGAGTCGGAGTTGGCGAGGGCGATGGTGTTGGCGAAGAAGTAGTTCCTGGCTCAGCTCCCGGAGAGGGGACAGCTTCCCCTCCAAGACCTCCTTTTATGAGGAAAATATGCACCAACCACTCCTCCAATTATAACCACAAGGAGGATCAGAGCAAACAGCTTTCCCATGCCTTTCAACTTACCCTTATTTGGATGAGGGGAAACCTATTTCCCGCTAAAAAGTTTCACGCTTGACGCGAAATTTTTCGTGACGCGCTGTATTTTTCATTCACAGACTTTGGTATAGCGAATTTAACTGATGTGGAAGGGTAAACTCTCCTTCTATACTTAAATCTTGAGAAAGTTTTTAAAGGAGTAAGAAAGGCACATGTTCAGTGATAGAAGTGAGGGTTTTCGTTCCACATACCTGAATTCCTCTTTTTTGTGAATTATCAGTCAGAAAACTCTGTTTCACACACTCATCTTAGAAATAAAAGACAAGGGAGTGGTGAAAATGTCTGATTTAGGTGTTACTGTCAAGAAGTCGGAAAACTTCTCTGAATGGTACACTCAAGTGGTTTTGAAATCAGAGCTGGCAGATTATGCACCTACAAAGGGCTGTATAATCTTCAGAGAATACTCCTATGCTATATGGGAGAAAATACGGCAAGTGATGGACAGAAGAATTAAAGAAAAGGGACATAAAAACGCATATTTCCCCCTTTTTATCCCCGAAAGCCTCCTAAAGAAAGAAGCAGAGCACTTTGAAGGTTTTGTTCCCGAATGCGCATGGGTCACGATAGGAGGAGACAGGAAGTTAGAGGAAAGACTTGCAATAAGGCCCACATCCGAAACAATCATCTATTCTATGTACGCAAAGTGGATTAGAAGCTGGAGGGACCTTCCTGTAAAACTAAATCAGTGGTGCAACATCGTAAGATGGGAAACAAAGGCAACAAAGCCTTTCATTAGGACTAGGGAATTCCTCTGGCAAGAAGGACACACTGCCCATGCCACTAAGGAGGAGGCGGATCAGGAGGTAATGGAGATACTCGAAATGTACAAGGATCTAATGGAAAATTATCTTGCAATCCCTGTTCTAGCTGGAAGGAAAAGTGAGAGGGAGAAATTTGCAGGAGCTCTCTATACGACAACCTTAGAAGCCCTGATGCCCGACGGAAAGGCCTTACAAATGGGGACTTCCCACAACTTGGGGCAGAATTTCGCGAAGGTCTTTGAAATAAAGTTCGTCGGGAGGGATGAAAAGGAGCATTACGTCTGGCAGACCTCATGGGGGATATCGACGAGGCTTATAGGAGCGGTGGTTATGGTTCATGGAGACGATAGAGGATTGGTCCTCCCTCCCAGAATAGCTCCAATACAAGTAGTCATAATTCCTATATTTTACAAGGAAGTTGAAAGGAAAGAAATCCTGAAGAAAGCTAGAGAAATTCTTGAAAACTTGCAGAAGAACGGGATAAGTGCTCTGCTTGACGACAGAACGGAGTACACTCCTGGGTGGAAGTTCAATCACTGGGAGCTTAAAGGAGTCCCGCTGAGGATAGAAATAGGTCCGAAAGACTTGGAAAAGGGAGAGATAACCTTGGCCAGGAGGGATACTTTCGAGAGAATTGTTGTAAAGGATGAGAAGGTGCTTGAAGAGGTTAATCAGATTCTTGAAGATATTCAGGAAAACCTATTCAAGAGGGCAAAGGAGTTCTTAGAGACGCACATAACAGAGGTGAAGAGCTATGAGGAATTTAAAGAGGTGCTAAGAACAAAGGGAGGCTTTATCAAAGCGTGCTGGTGCTTAAGCTCTGAGTGCGAGGAGAAGATAAAGGAGGAAACAGGTGCAACAATAAGGCTAATTCCATTTGAAAAGGAAAAGCCGTTTTCAAACTGCATTTATTGCGGTAAAGAGGCAAAGGAAGTAGTTTATTTTGCCAAGGCATATTGATGTGCAAAACCTGTAATTCATCCATTCTTGCCCTTAAGCAGATTCTTTGATCATGCTGGCTGCTATTAGAGATAAGAAGGTTAGAGGAAGAGCTAGAAGGAATGGAGCACGCCAACCAAAATGTCTGAATAGAAATCCGCCCAGGAATGGGAATGGTAGGCCAATTAAGGAACTTAAGAAATCTATTTTTGTCATCTCAGTGACTCTGCTCTTCATTGGGATTCTCTCTGCAAGTAAAGCGCTGTAGGGAGAGGACCACGTTGCTATTATTCCTGAAATCAAAATAGGATAGTATATCCTTATAGCGTTAGGATCAGGGAGCAAAACAAATGCAAGCAAGGTTAAGATTCCAAAAGCTTCGCTTACTACTAGAAGCTCCCTCCGCCCTATCCTATCCGAAAGCCATCCAGCGAGAGGACCCATTGTAGCACTTAGGGCGTTTCTAAGGGAACTAAGAGTTCCTAGATAGGAAGATGTAACTTGAAACGCATCTACCATGAACATGAAAAGGACTCCCCTCATCCATATTCCATATGATATCGAGTCTATTGATTTTAGCAAATAGATGTCCTTTAGATCCTTATTTGGCTTTAATAGTTCTCTTAGAGAGTTCTTTAACTCCAAGGACTCTTGCTCAAACTTATAGGTCTCCCTTATTATGATCCAAGCTGTGACTATTCCTATAGCTGCTGTCCCAGCAGCTATCCAGATTACTGCTCTCTCTCCAATAGATTCAGCAAGGACTCCAGCGATGTAAGGCAGGAAAAATCCGGGGATTGTCCAGCCAAGGGATAAGAGACTCATTACCAGAGCTCTGCTCTTTTTTAGCGTGGATTCTGCTCCGATCGTTGCCGAAAGGGGCCTGTATGTCCTAAAACTAATGGATCCTATGATTGAAGCAGGGATGAAATGAATCCAGTTAGTTGAGAGCGCATACATTGCCCTGCTAAGCGAGGTTAGGACCATCGATGCTGTGAACATGATCTTTCTACCGAACTTGTCAGCTATCCTACCAAGGAAGAGACTCGATGGCAGGGCTACCAAGGTTGAGATGGACTGAATCATCCCCATTTTCTCGCTGTCTGCTCCCAGAGATGAAGCAAAAGTTGGTAAGACCGGTCTCTGAAGGTTCATAGAACAAGATCTGAGGAACCTGGCAAGGAAGAGACCAGCCACATTTCTTTTATCCATCTTTTCGGTTTCTTCTTCCGATGTAAGCTCATCCAAGTCCATATATTGTTTATCTTTCTCACCCATCTCCGCTTCTGGTATGGCTAGGATCATAAAAACCCGACTTTTAGAAGGATCCAATAACCCCTAAAAATAAAAGTATTGAGCCCTTCTAGCTATCATTTGTCATTTTTTTAAACGATAAAAGAGCTGCATAACTCAGAATTAGAACTGAGATCACGAGTAATTATAGGTAAATTCCCGCAAAAATACTTATTTTTCAGCCTTTGTCATCAAATAGAGGGGTTCTATGTTTCTAACTTTATTCCTTTTAGTTCATGCTTTTTGAGGACTCAGATGCTTTAGTTAGAGCATCTTAGTCCTAGATATTATGAAATTAAACAAGACAAGATCTTCGAATATGAGTTTTCTTCATCTAATTACGCTTGATAGATCTCCAATACTTCTCCACCTTACTAGCCTCTTCTCATCATATCTTGTCAGGTAATTTGCATGTCCTTCGAATGAGGTTATAAAATTTATTAGATTATCCCACTTGGAGGCTCCAAATGAGTACTTGGCAGGTATGGCTGATCATTTTGCTATCATTCTCAATAGGTTTAACTGTCAGCCAGTAATATTGCAGCCAGAGCTTGGATATGGACCCATTTTATATGAACAATAATATTCTGAGGATGGTAAAGAGCTTGTTGCAAATCTATCAGTTCCCCACCATATTTTTGGCAGGGACTCATATCTGGGATGCGGAGGGTGGAGGAAAGCTAATGCGAGTTTTCCTTGGAATTAACGCCATCATAGGGAAAAGGGACGGATCCTTTATGAATCTGCGGTTTAGAAGTAAGGAGATGTATACTCGCATTCTTCCAAACGACTCAAACTTTCCAGCTCCTGTTGTTGGCGCAACTGTCTTTTCAATTGCCTCAATACCACTGCTTCCTCTTTTTTCCTTCTCTATAATAAGGTACATTATGAGGAGAAAGAAAACTTACTTGGCAACTGCCTTGATATCGATCTTGATCCTTGTTTTGGTAGCATATGAAGCAATTCTTTTACAAAAAGTCAACATGAAGATTCTCAAGCTTTTTGATGAGATTTGATGTGGTAACAATGAAAGATCTAGGAAACAGGACTCTAAAGCAAGTTCTGCAAGCTGGCTGAACCTATCACTCTCAAGCTTAGAAGGGGGCAGCTTTGTCCAATCCTCTTATCCTTTCACCTGCTGAACAGATATGACTCCTATTTTGCTCATTTGCCAAAAAGCTGCACAGTATTGAGGTTGAAATCTATCTCCTGATGCCAGTGGCAACCACAACTTTTGCTCCTTCATACTTTTTGGATATGTATAGGGCAAGAGAAACAGCTGGGTCAAATTTAGAGTATTTTTTACATAGATCGGTTACTTCTTTCAAGCTAAGAGTTGAATCGATTCTTACGAAGGGAAATTTCAAAAACTCTTTTCTAATGCTTTTTCCATCTCCGCCAAAAGTGTATATCGAGTTAAATATTTTCTTGTACTTCTCTTCTATTTCCTCTGTCAGTTTGATGAAAGGATGGTTTGGTAAAACGCACGATATAATCATTGGAACTTTGTCAATTAACCCTTTGCTTTTTATCTCATGAAATCCATAGGCAACTCCTAGGGCAAGCGTGTGATTTGCGGAAGGTACAAAAACATAGTCTGGTTTTAGATTTTTCAATTCATAGCTTATGGCGATATCCCCACGCCATCTATCGACAAAACCAGGAGAGATGTTGATCAAACCTTGATTTTTAGCTATCTTATCAACAAGCATGTAAGATTCGTAATAATACTTTCCCTTTATGATTACTTTTGCCCCAAACCTCTTAATATTCTCTATTTTCTCTTTAGGCGTTATTTCTGGGACAAGAACAACTGCTTTTTCTTTCATCCAGCAGGCCAAGGAAATTCCCGCGTTACCACTCGAAATTATTATGTATCTCTTATCCCAGCCAAACTTATCCAGCAGATACAGAGTTTCTCTATCCTTGTGACTTCCTGAGGGATTCTCACACTCAAGCTTTAGAAAGCAAGATGCATGTTTATCGTAAACCACTGGAGTCCGGCCAACTCCTCTCCTCAAATCATTCACCCATAGATGCATCAGCTACTCCTAGTAAGCTTGGATGAAACCTTAAAGAACTTCATTAGATCGAAGTTTATCAAACCAATCTCGAGTCGAAAATAAGCATATAAGCATGTAGCACTTGATAGGAATACTAAAAAGCATAGCCCACCTTTATCGTTGAAAAAAGGTAAGCAAGATTGAAAGAATCAATTTAATGATGATGCATGAAGACCATGAATTCAAGAGCCAAAATTTCCGTCTTAGAGGCCAAGAAAATTTGAAAAATACATCCGAGGGCAATCAGCTTAGAATTGGTTCGATTTAATCGAGCTCCTTTTCTCATTTATTGAAATATCATTAGGCCAGGCCATCCTATGGGCTCTTCTAGGAATTCCATGTCAGATTCTGGTACTTTTAAGGTTTTTCCTCCCTACAGTAACCTCTTTTTCTTATATCGCCGTAGTTTTCATTTTATTTATTGTTTTGTTCTTACTTCAACTCTAAAATCTAAATCATGGGCTTAATGAGATCTCCAAAGCTTCAAGCCCGTCTATCACATAATCAAGGCCAGATTTCTTTAGCGTAGATTTTCTAGGAATCCCTCTTTCATCCCAACCCCTAATCTCGTAGTACCAACTTAGAAGCTTGTCATAAGCTCCTCTATCAAGCTTTGCTCCCTTCGAAGGCCCCTTGGTCAGCGGCTCCTCGAACCATCTTACTGGAGGATAATCAAGCTCCCTGCTCCATCCCCCGTACTCCCTAACCCAGAAAGCCCTTATCAGATTGTATATCCTGTCTGCTATTAACCAGAGATCCTCTAGAGTGTAATCTAGGCCTGTAGCTGCCTTTAGAAACTTTGGATACCATTCCAAGTTGAATCCGAGCTCAATCCAAGGCAATCTGCAGGTTACGGCTGATTCAAAGAAGCCACCCCTTATTCTTTGCATCTCTATCAGGCGCTCCACCTTCTCCTTTGTTATCAGGTCCCTTCCTAACTTCAGTTCCCACGCGATAAACCAGGCATCCTTATGATGAGCTCCTATTGGCGAGGTTCCGAAGGCTAGAGCCATGCCTGGAGCTGCATGACAGTCATAAGCTGTTATCTCTAGGCCTTTCACATGCATTGCAAATTTCTCAGATCCATTCCCCACTTTTGCAGAGAACCTCTTAACTCCCTCAGCCATCTGATCTCCTATGCCCTTTCTTGAAGCGACCATTTCTGCAAGCTCAAACATAGCTTGACCGTCTCCCCACTTCAAGTCAACGCCAACTTCCTCCTTGGAAAGGAGACCTTTCTCCATGCATTCTGTAGCAAATCCAAGAATGCTTCCCAACGTTATGGTGTCTATGCCCTCCTTATCCGCGAGAAGGTTTAGGTTTAGAGCCCAGTTGAAATCTCCTATTCCAAGATTAGAACCAAGCATTCCGATGTTCTCGTAATCTACTTCACAGATTTCTCCCTTATAGGGACCATCCCTTATCTCACACTGCATACCGCATTGCATGTTGCAGAAGGGACAACCTTTCTGCGAAACCTTGTATTCCTCCATCTTTGAACCGCTTATCCCCTTCCATTCGTCGAAAACCCCTTCCCTAAAGTTGTATGTCGGCAAGACGCTGTTGGTTTGGGACCATTCAATCGTCGCCATCGTCCCCTGTCTTACCCAGAAATCGTAGTTCTCCGCTGCCTTTATTTCAGCGTATCCCTCCTTTGCCATTTCCTTCAAACCTTCGGAATTTATGGCAGGGATCTCCTTTGTTCCCTTTATCACAACGGCTTTCAGGTTCTTACTACTCATAACAGCCCCCATACCAGTTCTGCCGCCAGCTCTACCTTTTTCAGAAACGATAACAGCAAACCTAACTAGCTTTTCACCACCCGGGCCTATTACAAGGATACCAGCCATTCCATACTCCTCTTCCAGCAAATCCTGGACTTCGTAGGCGTTTCTACCCCATAGATCCGTAGCAGACTTTATCTCAACAGAATCATCTTCCACATAAAGCAGTGATGGCTCCTTTGCCTTTCCCTGTACTACAATTAGATCGTAACCAGCCTTTCTCAGCTGAACAGAAGCTCTTGTCCCAATGTTTCCGTCACCATACCCTCCTGTTAGCGGGGACTTGGCTGCGATAACAAGCTTACCGCTACTTGGGAGTGAAAAACCTGTTAGGGGCCCGGTTGCAAAAATAAGCCTGTTCTCAGGAGAAAAGGGATCAGTACCAGGCTTAAGTTCATCCCACAAAATTTTTACTGCCAGCCCCCTTCCTCCCAAGAGGTCAACTGCGTCCTTAGCGTCCAGGTTTTGAACGGTGTGCTTTCCGCTCGACAGGTCAACTCTAAGGATTCTACCTGTCCAGCCACCTCTAATCATCTTAGGTCTGGCTTCTTTTTCAGAGATAAAATATAAACAATCTTGGATTCTTAAGCTCCCCCTTTCCTCTAAGTAATCCCCGGCCTTACTGTTAACGAAGACAAACCATTTCTCTTTCTACTCTTGGCTCACATCTGAAGATTTATCGGATTTCACCTCTAACTGGATCCTTTTTCGCGAGAACAAATTTTCCTAAGGAATCTTACATATGCTTCCATCCTATTGATAATGAGGATCGCTTTAGATGGTTTAACAACCCCTTGCTCTGTTATAATTGCTGTTATTAGTTCGGGAGGAACCAGGTCAAAACCCCTCTCAATTTCAGGCTTTTCTCCAAGATAGCTAAGGACGTTAAACTTAGCAGTTTCACAAAGGACATAAAACGGTAAATTGAGCCTTTTAGAGGCCTGAGCTAGCTTGTACGTTGGAGTTCCATTGATGAGGGATCCATCAAACAGAATGCTGTCAGCACCAACAAAGACCTTCTTCACTCTCTTTGCATAAACGTTAATTGCGCTATCTGGAAAGACTTCTACTCGGATCCCATGACCTTCTAGCTTCTTTGCCATAAGTTGACCGTATGATCTGCCGGAGACATTTGATTCCGCAACCATTAGGCTGAAGTCCTTTCCATCTCTTTTAGCTGCTTTGAATGTTTCACACAGGGTTGAGCTATAGCTGCAGGTCATAATCACGTCAAAATCCTCAATTAAGCTAGCCCCATGCTTGGAAACTTTTCTAACGGCAAGTTCAGAGTTAAGAAGCAACTCCTCGATTTTTGAAGTGGCAACCTCCTTTAGAGAAGCTATATCTTCCCTTTCTCTTCCACTTTCCTCCCACCATTTGTTAATTTCATAAACAGCTCTAGCAATCAAATTCTGGATTGGTGACATGTTGGGCCTGGCCATAAAGAGCCTCCTACTGATCTCATTTATGCCTTCTAAAAAGACCTCAACCCTTTCCTCCTTGCTTACTTCTACAGCAAACTTGAGCACTAGCAGTGCTTCCCTAGCAAGTTCGCTTGCTCCTCTCCATCTATCAAGCCTTATTTGCTCTATTTTCTCAAGAATTTCTTTGTCTATCATGGTTCGACATCATAAATTAATGGGAAACTAAAAGCATTCAATTTAAGCCATATATCATCCCCTTCTTCTCAAACGACCATTAAGAACCCCTTCCTCTTGAATCTCGATGCAAATTCCTTGGCTATGGTTAAAGCTCTTGAAACCTCACCTGACGTGAAGTCATTGAACTTCATGGTCTGAATATCCAATTTAGACTCTAAATAAAATGAGTGTGAGGATCTGAAAAATCTTAGGTATTTCAACGTGCTGAGTTTAAATTTCCCTACGGTATTGTTATCAAGGGATTTTCCTGCGTATATTGCCTGATGGGTGTCCAATCTGCAGGAGAAAGATGGAGAAGGGATATGTGGTAACCTCGGACCCATCAATTTATTGGAGCGAGAAGCCTGTAAGGTTTGCATTTTGGAAGGCAGAGGTCATTGTTGCTGGGCGTTTTAGGCTGCTTCCTGCAAATGCCGAAGCTTATAGGTGTAGGAATTGTAAGATAGTTTTGTTCAGTTACGGGAAGAAGGAATTTTGAGCCTTGTAAGCACATTTGGTGAATCATGCTTGAATCAGCTCTCATGGATGGCTGGGTTTTGATCGCAACACACGGTACCAGTAGGTGTAGATTGTCTTGAATCCAAGAGATCTGTAAAGTGCGAGTGCTGGCTTGTTTTCTACTTGGACCTGTAAGAATGCTCTACGAGCTCCGAGGCTTTTTGCCCAGGAGCCAAGTGCTTGGCTTATAGCCGTTCCAACGCCTCTTCTACGAAATCGGGGGATTGTCCAGATTGCAAACAAACCCAACCAATCGTTCTCTAGCACACCAAGACCTACTCCTACTACGTTATCACCAATTATTGCCCTAGCGAACCCCTTCTTGGCCCTAATTCGTTTCATGATACTGATTCTTAATCGAAGTTCTCGCTCTGAAAACCTGCCACCAGCGTTATAAGCCTCTACCCATCCGGGTGTGAGCGCCTCATCAACTACAACATCTACTCTTGGGTTTATTGAGGAAAGGGCTTCGATGGGAGCAGTCATGACGTATGTGTCCTTTTCCCTAGTAAAGCCAACCTTCTCCAAGGTTCTGTCTAGCTCAGGAGGCCTGCTTGCTTGAGTTAGCTTGAATATTGGGAGCAGCCTCCTCCGCTCGTAAAATCGTATCGCAACCCCAATGGCCTCACTCAACATAACCCTGCCCTTCCAATAAAGAGGAAGAACGCTGTTTGCTCTCCAAGTAACACCTTCGTTTGCCCTCAGGATCCAACCATTGAGCTCTTCGCTTTCACGAGCAGGCCACATGTGGCTGGAAATAACCTCAAGGCTAGTCACGACCGAAGGGCAACCTCGCAATACTTCAAGCCCCCTTAAATAGGATCCTCCTGAGGTTATCTCCCAAGATCTTCCTCAGGACCTCCGGCTCTAAGCCAGCCAACTCTATCCTCCTTAGTTCGATTTGTGCAACATCAATTGGGGAGTCTGACGCAAAGATGAGCCTATCTAGATCGAACTCCTCTGCAAATCCTAGCTTGAAGAACAGAGTTGGAAAGGGTCGCGTCAACAGGTAAAGGTTGTTGCGTTCCCGAGCAGCTCTAGGCGCTCTGATGCTCATTGAAGTGATGAAATTGACGCTCTCAAACTTAGAGGCGAGGTCTGCCACGTACTCTGGTGGACAGAAGATGGAGTCACCAGAATGGACGTATACTGGACGGCCTAATTCCTCAGCTACCTTCACAACTGGTTCAACAACCTGGCTCCTCAGGAAGTATCCATCGTTGGTTGGATCCAGCTGAATACCAACGAAACCCTCAACATCTAAAGCATCCCTAGCCCTTTCCTCTTCCTTCTCAAGTTGTGGGTTGGCATGATAAAGGGGTATTAGCCTATTTGGATGCTTCTTTGCTGCTTCCATCACGAACTCGTTTGCATCTTCGTAGAAAGGACCTGGGGGCGGTGCAACGATAACTGATGCCTCAATTCCTAGCTTGTCCATCTCAGCAAGAAGATCATCAACCTTTTGCTCCATGAAAATCGACTTTCCTACGAACACATGACCATCTATGATCCTCATTTCCTTCCTGGCTGCTGCATTTGCTTCCTTCATTTTCTCATCAACCCCCTTTAATTCCCAAGATACGGGCCATGTTTAGGCCCAAAATCAATTCCTTCTCTTTTTCAGAGATCTTACACAGTCTAACGCTCATTATTGAGATCTCTGGAATGCCAAATGGCATATCTGACCCATAAACAACCCTATCAGCCCCTACCCGCTCGACTGCCCTCCTTATCTCCCTTGGGGTGTGGAAAGAAGTCTCCAGAATGACGTTGTCAAACCACCTTGCAACCAAGATGGCGTCTTCATACAGCCTCTTTCCCATGTGTCCTACAATGATTGTGACCTCCGGAAAGGTGTCAGCGAGGTCTCCAACTAACGTGGGCTGTGCAAAGCCGTACGTGTCCGGATCTCCTGTGTGAAAGAGTAAAGGTACCTTTAGCTTGCTTGTCAGCTCTGCTATCGGAAAGACAAGCTTCTCACTGTTAATTGGAAAAGCCTCGTTTCTGGGATGGAGTTTTATTCCTTTGAACCCCTTATGCTTGACGCCATCTTCAATACTTCTTAAAGCATGCTCTAAGAAGTGCGGGTTCACCCTTATGAACCCAAATATCCTATTTGGCGCTTTTTTCATAGCCTCTGAGATGAAAGCATTTGCCTCATCGTATTTTCTGTCTGCCCCAATTGAGGATAAGGGAGGTGTAGTGACAACAGCGTCAATACCATTTGCATCCATCACAGAAAGAAGTTCCTCCACGCTATTTGGAGGTAGACCTTTCTCAGGGCCTGCAAAATGGGTGTGCCCATCGATTATTACCATAACAACCCTTAAACCTCAAATAAATGATTTATTTTAAATGACGTGGAACTAGGGTTCTTTTCAAGAAAACAGGTCTAACGAAGGTTTAATTCACCTATGAAATATACAATCTATTGGTGCCTCTATATGCGGCATAACGAGATGGCATCCAAACGCAGATTGCCAACAAGTTATAGAATAGTGATGTGCGACAAAAATAAAGCTCTAGACGCCTTCCCCAGGTTATTATCAGAGACTGGGTTTGAACCTGAGGAATATGACCTCGTCCTAATAAAGCCGAACTTATGCGGTATGTACTATCCTGAAACCTCACTTGTAGAGAAAACTATAGAGTTTTTTGAGCCTAGGGCTAGAAAGATCGTCATCGGAGAGACTAAAAGCATGATCCACACCCCAGAAAGGCAGTTTAAACGCTTCGGAATATATGACATGATTAAACGATTTGGTGAAAAGGTCATAGCCATGGATCTCATGGAAGACGATATCCTGGATTTAGAAATCCCTTTTCCGCATGCAGTCAGCAAGCTACCGATACCAAAGCTAGTAAAAGAATGCGATCTTCTCATAAACATACCAGAAGTGGGAAAACACTCTGACACACTGCTTACATGCGCTTTGAAGAACCTTTTCGGTTTGCTGGCAGAGGGCAATAAGTACGGAGTCTATCATCCGTTAGGGGTCGACAATGTAATTGCGGACTTGATGAAGGTAGTGAGATGTGACCTGAACATAGTTGACGCTGGGGAAAAGGTGATAGTTGGAGTTGATCCCCTTCCAGTAGATGTATTGGCGTGTCGCTTCGTGGGCTTGAATCCGTTGAAAGTCAGGCACTTAAGGCTTATCTCTAAAGATAGAAATCTGAGACTTGAAGACGTTTTAAATCGATTGCAAATAATTGAATTGTAACTTAACTCTGAAAGGCTGTCATCATATAAGACATAGAATAATAACTAGAATGGTCCTAGCCTTCAGGTTTGCGATTTAATATCAAGTTATCCATTACCTTTCTCTTTACGCTTCTTCTTTCCCTTCTCCCAGCCTTTTCCCCTCTTTTTACCTTTTCCCTTCCATCCTTCCTCATCTTCAGGTAGACCTTCACTTCCTTCAATCTGTTTCTCCTTGCCTCTTATTTTGTCCCAATGTTTCTCATGGGCAACTGCTTTTTTCATCTCCCTTAAGATCTCCTTAATCTTCCTCACATCACCTTTAGCCTTAGCCTCGTTGAATTCCTTAGTGAGGTTTGTGATCTCTGACGCAACATCCTCCGGTATAGCACTAAGATTCATCCTCGAAAGAGTCCTATTGAGCATTTTCTCAGCTTTAGCTATCTGGCAGCACTTCACAATTTCCTTTCTCATCTCGGCTCTAATTCTATTAGCTTCTGCCAGCATCCTTGCAGCTTCGCTGGCATTATAGAAAGCAATGATGGAAGCGTTCTCCAGTATCATCGATGCGTTTTGGTAAAGCTGCTTGAATAAGCTTAGGTTTAGATTGGTCTCATTTAGGTACTTTATCTTCTGAATGCTAAGATTTAACTTATAGAGCAGCCTCTTGTGCCTTTCAAACGCTATCTGAAGCCTTCTTATGGATCCAACAGGAGTAGAGGTTAAGTTTGAGGAAATCTCGCATTTATGAACCTCTTTTAAGACAATTTTGAGCAGATTTAATGCCTTTTTAGTTGTAAACGAGATCTGAGAGCAATTCGCTTCCCCTAGAGACGAGTTTGCCTTTAATGCCATGGAATAACTCAAGTTTAGAATGTCTCCAATGCTCATGGTCTTGCTTAGGTTCATTTCTAAACCATGGATGCCGGGAACTGAAATGTTTTCCTCCAGGCTCAGATTAGACGATTCTACTTTGCTTAATACGAAATCATAGGCTCTAAATTGATAACAACTCCTGTGCAATTTCACATTGGTTACTTGCTTCATCCTCAGCTACAGGATGTGAGATTGGAACGAGGAGTAGAACCATTGCAAAGGCCAAGGACACCTTCCTTGCATCCATCTTAGATCCTCATACATATCTTATGGATTCATCGCATTTAAGGGAAGGTTCCGGGAGGAAATGGGATGAAAATGGAAGAGATTGGGAGAAAATGCAAGGAAATGAGACCATTTGAAACACAAAGAAATCTTAGCATTAGTTAAGGGTATATTATATCTCTAGCTTCTTATCTTAAGAATGCTCTCTGTAAGCACGTGATTACATGGCTTCACAGGATGAGGAAAGAAATTATTAAGGCAAGATTTCTTCCTATTTGAAGGAAGATCTCATAAGAAGATCTGATGTTGTTAAGGGAGCTAATATCACTAATATTAGGTTAATATTGTATGTTCTCTCATTCTCGTTTTCTCTCTTCTATTCTCTCAATCCTCCCATCTCGCATGTAGACCACTCGATCGCTCACTCCAATCATCTTAAGGTCGTGAGTGGCAGCAATTATGGTTACACCACGCTTCCTGTTTAATTCTCGAAGGAGGTTTATGATCTCCCTTCCAGTTTTGAAGTCCAGATTTCCAGTAGGTTCATCTGCCAGTATGATGGCAGGATCGTTGACCATTGCCCTAGCAATAGCTACCCTTTGCTGCTGACCGGCTGAGAGCTCAGATGGTTTATGATCTAACCTGTCTCCTAAGCCAACCGACCTAAGGATAATCTCAGCCTTCCTCCTGCCTTCATCCCTTGGAAGCCCTGCAAAGATCGTAGGTAGTGCCACATTCTCTAGGGCTGTCAGGGTTGGTATTAGGTTAAACGTCTGGAAGATATACCCTATCTTCCTACAACGAAGCCAAGCTAGCTCATAGGCGTCAAGCTGGGATATATCAACATCATCTATGATGACCTTTCCTCTCGTTGGCCTGTCCAGGCCGCCTATCATGTTGAAGAGAGTTGTCTTTCCAACTCCAGAAGGACCTACGATCGAGAGGTACTCACCCCTGCGAACCTCAAGATCCACGCCATCTAGTGCCTTAATTATCTCTCCTCCTAGCTCATAATAGCGAGCCAAATCTATTGTTTTGATTATGATGTCAGATCTCATATCTCAAAGCCTCCACGGGGTCCAATTTTGCTGCTTTGTAGGCAGGATAAATCGTAGCAATCGCACTTAAGGTAATGGAGAGGAGGATAACCTTACCTAATAGGATGAGGAGAACGGTCATAGGAAGTTCAAGCACTACGTGAAAGCCCATTGATAAGCCGCAAGCTAAAATTGAAGCTACTATACCAATTCCAAAGCCAAAAGTTCCACCTAGGATTGCTAAAATGATTGATTCCACGAGAAAGAGCTTTAGTACGTGCTGATCGAGGGCTCCTAGACATTTCATCGTCCCTATTTCCCTATATCTCTCGTATACGGCTATGAGCATTGAGTTTGTTATACTTATGGTGCATACGGCAAGTGAAACGAGGACAAGCCCATATTGATAGCCCTCAACCCCTAAGGCTCCTCCCCCAGCTTGAGCATGAAGCTTAAAGAAGACGTCCATGAGAGAAAGCGTGGAGAAGAAGGCTATGCCCAGCATTATGGCTGCGATGCTTAGAACTGCTCTGTTGAAGCGCCTTTTCACATTATCATATCCTAGCCTTAAGGCATCTGCTAGGCTGAAGGTTATCCTCCCCTCTTCCTTTATACTCATCTAAACACCCTCCCATTTCAAATTCAAATGCACGAACAAATTGATCATCTTCCTCCAAGTTTTCCTCTTTTAACGTTCCACTCGAGAATTATCTTACGAACGAAGGATCCAGTTTTTTGGGCTGCCTCAGGAAGCCCGTCGCTTATGAGCACAACGTCATATACTTCTCTATCATCCTCTTTTCTCAGAATAAGTTTGTTTCTAGTGTGAATTGGGCTCATCTGACCTCCAGATGCATAGAAAAACTCTATGGTTCTGATGGATAAGCCCTTTCTGTCCTCTCTGCTTACCTTTATCACATAAGTATGCTCTTCATAATCGTCCATGTGGGATCTAAGTGCATTCAAAACGAACTCCGTAAACTCTTCCACTTCATCCTCTGTAATCCAGATAGGCAGGGCCAGTTTAAAGGGTTCAGCAATCTTGTACGCGCGCGCATCTATCTTCCACCTCCTCTTAAGCGAGGGGGTGATGACTACGGATCCTTTCAGAGCTGTTAGGCCTCCCACAATAACAGCTGCTAGCGACACAGCCATTGCAGCAAGGGTCCAGAGAGCCGAGACCTTCTGCCTAACTTGTAGGCCAACTTCCATAAGCGAGAGGGCTTTATACCATCCAAAACCAAGAACATAACCTATTCCTCCTCCTATGATCCCGATTATCCCGGCCTCAGCTAGAAATATGCTAGCTATTTGACTAGGATTGATCCCTACGGAAGAGTAGATCAAGATCTCCCTCTTCCTCTCATAAAGGGAGTTAAGCATTGTTATGATGACGTTAAGGACTACTATGAGCCAAGGAATTGCTATAGAAAGGCCTTTTCCTTCAAAATAAGAGGATAAACGAGCTAGGTAAACTCCTCCTTCGGTAGAAGCCCAAACCCTGAGGCCTTTGTTAAGAGCTATCATCTTGGCACGCTCAATTAGATCACTTCCTTCCTCTAACAGGATATCTATTCGAGAGAGCTGTATCTCAGGGATCCTTGAAGCAATCTTCCACGTAGTTACAATGGTTTCGCTGGCTGAACAAGGAGTCAAACCCTCCGTTATGATGTCAAAGCCCTCTTCCACAGGAGCCCTTCGGACTTCCACGATCTTCATTGGGAGAAGGGGCAACCCGTCTAGGTCTCTAATGTTCTCAAACTTTTGGTCTTCAAACACTCCGACAACCTTTAGTGTAAGCCTCTTCCCAGATATCTGGAAAGTTACTTTCTCTCCAACTGTTAAATTCAATTTTTTCTTAAGTTTCTCACTAATCAGGATGCCGTCCTCATCCTCATCTTTCAAATATCTCCCTTCTACTATCGTCTCATTCAGGGACAGGATTTCTGCCTCTGCGCTAGGGACGATGCCAACCATACCAAATATGGGGTGCCCCTTCACATATCCTAAGGGATTGTATGATCCTCTGTAGTTGTACTGGCGGTGTGGTACGTTCTCATACTTCGGTGCCACGAGGCTTACATATGAGCGGGACTCAAACCACTCAACAGAGGAATTTCCGAGGGGTGAGAACCAGAATACTCCTTTTCCTCCGCTTACCCGGCGCATAAGCCTCCATCACTGGGGATTTTAGTGTCCTTACCATTATTCCCAAGGAGGATCCTGGGTACTTGGAGACCCTGCTAATGATTAGACCGTAGCCCGTTGTGAAGGATGTCAGGACTATGAAACTTGAAACAAGTATCGTAACAGAGATTAGGGTTAGGACTGATCTCAGCTTTCTCCTCCTAAGATTCCTCTTAGCTATGGAGAAGATGGGAACTACTATGTTCCTCAGAGGAACTCGACCCCTAAACTCCCTACCTTTTAAGAACTTTGGAAACAGAATGAAGAAGCCTAGAATCGAGATTAATGGGATAAAAGAAGCCCTGATGAACAAAGATGGAGCTATAATCTTGCTTCCTGGATATAGATAATATGTTAACAGCAGGAATAACGAATAGAGGACCGCCGATGCGCAGATCTTAAGCTTTTTCCCTTCAAAGTATAGGAAAGAGACAGAAGTTGCTGTGAAAGCTAGGAATGGGATCAGAAGAAATGCTGATCTTAAGGCTTTGATGTACATCCTGTTGAGCCAGTCTTGGAGGTTCGAGATTTCTGCATAGGCCTCACGAAGCCTTGCAAAGGACGATTCATAGGCCCCTTGATCAAAAAGATCCTCTGCCTCCAGGATCAGGGAATTTATGCGCGTCAATCTCTGCGTCTCAACTGCTACGTAAAACCCTTCCCTCTCCCTCTCCTTTATCATTAAGTCTACCTCAGATGCCCTTTCTTTAACCGCTGATAAGCTGTTGCGGACCGAGAATTTAGTCAGATCGATGTGAAAGGCCTCTCCTTTTTCAAGAATGAAGTGATTTTGCCTGTCTACGATGAAACTAAGTGTGAAAGTCTCTTTGCCTTGATACCACACAGCATGAATCTCTTTCGAAAACTCTACATTCGAATGCACCTTAATAATGAAGGGAATGCCTGCCGGGACTATTATGAGATCCGGACTTAGTCCTAAGTATTTATTTGGGAAGTTCGAGGGCTCTCCGAATCTGAGCTTGTATCCATCGAACTCCATAACCTTTCCTGACTCCGGGCTTATCACCGAAAACACAGGTTTCAAGGACTTCGTTGTCTCAACAAAGAGAACTTCCCCTTCTAAAAAGATTGAGGCCCCATCCCAAAGCTCAAAGGTGATGTTCAATTTTCCTCCAGGCTCTGTCTGGATCCTCTTCATGGACGGTACATAATCAAATCCAGAAGTCAGAGGATCGTCGTAGTATACACAAATTGTGTAGTTGGAGCCAGCAGGGAGTTCTATATTGAAACTACCATTTAGATCCGTCTTTCCTTCAAAAACCTTTCGAGAATATGTTCCCCATGGTCCCATCAAGACTAAAACATTTGCGTTTGGAACGGGCTTTCCGGTCCTGACCTCCTTGACAAATCCTGTAATAGTTACGTTACCGTCGCCCAGCAAGGGAGAAAGCGGTAAGGTCAATGACAAGGCAAAGAACGCTGAGAGGAGAAGAAATGTCCTCTTTTCGGGCATTGGATGTCACTTATTCAATGCATGCAAAGCTAAATATAAATCAAAGGGAATAGCTAAGAGAAGATAGGCAAGAGAACAACCCGTATCTTTCCATCCATAAAAATAGATGCAATTGCTTGAATTTTGAATGGAATCGAATTAGTTTGGAAAGATAAAGAACCCATTCATCGACTCCCTAGCTTCTAAACTTCTTTTAAAGGATTATTCTCTTTTTTCTCTAATATCTCCTCTATAAAGTTCGAATTAATGATTTTTCAAGGTTAAAGAGTTGGGATAAATGCTGCATCGGTTGTTCCAACTCATTACGCAACGATTACGTAACGATTCCTTATTACTTCACGCCACAGCATTTAGAGCGGTGAATGATGTGATTAAGATGAAAATGAAACCTAGCAACGTAAGGATCGTCCTAGCTTTATCAGTCTTGGCACTCATGTTCTCCGGTCCAATACTTAACATAGCAGCTCAACCAGAGAGTCAAGGAGCTTTGGTTGAGAAGATACTACAGATCTACGAGCAAGCCAGAGAGCTAGCTCTTCGATGGGCCGCAAGGGCAGAACAAGCGGGTTCTAAGGATGTAGCTGACGAGCTAAAGAGAGCTGTTGAAAATGCTGACAACTTAATCGATCAGGCAAGGGATAAACTAGCATCAGGAGATAGGAAGGAGGCTGCTGAATTAGCGAGAAGGGCTATAAATACGTTAAGAGAGGCATTACTTAACGCAAAGGAGGAGTACGCTCCCTCAAGCAACGTAACTAGGGCAAAGGGCCTTCTGCTATCTGCGATCAGAAGGCTGAATGATCTGATTCAGAAGCTTGAGACCTCCTTAAGGGCACTTGAGAGCAGGGGTGTAGATGTTAAAGAACCGAGACAAAAGCTGGAAAGAGCTAAGGAGATGCTAGAGGACGCAACAGGATTGATGAGCGAAGAAAAGCTTATAGAGGCCAAGAAAAAAGTAGAAGGAGCTGCTGAACTGATTAGAGAAGCTTACTCTTGGATTAGAGAACACATTAAGGAGATCAAGGAGGGCATGTTGGAGAAAAGAGTTCAGCGCATTGTATCTGCAACTGAAAGAACTATCGAAAGACTCCAGAAGTTGGAGGAATGGCTGATACAACACAATAGGACTGAGGCAGCAGCTAAAGTTTCAGAGGCCAAAAATGCCCTAACCCAAGCTTTAAGGAAGTTTAATGATGCTGTAGAAAAGCAGAACTATGCTGCTGCTAGAGAAGCCCTAAGAGAGATGCTTGGAATCCTTAGAAGGATAAGGCAGTACGTCTTAGAATACAGATCCATGAGAGGGGTTCCAACAGGAGCAGGGGGTTAGACCTCCTCTTTTTATTTGATTTTCTCCTAAATGAGAGAGAGTTGAAGGCCATAAGCAGGATAGCCGTACTCATAGTGCTTTTGATCTCTCCAACTCTAACAGTTTCTCAAGAACTTCCAGAATTAGTAGAACTGGAAGTATACGAAGACGGTTGGGTAAACGTAAGTTATAGCATTAGCTTTTCGGATCCTGAGCTCGTTGCATATCTGCCCCTTTATGCTTCCCCAACTTTCCTAGTTGTTTTGGATGAAGAAGGCCTACCTCTCAACGCTTCTGTTGTTGACAAGCTTATTGAAGTCCAACTTCTTGGAGCAAAGGAAGCTAGGGTCTCATATTTTACTCAAGATCTTGCGGAGAAAAAAGGAGCAGTGTGGACCATAAACCTAAGCGAAATCCATGCAAAAGTGCTTATTACTCTACCTAAGGGGGCAAGAATAGTTGGTCTTTCTGACCTCCCTGAAACAATAATTACCGGTGAGGAAGAAGAGGGTATTACGCTGCTTATGCCTTCTGAAGCAAAATGGGTTAGCTATATTCAAATATTCCCATCAGCCATAGAAAAGGAGCGTGGCAGCAAATACATGAAATTCATATGGCTTCTACTGCCTTTAAGCCTTGGAATAGTATCTGCCCCCCTTCTCCTTTTTCAAAGAAAGAAGGCCAGAGAGAAGAAGAAATTGGATTCTGTAGACAAGAGAATACTAAAGGAGTTGTCTTCCGGCGGTCTTTACCTTAAAGAACTTGCTCAAAAAATCGGAAGGTCGAAAACAACGGCATGGAGACGTTGTCGCGCTCTCGAGAATGCCGGTTTGCTTAAAGTAATTAAGAGGGCGGATGGAAACTTCATAAAACTAACGAATTCAGGTCAGACTTTAGCCAAAAAGCTGGAAGAATAGCTTAACAAAAACATTTCAGAAGCACAGCTCATTTTTAATTTTCAGAGATCTGGGCATCCCATTTAGCTTTTAAATAAAGTCATTTTGAGAAAGGGTGATGTCTGAAGAGCTACTCCCCATCAGTCTAAGATCAGGTGAAAGGGTACTTTGGAGTGAGAGCCCGAAAAAGGCCCCTTTCATAATGAAATCCTTGATCTTTACGCTAGTAGGACTTTTCCTAGCTTTACCTGCAACAGCCGTGCTTCTAGAGATAGCAGGAGCCCCATTACTTCTCTTGGTGTTTCCTGGATTAATAGCAATAATTGGCTACCTGATTGCAATAATACCTCCATTGAGAAACATACTTTCACTTAGAAGGATCAAATACATCGTCACAAACGAGAGAATCGTGATTTTAGGAGGAGCTTTAGGTCTATCGGTTAGAACAATCGAATTTCCTGAGATAGAGGCAGTAGTCGTTAGAAAAGGTTTCTGGGATAAGAGGTTTGGGACTTCAACCCTTTACCTTATCATAAAAGGGATCTTCATCCTCCCATCCTTTTCCTCAATAACAAATGCCAACAGCGCTAAGAGACTAATTGAAAGACTGCTTGCAGAACATAAATCTGTGTAATTAGGTATCTTTTTCGGTGATTTCTTGAAGTGCATCCCAGGCTGCCATCTTTGCTGCATCGAGACAGACATGATCCTTACAAAAGAGGATGTCAAGGCAATTTTGGCCCTGGGATACAAGCTAGAGGATTTCTCTGAGTACAGAGATGGATACCTCAGGCTTAAAAACTTGGATGGGAGGTGTTTCTTCTTAAACGAGAGAGGACATTGCAAGATTTATGAGAGGAGGCCAATCGGGTGTAGGGCATATCCAGTTGTTTACGATGTTGAAAGAAAGAGGTGTAAGATAGACGAGGAATGCCCCGCAAGAAATACTGTTGAGCCAGAAGAGTTCTCAGAAAAATGCAGGTTAGTTCTTAGAGCCTTACCTCAGCTATTAAGAGAGGAAAATGCGATTGATTTCTTGGAAAAGGCTTGAGAGGAGGAGGACTTCTTGACGAAAAATTGTAAGTACTGCAACAAGGTTGCTAAGCACTTCGTTCCAAATCTTGGAGCTTCTCTCTGCGACGAACATTTTCTAGCTTACTTTTACAAAAGAGTGAGAAGGGTTCTTAGAAGGGTTGGTAGGGGAAAGAGGATATTAATAGGGGTTTCCGGAGGGAAGGACTCAATATCGGTGCTATATGCACTCTCTGCCCTTTTGGAAGAGTTTGATCTAGAAATTGGTTCCCTGCACATAGATCTTGGCTTTCCTCATATGGAGGAGTGTGCAGAAGTATTCAAACGGGCCTGCGAAAGGACTGGAGCAAAGATGTATGAGATCTCTCTGAAAGAGGAGTACGGTTTTACCGTTCCAGATCTGGCTGAAAAGGTCAAAACACTTTGTCAGGCATGTGGAGTTATCAGGAGATACTTGTTAAACAAGCTAGCATGGGAAGAAGGATATGACTTCGTTGCAACTGGCCATAACTTGGATGACATGGTTTACTTCGCATTTAACAACCTAATTACCTCTAACATATCTTTTCTAAACACATTGGATTCCGTCCTGCCTCCAATCCCAAATCTAAAGCTGGTTGGGAGAATTAGACCCCTCTTTTGGCTAAATGATGCCGATTCACTCACTTATCTGAAGGTAATAGGCGCAGAATATTGCACCAAAAAGTGCCCTTACTACAAGGAGACCAAGCAGATATTAATTAAGCCGCTGTTTGATGATATTCAGAAGAGATGGCCCCAAAGCAAGGTGAACTTTGTCACATCCTTGAGAAAGCTTGTAAGACTATCACCTATCACAAAGGAAAGGGAGGAGAGAATGAAACCCTGCTCAAGATGCGGATACCCGAGCATATTGGAAGTTTGCTCATTCTGCAGGCTTGTAGAGATCTCAAATAAGCCATAATCAAAGATTCCATCGATGAAAGAGTTATTTTATTTCGCGGTCCATAAGAACGGATTTAAATGGGCAGTTTGCAATCCAGGGAAGAGGAACCCATTCTGGTATTCAGTACGGCTCCAGACATGGAAAGTGCTAAGGAAATCGCTAGATTGCTGGTTATAGAGAGGCTCACAGCTTGCGTTAATTTAGTTCCAGGCATAACTAGCTACTATTGGTGGGAGGAAGAGGTAAAGGCTGAAGAAGAAGTTCTCATGATAATGAAGACATCCAGAGCTAAGTTCAAGGATCTGGAGCTTAGGATAAAGGAAATTCATCCTTATGACATACCAGAAATAATTGCCTGTCCCATTAAGGAGATAAGCGAGGACTATCTGAAATGGCTTCTATCAGAGGTAGAGCTTAGATAAAGAACCTCCATCGATACGCTTGGATCCAAAGACTTCACCTTTGAGACTATTTTCTCAACGAATTCGCCGCCAGATACAAAAATCCTTAGCTCAGCCCTGTTAGTCCAAGGTTCCAAGAAAAGAAGGGCCAATATCCTCTTATCATCAGCTATCAGATATTCATATCCGTGCATCCTCACATAAAGCCCAAGACCCTTTATCTTATGGTATAGCTTCTCCCTGACTTTGGGGAAGACGAATTTAGATTTGGACTTAGATGAATTAACCACCATCTTCAGGCCTCTCCTGGCTTAATTCCATTAAAATAGCCTTTGAAGGTAAGAGGACAAATGAAATAACGGCCATTGCTGCCATTAGAACCACAGAAATTAGGATGGTGAAGCTAGGCGATACCTCATAGAGCTTTCCACCTGCAACGTTGCTTGCTGATAGCATCAGGTTCGATATAAGCCTGCTTATGGCATCAACTCTCCCTCTGACCTCTGAGACCGTTACATCGGCGCGTAAAGCGAATATAGCTGGAAACCTTGGCATGATGGATGCTACCAGGAGGGAGGCTAAGACGAAGTTTTTTGATCCCTTGGGTGAAAAGAACAGGATTAGGTATCCAAGAGAGGTTGAAAGGAAGGATAGGGATACGACCTCCCTCCTCCCAACCTTATCAGTAAGATAACCGGATAGTGGCTGACTAAATAGTCCTGCAAGTGAAGCGATGAGGTTAGCAAAACCCCAATAAGCTGGATCTATCTGCAGGTTTTCCACGGCATATATCTGTATAAAAGGACCTATTAAGCCAGAAAATGCAAATCCCATCGCGCTGATGAGGGCAACCCTTCCTACCTCCTTTTTGAAGAGAGGAAGGACTCTTACGTAATCTCTTAGCATTCCCCTCAATGAAGGCTTTGTCCTGCTAGGTATCGTCTCTATCAGAAAGGACCTGACAACGGAGCCGCACATCAAACCAATTGCGGATAGAAGGTAAAGGAGTCTTACCCCGCTTTCTATCCCTCTAACTTTTACCATCCACGCTGCAATAGCAGGACCAAGCATCCCAAAGATCCCGCTTATCGTGTTGGAAAGAGCCATGTACCTGCCTCTTTCACCTTCTGGGAGGCTATCGGCCATCAAAGCCCAAAGTGCTGGCTGATATAAGAGGGCTATGGAAGCTATTACTCTGGCAACTAGCAACCAGGTCCAATCCTTAGCGATTGAAAAGAGAAGCCTTGTTATAGCCAAGGTAAAGGTCATTTGGACGATTAGCCTTTTCCTTCCGATAACATCACATAAGTAACCCCCAAAGAGCCTTGAAAAACCCAAAACTAGGGAAGAAATGGAAGATATTAGACCAACTTGAAGATTGGTTGCTCCAAGCGACCTCGCATATAACGAGAAGTAGATGCCAGCTGCCCTTGTGAATGGGGTCATTATTGCCCAGCTTATGGTCATAACAGCGACGTTTCTCTTACCTTCTTCCTTCATAGCATTACTTTCCTCCCAACTCCATTGCTAGGACATCTTAACCATCTTAATTGCATTAGGAACCTGACTAAAAAGCATAAAAGCCCCAGATATAAGAAAAAGATCGGATCCATGGCTTGAAAAAGAAAGTTCTGCTCCCAATGATGCCATTAAACTTAAGAAATCGCTCAAAGCCTCTTTCCCTATGTTTATAGAAAGAAATTTCATCTCCAGCGCGATAAGAGTTATAAGAACCGCGGAAATGATGGCTTGCTTGTGATAGGGCTTTTTCCTGAATAACTTCATTAGAGGCCACAGGCCTACGATTGTTCCTATAAGGGGTGACCAGAAGAGGGGATGGACGTATGCAAGTATCGTCTCTTTTGAAGCAACAGCTCCAGCAAAAGTACCAGGTAGCCCTTCTATTGAAATCCTCATCCTGCTAAATAGGAAGAAATCATAGGTACCGTTCATCTGAAGACCCATAAGCGGGATTGACATCTTAATAGAGAACCAGGGAAGGAAAAGAGAACCTATGGATAGGAGTTCTGCTAAGATTAAGGAAACTCCACAAAATATCTCCTCCTTGGAGGAAAAGATCCCATGTTCCACCTCTTGGGAACTTGAACTCGGTCTCTCTGGCTCGACTTCTGCCATACAGCCCTTTATCCATCGTAATATAATTAAAATGTACGAAGTAATCTATCTGCCCCTAGCTCATGCAAATCCCCTCGAGGACTGAGACAATTGAAAAGAGAAAGCTTGAAAGGAAAATTCCTTCTTGTCTTAGTGGCTGCAGCCTGGGGAGGGACATTTCCAATAATGAAAATTGCCATATTGGACTTGGAAGTTTTCTTCTTTCTCTCACTAAGGTTTGCGGTTGCCATCCTCTCATTCGTTCCCCTCCTAATCATAACTGATAGGAACCTGATTCCAGATATTAGGGGCATTTGGTTGGGAATTGTAGTCTTTTCAGGCTTTCTCTTCCAAGTTTTTGGCCTTAAGTATACGAGCGCCATAAACTCTGCCTTCATAACTAGCCTTAATGCCCCTTTAGTCCCAATTCTAGGATTCCTATTGTTCAGGAAGAGACCTAGTTTAAGGGCCGTGCTCGGAATCATGCTAGGAATGATTGGCCTAGCTTTGCTAACAGGCGTGTACAAGGGAATAGCTTTCTCGTTGGGAGATTTCTTGACGTTCTTATGCGCAATTTCATGGGCTATGCAGATAATCCTAATCGATAGGGTGAGTAAAGAGATAGAAGCCTTAGAGCTAGCCTACTCTGAATCTATATCAGCTCTTTTCCTCTCAATTCTTTCCTCGCTTGCAATAAGGGAGAGATGGAGCATTCCAAGGAGCAGTGGAATATTTGCAGTGATGTACACGGGAGTTATAGCCACAACTTTTGCCTTCTTTGCCCAAGCTTTGGCTCAAAAAAGGGTTTCTCCTGAGATTACTGGCTTAATGCTGTTATTAGAGCCAGTATTCGCATCCGTTTTTTCTTTCTTCATCCTTAGGGAAACTTTGGGTGTGATAGAGGCTATTGGAGCCTTTCTTATTCTTCTAGGAGTTAAAATTTCTGAATGAGCGACTCTTATAAGAAGGCCATAAGACCCTCTCTTTCCGATAAAAGATCCTCCTCCCTCACACCAAACACGGATAGGATCCTTAGAGCAGCAGGAAGGACCTGATTTCTCATGTAATACCCTAAATCAACATCTTCTAGTGAAGCCATGAAGTAGGGGGCCGCTCTTTGGTATAGCTTGCCCTCTCCCTTAAGGATGACGAAGCCCACCTTATCTCCTGGCTCTAACTCCCATCCGGCCTCGATCATCATCCTTGCAGCTTCTATGTGAGCCCCTCTTGCCTTATATTCTTCGAGAGGCCTCGTGATTTCCTTCCAAATTATTAGATCATCGTACTCAACTTTCCCCTCCCTTAGATCAGATATGAAACCTCTAACGTAATCAATTGCGTCCTTCTTTGCCTGCTCCAAATTCTCCTCCCTTAACATTATCTCAAGAACCCTTTTCTGTACTCTTCTAGCTACATCGGGCCAATCCCCCCTAACAACCTCAAGTCCAACAATGTCGAGCCTTCCATCAGGAAGAAGGCCAGCGTACCTCTTCTTAGCCTCCGTGAAGATTACTCTTTCGTAGATCTTGTCTATCTTTATCTCCAATCTCAACTTATTTTCTACAACTCTCAAAAATGATTCAACCTTTTCAGGATCATACCTTACGAATATGCTGTCAGTATCACCATAAATAAGCTCTAGGCCGCTTTCTTCAGCTATCGAAATTGTTTTCCTTATCGTGGCCCTTCCCCAAGCAGTAGTTGCCTCCGCAACAGGTTTTATGTACCATCTGGCCCCTATCCAACCACTGTACCCGTAGCTTGCGTTTGCTATGACCTTTAGGGCCTTCTGCCTTGCATCCAAAGCCCTGTATTCAGGGCTCTCCGGGTCCAACGACCTAAGTTTTTCCTTGATCTCGCTTCTGGCTTCAAGCAACTTCGAAAGAACTTCCTTATAGAAACCAGGAGGCTCTTTTCTGAATGCATGATTGACCTCTGGTGCAAAGTAGTAATCATCGCCATCCTTTACAGCATCTGGAGGTACGTATGTGTCTGGAGATATGTTATAGGCTATCATCAGGCTTGGGTACATGCTCTTGAAGTCAAGCACCGCTATCTTTTCGTGCCTTCCTGGCTTCGGCTCAAGCACTATGGCACCAGGGTAAGGTCTATATGGTCTCTCTACCCTTTCTGGAACGAGTTCTCCCATCTTATGGGCTTCCTTTATTAGATACCATTCTACCTTAAATCCCACTGCTGCGGTCCCTATGTGATCTAGGGGGATTCCTACCAACTTTGAAAGCTGGATTGCAAAGTCTAGAATGGAGGATGATATTCCCATAATGCTCCTTGAGCATTCTATCGCATATTCCTCCAGATCAGATCTCTTTTCGGGATCTTCCCAGTATGAGGGGATTTCATATTCCCTTATCATCCTTGGCTTCTGTACTCCGAAATATTCAGCCATGTTTTCCAACGTCTTCAACTTGATGGCCGCTATTTCCTCTATGAAGTCGAAGAGATCCACGTTCGCCCTTCCAGTTACGGATATGTGGCCATATGCGCTAGTATGAACCTCGGTTTCGGTTCTAGTTATGGAGAATTTCAAACCAAGGATGTTGGCCCTTTCGTTTAGGTAAGGAAGATGCCTCTGGTTTGATTCAAATCCAATCAATATATCTGGATCATACTCCTTAACATACTCTAAGAAGCCCTTTATCACTTCAGAATCATCCTCTTTATCAGAAACAAAAAGCTTAGCCTCGTTTGAGCTGTTAAGCGTTGCTATCATTATGATCGGATCCCTTTCTGGCTTAGGAGAGCCTTTTTTGCTATAATATATTGGGTAGAAGGCTAGGATCCTTAGATCTGGTGTACCTTCCTTCTCTATCCTTTTAGGAGTCTCCTTAGCTAGATAAACAGCATCTACTTTGACATCAGACCTTTTATCTGTTCTTTCAACCTCTAGCTCGTGCCAACTACATGGAGAAACATCGTTGTCTATCATGTACTTCATCGTATACCTTATGTCTTGCTCTAAGCACATTTCAACGTGCTCCATCTTACAGATCTTCTTGGCATAATCATCTACGACAGCAGGATCCCTACATATTACCTTAATGACCTTCGTAGGCTTCCCAAAGTACTTCCTATCAGCAATTTCTGTTCCAATGATCTGAGGAAATTTCTCCTTCATTCCATTTATCCTCTCAATCACCTGAGCTTCCTTTCCTCCTTCTGGAACCACGTAGAAATAGCTATAGAACCCCTTTTGGATTACTAATACCCTTTTTCCCTCTTCAGATATTCCCCAAAGCCATATTTCAGGCTCATGATCTACGATTTCATGATTTATGTCCAAGAGCCAGAAAACTAGCTTCATCTAGTGAACAAACACTTATCCTCCTTTAAATGGTTGCGTTTTAGAGCTAGAACGTTTCAACTTTTCTCGTGTTAAAAGAAGATCTCTTCGTAGTTAATAGCCCGTATAGGAACATGAATGCCTTCTTCAATGATAAGGGCCAAAAAGGGTCAAATTAGGAGTACTTTGACAGTACAATGAATATGTGCTCATCTCTTTCTATACCATAACCCAGAACTTTTAGGCCCATTTCCTTGGCAATATCCATCATATCCCCTACCAGTCGCCAAAGTGAAGACCTTTCTATTGATGTCAGGGAATCAGCTCCCCCTTCAATTGAGCCGATGTAAAAAAGCTCGATGGTTGATGGATGCTCTATAAAGCCTTTAATTCTTTCTAAGAATTGCCTTTTCGGTATGATCTTGATGATCCATTCTAATTCTTTTTCAAGATCTTGATGCTGCGCGTCTTGAGAGGTCATTCCCCGATGTTCTAAATAGAAATCATTTCTAAATAAAGGTTGCTCTTTTTATATACCCTTATATGGCAACACTTTCTAAGGCTACATGATTCTTTTCCTCAATAAGAAGTAAAAACAGTATCTAGCTGCCATACCCTCATCTATAGAGGGTTAGAACACATTTATCTTGAGCATCTTCCTTTATAAGGAGATATTCTAACCTTACTTTGCTAAAACTAAGAATATGCGTCCATCTCCTGTTATGCCATGGTTTAATACCTTTAAACCCATTTTCCTAGCTTCGTCAATTATCTCACCTATCTTCTGCCAGATTGCAAATTTCTCTGGTAGCGTCAGTGAATCTACCCTTCCTTCAACTAAACCCAAAAACAAAAACTCGAAATTAGACGGTTGACTCGCAAATCCCCTGATTTTCTCCAAGAGATAGTCTCTTTGTACGATTTTAATGGTACTACCCTTACTCACTGTGTTTGGCCTAGAAAACCGATTTGATAAGAACCTCGAGAGCATTTTGTGTCTAATTTAAAATAGAAATTTTTTGTAAATAAAAATTTCCATAATCTATAACGCGTTCATACTTCTCAGTCTGCTCTCTGAATGCTTTTCATAACTTATCATTACCTCTGAAAACAGACTGGTTCTTCTAGATTGATTTCTTGATATATCTCATCGAAAGCATTGCTCTATTCATCTATTGATGGTTAAGCATTCTTAAACTTGAGGAACATCTATCGAAACCTGATGTCACAAAAAACTAAAGGAGATTTTTTGTCCAGAAGCAAAGGATCCAAAAGACTAATCTCTTTCCATATCTCAGAGAATAGACACGTACTTCATGCAATTATCGCTTCACTCGCGTTTATGGCTGTATGGACTCCGTACAGATACGTTACTCCCATCTTAATCTCAAAGGGAATTTCGATGCGGGAGGTTGATTTGTTCGTTAAACCCCTTGTTAAGTCAGGCATAGTGTTTCTGTGCCTAAAGTTCCTAGACAGAATCCCAAAGAACCTATATCTGCAAGAACTGGGCATAAAAAGAGATGGCTTGTTTAAAGGAATATTCCTAGGAGCCTTTATCTGGTTCCTCTACACGATAGTTTGGCAATATGCCATTCTTTGTCTTTCCGAGGGCGAGCTTTTCTATCCTAATCTAAGAATAGCGATCTCAAATCCTTTAGAATATCTCCTGAATTTAAGCTATTATGTGCTGATCGTTGGCCTCTTCGAGGAGATGTTCGCTAGGGGATACATTCTTAAGGAGCTATGTCTTGGAATCGGCCGAAAACTGAGTTTAATTGTAGCAATTCTAGCCTCAGCATGTCTATTTTCGCTATTTCATCTTCCAATAGACATCTTTGTCATGAGATACGGGCTAATCCAAATTCAGTACCACCTATTCTTTACTTTCTTATTCTCCATCCTAGCAGGGCACCTTTTCATCAGATCTGGATGGCAGATATCGGGTGTAGTCGTTTTACACGGCCTAATTGACACAAGCCCTTTCTTCTCCTTGATTTCTCTCGACGTTAAGTTGCAGTTCATGGGAAGGGGATCAATTATTGCTTACCTGCTATCCTTTTCAATCTCAGTGCTCGTAATAGAGACATTGTATAGAGCGACAAAAAGGAAAAGGAAAGGTTTTCTCCATCCTTACTAGCCAGAGCCAGCTCTCATCCATCC
The DNA here is from genome assembly GCA_964618805.1 of uncultured Nitrososphaerota archaeon. Classification (GTDB taxonomy): domain Archaea; phylum Korarchaeota; class Korarchaeia; order Korarchaeales; family Korarchaeaceae; genus QMVU01. The sequence continues at coordinate 170,565 of CAZUBM010000001.1, forward strand.
TACTAGGTTGCTTATTCCCTCTCTGATTGCTTGAAATTGGAGCTCTTTATACCTTTCCCAATCGCTGGTGACATATACTGCAACTGAATACTTTCCGGAGCAGCCGTCTGAATTTATCTGGGGCTCGATGTAGAGATAACCCTGCTCATCCCCGGAGAATGTTGGGCTAATTTGTAAGAATGCTAGTCCGGTGATTCCATTTTCCCTGCCTGATAGGTAGAAGATTTCGTTCTCTAGGGAGTCGAATTCTGTCGCATAAAATGGTTCGAAGTTTATGTATGTTCCTTCCACGATATCGAAGTCCCCATCCACTGCAAAATCCATTGTAAAGTTATAGATTTCAGGCTGTAGGTTTAGAAGCAGGAGTCTGATGATATTAGGTTCATTTGTGAAGTTCCCAACTTAGGACCCCTCTTCATAATCGCCATCAGAGCCCTCAAGAGACCCTGAATAGAGAACTATGAATCCTGGAAATGATTTAATTGGCACACACTCGATATCTTCTTCATCAAAGGAGGATCCACCAAAGAAGGACCCTACCCCTTCCCGAAGATCCGAAAGGTTTGTCGCAAGCAATCCTAAAAAATAGGAGCTCCCCTTCGACGGGGTATAGAGGACAACAACGTTATCGCCTCCTTCCTCCAAACGCATTGTAAAGTTGGTATACGTGAGAAATATTCCCTTTTCCAATAAAGACATGCCTAAGGAGACGAATGAACGATCTATAAAAGCTGCCTTCTCATCTGAGCCACCGGGTAGTTTAGATGCCATATTTACGATAGAGGTCATGTACAGCAATGTATCCACGAAGTTTTCGTGGACCTCCTTTTGCACCTCAATTTGAGGAGGTGCCATATAAGCGATTATGGTCAGCATGATGATCATTATAGCAAATCCTATCGGTAAAATCGTCCCTGCACCTTTTCTTGTCACTTCTTACTCATTTTCCTCCTCTTCTTTAGCAAAAAAGATGCAAAGAGTATTAAGGAACCATTCCGGAACGATCCATCAACGATTTGAAACATCTGAAAACTCATTTTAATGAATTTTTACGTAGGAGGGGGATAAATGGTCCACAAACTCGGATTTTGCGCTTAAGACCCTTCTTATTTTACACATTCTCCAGGAAAAGGGACGATAAACCGCATAACTGTGGCCGAAGAATTCTTAAAGATGTTAGATAAATTCAGAACGTTACTAATTTACATCCACTCAAGCTTTTGAATTGTATGCAATACCTTATTGATTTCTCCCGTCAAAAATGATCCTAATGAGCGACGAAAAATTTGACTCCTTGGTTCGAGAGTACTTTTCTGAGCTCTTAAGGATGGAGCCAGTATATGCAACGTACCTAGGTATTCATGAGTACGATGGGCAGCTGCCTAAAGGCACGAAAAGCCACTTTGAGAGAAAAGTAGCTCTAATTCAAGAATTTAGGGAAAAGTTGGATGAAATAAAACCTGAGGAGCTTTCAAGAGAGAAGAGGATGGATTGGAGGCTAGCAAAACATATGGCTGAGCTTGAGCTTTTCAAGCTTGAAGAACTGCGAATGTGGGAAAAAATGACCCAAGTCCCCGATACAGTTGGAGAGGGATTGTTCCTCCTTCTAGTTCGGGATTTCGCTCCGCTAGAGAAGAGGCTAGAGAGCATAGCATCAAGGTTAGAACAAGTTCCCAGGTACGAATCTGAGTATAGGGAAACTCTTTCATCCCCAGTTAAGCTGTGGAACGAAATACAGGCAGAATCAGCTTCAAGATTACCTACTCTCTTTAAGATAATCGAATCTGTAGCGATAAACTCTAATTTAACAGCATTGGAGAAAGAGAACATAAAGGAAGTTTCAGAAGCTGCTTCAGAAGCTATTAGAGGGCATGCAAAGTGGCTCTACGAAGAGATCATATCTAAAAGCGATCAAGATTTTGCAATAGGAAGGGAAAAGCTAGAAAGGCTTCTTAAGCTAAGGGGAATAGAGTTAACATCAGATCAGATACTAGAAATAGGGGAAAGTTATCTAAGGAGATTAAAGAAGGTAAGGGAGGAGCTTGCAAGAAAGATAGATCCAAACATGACCGCAGATGAAGTCCTTCAGAAAATAAAGAAATTTCATCCAAAGGACTTCAGAGAGGCTATTGAGAGGTATCAAAGGGCTGTCAAAGAGGCTAAGAGATTTGTTGTGGAAAAGGGCCTGGCAACTATACCAGAAGGGGAGAAGTTACTAGTCGTTGAAACGCCCCCTTATCTCAGGCATCTTTTCCCATTCGCTCTTTACATGCCTCCAGCGAAATTTGATCCGATAAAAACAGGAATTTACATGGTAACTCCTCCAGAGAAGAAGGAATTGTTGAGGGAACACAACTTCCCCGCAATAGAGAACAAAACGATCCATGAGGGGTATCCAGGTCACCACCTTCAGATGACTTGCGCCTCCCTTAACCCCTCCCCTATAAGAGGTCTGATCGAGGCTCCTGAATTCATTGAGGGCTGGGCCTTTTACTGCGAGGAGCTAGTAAAGGATCTAGGGTTTCACGACGACCCAGTTCACAGGCTGATAATGGTAAACGATCTGATATGGAGGGCTGCCAGGATAATAGTAGATGTAAGACTTCAGAGGAATGAGATGACGTTCGAAGAAGCCGTTGAATTCCTGATGAGGCACACTGGTATGGAAAGGGATGCGGCAATATCCGAGGTTCGGTGGTATACCATGAGGCCCTCATATCCCCTATCCTATTTGCTGGGAAAGCACCTGATACTTGAGCTGAAAAAGGAGCTCATGGATAAACTAGGTGAGAAATTCGATCTGAAGGAGTTCCATGACATAATGCTATATGCAGGAAGTTTGCCCTTTAAGTACATGAGGGAGCTCGTTATAGAAAGATTAGCTTCTGGCTAGGATAGCTATTACCTAACCATTCTCTCCCTCAACATGTTAGCTAGCAACTCAAGGGTCCGATTAACCTCTATTAGTGTTTCTTCCATGGACTTGCTGTTATCTTCGGTGAAAGTGCTTCCTTCCAGCGAACTTATCAGCCTCTTAACATGCTCTAGCCCTCTTCTCTCTTCACTAAGCTTCGTTCCTAAGAACTCCTCTAACCCCCTCAAGACTTCCTCAAAGGCAGCTGCTTTCTGCCTTGCTACCTCAATGCTAACTCCTACTGGAGTTAGGGCTCCAGCGATGACTAATCTATCTCCAGATAGGCTTATGTCCCCAACTTCCTTCACGATCCTGTCTACAACCCACTTCCTCCACCTTGGAGGGACAAATTTGAGCTCCTGCAAAGAAACTGAGCCTCTTTCCCTTACCAAAGAAAGAATTCTCCTTCTCCATATTGGATAGAGCCTCAAAAGATCCTGAAGAACTTCTTCTGATGCCCTTGCTTCCTTTACAAGCTCCTTTGCTAGTTTTGTTATCTTAGAAACCTTTTCTTCCAGCGAAATGTCCGACTCCAAGATCTCTGCAAGCTTCTTTATTTGGCGCTTCACCCTCTGAGAACTCCTAGTCTCTGGAGGTATCTTCTCAATCTCCTTGACAGCCTTACTTAGCTCTACCACTAACTCTATTTCACTTAAAATCGACTCCGCCTTTTGAACGAGTTTATCAAGTTCAGTGCTTTCAAGTATCGATTCAATCCCGGAAACTGAACTCAAATCCTTCTTCAGGGATTCTACGGTAGTGGAGAAGAAGTCAGAACCTACTAGCGAATCAAGGGTTGAAGCCTCTTTTTCAACCTCTCTCAAGGCATTAAAAAGCTCTATTCTTTTTTGTAATAGAGAACTTATGCTCGCTGATTGATTTAGTAACTGAGAAAGTTCCTCATCTAATTCCTTTGCTGATACAATGGCCTCATCGTAGCACTCAGGTCCAGCCTTCTTGCACTTATCCCTAATCCTAGATATCAACACGTCCTTCCAGCTGATATATTCATCAATGAAAGAAAGCTTCAATCCTGCCTCAGAAGCTCGTTTAGAGACCTTCTCTAACTCCTTAAACGTTTGATTTATCCTCCCTAGATGATCCTCAAGCTCTTCTTTCTTTTGGAATAAGAGGTTGCATCTAGATTCTAATTCGTCTAATCTTGAAGTTAGTCTCGGAAGATTTTCTATGTAAAAAGAAAGGCTTTCTGGTGTAATCTCTCCACTAACAATGGAATCTAACCCTTTTTCAATTCTTAAGAGCTCCTGTCTCAGTTCCATCGGTTCTATGCCCATCCTATCCATTTTGTCAAGTAGATAACTGCATTTTTCCCTCATTTCCTTTGTTTTATCCCTCAAAGCCGCGATTGCTGAGGAAGAAACTTCTTTCATTGCGCTATCTATTTCTTCCATCAATTTCCTGAATTTCTGCTCGTATTGTTGGATCGTTGAGCTCAAGAACATCCTTCTATTGAACAAGAACCTCTTGTTGTAGTACTCATCTTCGACCATTGAGCCAAGGAGATGTTGAAACATCAACTCTAGTCTGGAAGCAGGATCTTCGTACTCAAAAAGGGATGGATCAAGAAGTCTTATTGTATGAACAAATTTCTTCAAGTAATTGCAAGCGGACATGACCTCTTGCACTAGCTCAAATAAGCCATCTCTCTTAAGGTTTCTCAGAAAGGATTTTACCCTCTTTTCGTCGTGTCCACGTTCGACTAAGTATTTAGTTAGATCCATCTCAGGTAGTTCGTTCAATCTGAATAGATGGATGTATGCCAGGATAAAAAATTATAGTTGAAAAATGTGTGGGAAAGGTGTTAACACAGAAATACTAACTTAATGTAACCATCATCAAAGCAACCTTTAATTTTGGATAGGCATCTTAGTTTTTGTCCCTTATAGGGCTAGGGAAGACTAAATGAAAAAGGTAAAGATATACGTAACAGGACCATTTCAAGCGGGAAAAAGCTCTATAATCCACAGGCTTGATCCAGAATCTCTAAGCATAGATTATGAGAAAAGAGAGTTTTCTACAACTGTCGGATTTGATCTAGGAGTGCTTTTTTGGAACGTGGATAGAGGAGAATTACTAACGAGATCAGAATATCAATCTAAATTCTCTGAATATGCTTACGATGAGGTTTGGGAGATAGTTCTGATGGGAACTCCTGGACAGAAGAGGTTTGCTCCAGTAAGGGAGATATTGGCAAGAGGAGCTGCTGGGGTTCTACTTGTAATTGATAGTACTAAGATAGGTCAAGTGGGTGTTGCTCTGGCGATTTATGAAGAAGTTCGGGCATTTTTAGGCGATGATGCTCCAATGGTAATACTTGCTAACAAGCAGGACATGGATTCTGCAGCAGATATAGGGCTAATAAGGAGCATTTTAAGGATAAACCCATCCCAGCTATACGGAACCTCGGCTGTTGATGGGACTAACGTGAAAGAAGCCTTAATGTCTCTTTTATCAATGATAAGAAAGAGGGAATTTGAGAAGGCACTCAAAACTAGGGAAGAATTGAGTCCAGATAGATCCTTTTCATAGAATCTCTGAAATCCTCATTTGGATCGATATTTTTCCTTAGAGGATTCTTCTTGATCTTATAATGAGCTTCTTTGAGATAAAACTTAAAATATTGCGTCTACTTTTGAAATTGAGGTGATTGAGTGTCTACTAGATTAGAAAAAATCGAAGAAAAGCTGAGAGAACTTGAAGTGGCCGTTCCAAATATAGAAGGAAGCGCTGTTATCAGTCTTGATGGACTCGTCATGGCTAGCAGATTTAGATCCGATGTATCAGAGGAAAGGGTGGCAGCGATGAGTTCAGCTTTGCTTAGCATTGCTGAGAGGATAAATGAGGAGCTTGGAAGGGGGGATTTTCAGAGAGCCCTTGTAACTGGCAGCAACGGATTCATAGTACTTAACCCAGCAGGTCCAGATGCCTTGGTAGCATGCATATGTTCCAAAGAAGCTAAGCTTGGTATGGTCTTCTATGAGCTCGATAAGCTCTCCAAGGATTTGGCTCAAATAATATCAGGACCATAAGTTCCTAAATTTCCCGAGGTCTTGCTCCTATTGAAGAGGGGTTATAGTTGCTTTTTGTCCCCTTTATCTCCTCTAACTTGATATTTATCGATTTTTTAAAAAATCAGGGCTCAAACTATGATCTCATTTTGGATCCTTACTTATTTGTTGCCTTTACAATAATATCAATTGTTTTCTTAGTAAGGGCTGTAGCGATCAGAAAATATGGGAGAAAAGGGGTGGAACAGTTGCGATGGGCTAGATTGGCTGCTTGGATAGGAATCATTTGTGGCTATATGCTTCTTATAGCACACCTTTTGCTCAGATAATTATGTTATGTTTTAAAAACTAGAAAAATTTTTGAGTAAACGAGAAAGCCTACATCACATGTCATCCAAAGGAGTGGTAAGAACGGGTATCTCTTTACCCAAGAAACTTCTTGACAGGCTCGACGAACTTAGGCATAGCCTAGGGATAGAAAGTAGATCCAAGGCAATCCAAGAAGCTATAAACTCCTTTATTTCGGAGAGAATCTGGTTGTTAGGGAAAGAGGAAGCCATAGTAGCAGGTAGCGTCACAATATTCTTCACCCACGGCAAAGGGGACATAGAAAGGAAGCTTGTCGAGCTTCAACATCACTTCTTGGACCTTATCAGGTCCACAACTCATGTCCACCTGACTGAGGATAAGTGTATGGAGGTCATCTTGGTTGTTGGAAGCGTTAAGAGGCTCAGAGATCTTGTTTCTTACATAGAATCGCTCAAAGGGGTTGAGCACGTTAGAGCCTCCTTTCACTCATTGACACTCTCTCGTTAAGCCTTTTGACCTGAAGCTCTAAGAAAAGAGGAGAAGGGGAAAGAGGAGAATGGTGGAGGTGGATCGAGCTTTCTTCCGGCCCTTTCGATCCGCTCCAGGGTCGCTTCCCAGGGGCAGTCCTCTTTCCAGTTATAAAACCTTATCTCCTGATCAGGGATTCGTGATTCCAATCAGCCTTCAGGTAAGTTTATGAAGAGGACTGGCTTCTACAAACTGCATGTTTGGAGGGAGGAAGGAGAGGGAAGAGCTCTCTAAAGACATCAAAGGGGCTTTTAGCCTTAACTTCTTGGAGATGCTCTTTCTTCTTGGAGTTTACGTCGTAGGGTTGCTCCTGAGGCTCCTTCCAAGGCTTGAAATCGACAGTCACATGCTTACGTTTCAGGGAGACGTTTGGTATAGGGTTTGCATGGCCCAATATATAAAGGACCATAAGGCTCTTCCTGAGCCAGACATAAGGTACAGGCCCTATGGATACGTTCCAATGTGGTATCCGCTCCTTTCCCCCATTCTCCTTGCGCTTGGAAGCTGGATAACTGGCTTGGACATACCGACCGTATGTTCTAGAGTCTTGCCATTCTTCGAGGCTCTCTCGCCCCTTACAATGTACTTCTTAGGAAGGATCCTTTACGACAGGCTTACAGGAGCCGTCTCAACTTTAATGTTGGCTTTAACACCTTCATTCGTCTACTTCACTGGTATAGCGGATCCTCAATCCTTTACAGCCTTCTTGATTCCAGTAATCATGGTGATATGGCTTCTTCAGGCAAAGAGCCCAGATTTGAAGAAGCTAATCATTACGAGCCTGATCCTAACAATTGACTTCCTAATGCACCTATCGTATTTCCTTGTAATCTGGGAGATGTTTATGATAAGCTTAGCCCTTTTTTTACAAGGGCAGGCTCAGAGAAGGATTTTTAAAGATCTTTTATTCGCCGTTGGCACATCACAACTCCTTACATCTCCTTGGTGGCTTCCTAGGAACCTTTACTGGTGGTGGATAAAGGTACTGGTTACATCCAGCGGGCTTTATCCCTTAGTCTCTCACATAAGTTACTACGGTCTTTTTGCATGGATTGTGGGAGCCTTCTCGCTCCTACTTTTGGCAATTAAAAACCCAAAAAGGCACCTATTCGTTTTGTTGTGGTCAATTCCAACCCTTATAGAGTCAAACAACGAGCTTATCCTCTCAGCCCTTGGTCTTGGAAGCCTTGCATGGGAAACTCTAGCCAAACCCTTGGAAGGCTTCAGGTTCTTTCCCTTCCTAGCCCAACCTTTCTCTTTAGCAACAGCAGTTGCTTCTGTTGGGCCTGTAAAGGGTAAGAGTGTACATGATAGGAAGATACTTTGTTTAATAACTGCTGTGCTGATGCTGGGGCAAGGAACCAACCTGTATTACTACAACTTGCCTCTAAGGTTTCAACTTTCTGGGCTGATAGTAGAGGAGTATGAGGCAGCTCTCTGGTTTAGAAACAATACTGGGCCAAATGCAAGGATAGCTGCCGATTACTACAGAGCTCAGATGTTTGCAGGAGTATGTGGAGGTAAGGCATTAATAGGAGGAGTCTTTCCCCTAAGGAACGTTGATTATCCCTACATAAAAGCCCCAGGAAGGGTCCAAAACGATCTGTACATTTTATACAGCACAAACAGCCCTCTAGTAGCATACAACATAGCTAAGCGCTATAACATCACCCACATCTTTTATTCGACTAACATGGAGCTTTATGGCAACCTTCTTTCTTCATACAAGCCAGCTCACGAATTTGGGGTCGATATAAACAGGGAGAAATTTAAGGACAAAGAGTTCTTCGAAATAGTATACAGGAGGAAGGCGAAGTTCGGAGAAGTATGGATAATAAGGGTCCGTGGAATTCCGGAGGGCCCTTAAAACGGTTTTCAATTACTCCTATTCAAAGAGCGTTTTAGTCGATTAATCCGAAAATCAGAGGCAACAAGATGTGCATATCATGAACACATGTAACCTTTATCTAGGAGAAATCTAATAGTCTGGAAGCCTAGTAGATGGGTGTCTATAATGACGGCAAGTGAGAAGCAATCGATGTCTGCTTTCTTGGACAAAAGGAACGTAATAGCGGTTGTAGGTGCGACGATAAATAAAGAGAAGTATGGATACAAGGTTTACAAGGCTGTGAAAGGTTCTGGTTTCACCGTTTACCCGGTTAATCCAAAATATAGTTCAATAGAAGGAGAAAAATGCTATGCTTCGCTAAAGGACCTTCCTCAAAAGCCAGATGTCGTGATAACCATTGTTCCTCCAAAAGTTACTGAAGAGATAGTCAAGCAATGCAAAGGATTGAAGATAAGTAGGGTATGGATGCAACCTGGATCTGAATCAGAAGAGGCAATCTCCTATTGCAAGAGAGATGGCATAGAAGTAATTCATCATGCATGCTTCGTTGTTGATGGTCTAAAAGGGTCATTTGACGAGAAAATTGCTGCTCCTAAGTGGGAAATCCCAAAATAAAGGGCTTCACTCCTTTATCGAGGATCTTATCTCTCGATAAACCTCTTCTATCGTCTCCTGATATTCAGCTCTTCCTTCCTCCACCATCGACATCTTCTCTTCGAGGATTTTTGTCCTCTCCTCGCTGATCAATTTTGGATAATTCTTTGTGAGGAAGTCATAGACCATGATCCCTAACTTAGTGGGAATCAACTTTCCCCCTTTCTCCACCACATACCTTCTCATAAGGAGTTTCTGTAGTATGATAGCATAGGTGGATGGCCTTCCTATTCCCTTTTCCCTCATGACTGCAATAACTTCCCCTTGAGTGTAGAGGGGGACCTTTGAGATCTTTCTATGCTCAATTCTTACCAAAACTTCTTCCTTGAGGGGCTTTTCTATTCTAACTTTGTATGGGTAGATAAAAGTCCAGCCCGGGACTATGGCCTCGACATATCTCTCCAAATCAACTGATGCTCCTTCTATGAAGATTCTTACCTTCTGCTTCCTTAGCCTAGCTTCCTCGCTCATTGAAGCCATGAACCTTCTGAATATCAGATCGTAGAGCCTTAAATGGCCCCTTGTGAGATTTACTTGAGGCCTCAGAATGCCTTCCTCGACGTATCTAATCAGATCATCTAAGGCCATAGGCTTAGTCGGACGAATGCACTCATGAGCTCCCCCTTTCTCCCATACTCTTGGCCTAAACTTCTCCCCAAGAAACATCCTTGCAACCCTAAGGCCTGCATCAGATACCCTGTGGCTGTCAGTTCTATGATAGGTAATGAGACCGGCCTCAAATAGGTTTTGAGCAAGATCCATGGTTTCAGAGGTCCCCAACTTAAGAATCCTGTTGGCTTCCCTCAACATTTCATCGGTTGTAAATGGAGGTGGAGGAGATCAACGATCTCCTCAGCAACGACTTTCACCTTAGCGCTGGTTTTTCCAGGCTTGCCTATCCTTCCTTCTATCCTTAGACTTATTCCATCCCCCTCAATAAGCGTCATATCCTTTTTCTCAAGATGTTCCTTAAATCTCTGGATTACCCAACCAAGAGCAGGTGTTTGGACTCTCCCAGCAGAGAGATTTCTGTTCCTAAATACTCTTTGGAGAATTTGACTTAACTCAAATCCTATCCATCTATCCTCTATTCTCCTAACTATCTGAGCCTTTACCCTATCCTCTGATATATCCTTAAGTTCAGATAAGGCCCTAATTATTGCAGATTTAGTGACTTCGTGAAATTCAGCCCTGAATACTTCCTTGGAAAATGGTTTTATGAGAGCTGCTATATCCCAAGCTATTTTCTCTCCCTCCACGTCGGGATCTGTGCCTATGATAACCCTCTCATTCTCAAATGCGAGCCTCCTAAGTATACGTAAAGTGCGCTTTGAGTCAAGGATATCGCTTGAGCCACAAATTGGACATTTCTCTCCTTCCGTAAACTGATAACCGCAAACCTGGCATCTCTTCAAAGTACAGTAAACTGGCACGAAGAGGTCGTCCTCAACTAACACTCCATGATATCCCTCCTTAGTTGATAGATCTACAACGTGCCCTCCTGTCGCGACTATCGTCACAAGCTGGTTCCCTGTAGAGAACTCATAGGCCGGTAAGCCCTCAATGTTCCGTCTGCTTGGCCTTCCAAAGAAGTTTGCAATCGTTCTAGCCTTATTTGGGCTCTCTACTATGAAAAGAAGGGTTTTAGGCATCATCTCAGCTGGAACCCTCTTTTCTCTTAGTTCACGGATCATCTTCCTATGCGCATCTATCTCCTCTCTAAGAGACCTCAAATCAACTTGGTCAATTTGCTTAAACTCCACGTCAAAAACGCTAGCTCTCTTGACAAATGCGTTTAAGAGAGATCCTTCCTCAATCAAAAAAGCTGCTCCCTTAGATAGACCACCCGGGAATAGTCTGGAAGTCCTTCCTGAGCCTTGAATGTAGGTCCTTACGTCAGGCAGAAGTAGCTTGAGGCCATCCTCATACTTTATCACCACATCCCTTAATCTCGAGAGTTTCTCCAGGAGTTCGCTGTTGGAAAGAACTTGAAGCAGAAGATCTCTTGCCTTAACGAGATCTTTCTCAACAAAACGGCCACTTCTAAGTTTAAGTGATAGAAGCTTGAATTTCTTGCCTAACAAAGGAGAGATTGTTGAAAGGATTGTGCCGACAGCTCCTGGACTTGCTTCATCTAAGTTCTCTAAAGAAAACTCGAAATAAGGAGCTCCATAGAATATAGCGTATCTTATCCTCTCAGGAAGGTCTAACCCTCTGACCAACACTCCATACGGTTTAGCAGCTCCTACAAGAGCATCTAACTCACCAGAAGCAAATGCCCGTATGCTGGCCTCTCTTGAACCCGAAATTCCCTCAACTCTAAGCCCAACAGACTCTAGGGCATCGATAACTTCATCTACTAACTCTAACCTCGGAACATAGACGAGGGCTCCCCCTCCCATCTCCTCAACTATCTTGGATAGAACTTCCTTGCTTTTCTCTGGGACCTCTATGTCCTCTACGTTCCTAAGAATTCCTTCCCTCAATACCCCTATATCGAATCCAAGAAGCCTTCTGGACAAAATGGCTCTTCTGCCAGGCCTGGCAGTTGCTGATGATAGCATTATAACGCCCTTAGGTCTATCTATCCCATCCAAATCCACAGTTCTTAGGGCCGATTCCACAACATCCTTGGGAAAACCAAGCAAGACTAGAACTCTGTCGACGTTCCTTGAGTTCTTTAAGAGAGAATCGACATCATCTACAAAAATGAATGAGAACTTGTTGTTTGCCAAAATTTCAAATCTTCTCGCTAAAAACTGAGATGTTATTATAAGTACGTCAAAATCTCCTCCTTCTATCTTCTTTAGAAGTCTTTCCCTTTCCTTCAACTTCTTAACTCCACCGTAAGCTATTATTCTGAGTTCAAGGATCTCCCCTCTTAGCGTACGTGATGGCCCTCTCCTCTGCCTGCCTAACAAGGAGGACCGTCGGAACAACCACTAAGCTCTTTCCCAAACCTTTACTTGAGCAAAAAATGGACATGACTATGCCAAAAACCGTTTTTCCGATGCCTGTTGGAGCAATTGCAGCAAAACTTTGCTGTTGTAGTACTCTTTTTGCCCAGGAACGTTGTGCTTCCCACAGTTCAAATCCTGTGCATTTTTCAAAAGGAACAAAATTCGTCAAACAAACTTATGAGGCTACCAAGCTCATTTTCAGGCGAGCACCTTCTATCTAGCTTGTGAGTAATTAAGTCGAGCTCGTAGCCTGGGCAAAGCTTCTTGTAGACTGCTGGTATCATCGCTCGTAAGTATATCTATGTCCTTAAAATTTGAACTTCATTGCTGCATCTCAGGACAACGAAATTCTCTCTATGATCCCATCTCTCATTTCTACCCTTGTGTCAGCATATTTGAGCACATCTTCTTGGTGACTAATCACAATCACCTGCTTAAAAGACTTCTTCAGGTTCCTTGCCATGAGTTCCATGATTTTCTCCCTTCTCTCCGAATCGCTAGATGCAAGCACTTCGTCTAGAAATAGGAATTCTGGATGAGCTCCTCTAACGCTTGGGACTAGGGAAAGTGTGAAAGCAAGGCGCATTGCAAGTAGAATCTGATCCTGAGTCCCCCCACTGAAGTAGCGAAGCTCCTTATATTCACCAGCGCTGGAATCGTATACAAACACCTCATAACTCTCGTTTACGGCAACAGCAAGGTATCTGTTTATCGTTATTACCGGAAGGATTGTCGACATCCCCTCACTAACAGCAGGAATAACAGCCTTTCTTGAGGCTTCGGCAGACTCTTTTAGGAGTTTAATCGCATATTTTACGATGTTAAGCTTTCTTTCAAGCTCTTCAACCTTTTTCCGCTGCTCCTCAATTTTCTCCTCTAATCCAACGTTTTTCTCAAGATACTCCCTAATACTACCTACTCTCTCCTCTAACTGCTTTAATTGACCTCTTCTATTCCCTAATTCTTGTGTCCATTTCCTTGATTCCCTCTCAATTTCTACTAAGACTTCTGAAGAGAATTCAGGGACCTCTGGAGGCAATTCAGGTCTAATTAACGATTCTAAAGAGGTTTTGATCCCATCAATTTCCTCCACAAGCTCATTCCTCTCTTCCTCAAGCTGTTCTATCTCTGAAACTATCCTCTTCTCCTCCTCAAGAAATTTATTGATCTCACGATATTTTTCAGCAGCCGCTCCAAGCTCTCTTGCCTCTTCTAGCAAATCTGCCCTTTCTTTTCTCAGCTGTCCAGCCCTTGCATGCATTTGTACGCCGTAAAGGGCTATAACTAACCCTATTGATAGGATTGTAAGATACTTTATTCCTGAAATTATTGCCAATGGAATCCCAACTAAAGTTATGATTATTCCAATGAGTTCGAAGGGTCTTGCCTTTCTTTCTGACTTTTGTGCTTCTTTCTCCTTTGAATCTGCTAAATCTCTGATCTCCCTTAGCCTCAAGGAAGCATCCTCAAACCTTTTTCTAAGTTCTATCTCGCCCCTAATTTCGGACAATCTAAGCCTTTTTTCCTCAATTCTATGATCTATCGTTTCTAATCTTTTCAAGTTGGATTTTAACTCAGTTTCTAATTGTTGTTTGCTGCTAACATACTCTTGAAACTTCCTAAGCGAGGCTAGTTTGGAGTTAAGGCTTCTTACCTTGCTCTCTGCGTAAGCTATCGAATTTTCCTGATCTTCAGATCCTTTTAACATCTGAATTTTGAGAAGGACTTCTTCTAACTCTTTCTCTCTGCTTTTATACTCCTCTAACTTTGTCCTTAGGCGTTCTAGTTCTTCTCTAGCTCTTCTAAGCTCGCCTGGTGTTTTAACAGTCCCTTCAAGGCGCTTTCTCTCTTCATTAAGCTCTTCAATGGCCTTATCGAAGCTTTCTCTCATCATTATCCTATCTATAAGCTCTCTCCTATCCCTCCTCGTCTTCTCCTTTATTCTTGCCAAATCCTTTTGCATAACGAAAATTGTGCTTCTTGCCTCCTCTGGACCCATTCCTCCAAGCATGTTTGAAATTTCGACGTCAACAGCCTTCTTTCCGCTTGCTATAAGCTCTCTCCTATCCCCTCTTAGCCTAAAAAGCCTTGCAGTGCTCTTTACTCCTCGCGCATCCTTCTCAATCGTTCTTAATACCTCGTATTTTCCGTCCTCTGATTCAAATCCAAGCCTAAGAAAAGCTCTGGTCCTTCCATATGAGAGATAATCTTCCAGCTTAGATTCTGTTTCCATAGGTCTACCGAAGAGAGAAAAGAATGCAGCCTCCATAACGCTAGTCTTACCGCTTTCGTTTGGACCCCTTATCCCTATGATGCCATTGGGAAATTCTAGCCTGAAAGGACCTTGGCTACCTCTCAAGTGTTTAAAACCGCTTGCCTCTAAGTAGATCAGCTTCACCATCCACCAGCCTCCCTGAGGGCATTAACAGCTAGTCTGTAGGCCTCATCAATGAGCTTTCTCTTATCCTCAGATTCCTCTTTAGCAATAATTTCCTCATAAATCTTGCTTAGCATCTTAATTGGGCTTGCAAGACTTATTTGAGGCGCTGAGAAAGCATCCGGATACTGAAACTCCTCCTCAAACTTGAGATCGAAGAAGAGTTCTCTTGCCCTTGCTAGAATCTGATCCTTCGCATAAGTAGTCCTTATCTCAGGAAGCATGGCTCCCCTGATCCTTAGCCTAACAATCGCTTCCTTTGGGACTTTCGAGGATGCTTCTTCAAGCAAGGATATTATCTTCTCAGTTAGGTTCTCCTTACCCGAGATCCCATATTCGATCGTCACCATGGGCTTTGTTGGAAGTTCAACCTGTTCTATCCTTTTTACCCCATTTTCATCTGCTTCTATTACTGTGAACCCTTTTTTCTCCTTTTCCTCGGAGAAAGAAAGCCTTTCTATGGTCCCAACGTAGCATATGGTTGGATCTCCCCACTGAACCGTGTGGACGTGCAAGTGGCCTGCTATTACAAGATCAACTTCCTTAGGTATGCTTGTCCTTCTTATGACGTGCCTTTCCCTGCCTGGCGGGGCAAATCCCTCGATGACGTCATGAATCATAAGTATGTTCAAATCAGCATCAAATTCTCCCAATATCCTGACGTTTTTCAAGGGATCAGCTCCTTCCTCTATGATAAAGGGATTGAAGCCAATTCCACCTAATGCTACGGAGACTCCATTAACTTCGAACTTTTCCACCTCTATCACATCTATTCTATCAAACAACCTTAGAAGGCCTGCTCTAGAGTAGACGTGAAGAGGAGTAGGCATTCTTCTGGTCTTAGGTCTGTCGTGATGACCTGGTACAGCGTAAACCCTGACTCCAGCCCTGTTTAAGGTCCTCAATTCCTCTGCAAACTTTACTAAAGTTAAAATCCTTGGCCTCACTCCATCAAAAACATCTCCTGGCAGCAGAAAGAGATCAGCTTCCTTTTCTAATGCATATTCGACGGCCTTTCTAAAGTTCTCGTGAAAGTCCTTCCTTCGCTCTTCCTGAGAGCTAGGAGCCATCCAACTGAAAACGGGGTCTAGATGGGACTCTAAGGCGACTATTAGCATGTGATAATCACCTATCTTTTAGTATCCCAATCGTCCCCTCTAGGCATGTCAACATCTCCGAGGCTTTCTATCTCTGCTTCCTCCCTCGCTGCCCTAAGCCTCTGTATCACATCGATGTCTGCTCCTCCCTCCTTAGATCTCCTTCTCTTTATCTTCACAGTAACGGGTACTCTAGTGAATTCACCAACTAAAACAGCTTCACCGACGTTTAATCCTGGAAGATCCCTTAGGAGTTCCTCACTTACTCTCTCAGCAGCTGCTCTGACAGCTTCTTGATCTCTAGGGTTTACCATTGAAAGGATTATTTGGTTCTGACACATGCTAAGGCTATCAGGATCTATCTTGCATGGTCTCTGACTTATCAGCACTAAGTAAATTCCAAATTTCCTCCCTTCACTAGCTATGACATTCACTATCCTTTTAGAATGGGTTTGTCTATCTGCTGGAACGATCTTATGGGCCTCTTCTAACACCAGAAATACGGGATATCTGAATTTACCGCTGGAAACAGCCCAGTAAATGTCAGAAAGCACTTTAGTTGCGGTAAAATCAAATGCATACCCAGTAACGCCTGAAAGGTCGATGACGGAAACGTGCCAAGGCCTTAGGATGTCATGCCAGGGTGTTGTGCTTTCTCCAAATATAGGCAAACCTAGGAGCCTTTGTCTAACCCTTTCTGCAGCAGATGAGGCCGCTAAACGTAGTCTGTTATCTTTTTCCTCTTCAGCCATTACGTTCAGCCTTTGTATGAGGTCAGAGGCAGTATAACTCCCCTTGTTTTCTTTGAGAAAATCAAGTGCTTTGGAAATAGCTCTCCTTATATGAACGGATGACTGAGGTATGTCTAACATGCCAAACAAGTCCTCAGGTTCCAGATCTGCGAACCTAATCGTGAACTCATTTACCTCGGCTAATATTTGTGATGGTGAATATCTGCCAGTGCTTCCGGGATTTCTAAATATGGTAACTCTCTCAACGTACTCCATCGGTCTACCATCTTGAGTCTGGCCGAGGAAGACGTAATCAGCATGAGGATCAAGTATCACGATAGTTGCTCCCTTCCTCATCAAACCCTCAACTAGAACGGCTGCAGTATTGCTCTTTCCAGCACCAGTTGCTGCCAATATCGCGAGATGTCTCCTCAAACCCTGAACAGAAATCGAGACAGGAACTTCTGGCCTAGTTATCAAGCAACCAAGCTCTATACTTGCCTCTCCATATGAAAAGAACTCTTTTAGCAGGCTGGAGGGAGCTCTATATACTACCTTTCCAGGAACAATCGCCCTCCTTGGTATTCTTACGTTTCCGTCCTTTGATAGATATCCTAAGACCCTTGCCTGAGCATATGCTACCCTTCTATCAACCCCCATGTCAGCAATTCTCTCAACTGCTTGGTGATCTGTCGTAGGTTGAAGCACCATGCTGGCACTAACCGGCTTTTCTACCTGAGCGAGGACGAAAACTCTCTCCATACCTCGAGACGTCCTCTCATAGGATTCAACTATAACATATTCCCATCTCTCTGGAGGGCCAGAAGAAGGATCGCAGGAGAATATGAAGCTAGTAGGGGTGGCCTCCCCCACTATCCTTCCTAGAACATCGAGCTCAGATAATCGAAACACGCCTCTCACCTCTTGTGTGCAACTCCATCCACCCCAACCTGCTCCACAACAGGGGCTCGTAGATCTCAGCAAAAGCCTTTCTACTTATTTTTACCATCCTATCAACATCTGCTAGCCAAACGTTATGATTTTCCGGGTTTGCATAACCCTTAATCAGGGTAGCCATTATTTTTGAGAAGAGGGATTTCTCATAATCATAGGTTCTAAGCGCGTGAACCCTCTCGAAGTCACCGATCATAAAATCTAGGCCAAAAACCCAAGCTGGAATATCAATTCTAACTGGCTGATCCATTTCAGAGAACTTACAACAAGTCGTTACAATTGCTGGCAGCTCTAAAATGAGATCTATCGCTTTTCTCACCTCTTTTTCAGCCTTAATAGGGTTCTTTGCGCTTCTTGTGGCTCTTCTTGCGATATCATCTGGTCTGGCTTGGAGTTCTAGGAACAAGGCCCTGCTTGTGGATGTGTAAGGTCCAACCAATAACGGTTCTGATAGTCCTTTCTCCTCCATGCAGCTCATAATAACCGCAAAATCGCTTCTCTCTATCAATATTTCGGAAGCTATATCTAAGATCTTCCTGAGAATCCCTCTATATCTCTCATTTATTTCCAAGAGCTGGGTCATGGAAACTTTTGGATCTGATTCAAGGGCTCCAGCGGCTGTGCTTATGATTATCTGATCCTCTTCATTTATTAAGCCTGAAATTCGCTCTAACTCCTCGTCTAAAAGTTGAAACAGGACCATCCTTCTGAGAGGGTAAGCCCTGCTGTCCTTTGATACCCCAACTATAGGTATTTTCCTCTCCCTGCACGCCTCAAGCAGCTGAAAAAGTGCATCTGCATATTGTATGGCCAAATCTGAAGGGATCCTACCCAAGTTGTAGACGGAGGCCAGCTCTCTGGCTATCAAGGATCCATCTACTAGGACTAGAAATTCACCGCTGGTTTCTTCTATGACCTTTCTCAGAACTTCATGTTCCAAAGTTTCTCCCATTCTCGAAATCACGTCTCTAACTTCCATAGAACCTAAAAGAGGTCTGAGATCAAGAACTCTCTCCTCTTTTTGCCTGCCATCCGGCCCATAGAGAACAGCAGCAGCTCTTGCGAGAAGTATTGAGATGCCAGGAGCGTATTCTCTGCTTAGAAAGCTGGAATCGGACGCTAAAACTTTTTTAAACGGTTCTATGGGTTGAAAACTGTCAAAATCTAGCCAAAGAGACTTGAATCTCTCCTCAACCTCTCTGTTTATAGCTTTTAATTCTCCTCTACCAAAAGCAGCTTCAATCTCTCTTCTTCTTCTCTCGACTGCTTCAGCAAATAAATCCAAAAATCTTGGCAACTTTCTCTTTATTATGTTGTAAAGCCTCTTAATAATATCCCCCAGTAGGTATGCTCCTCCGATCGGTGAGAGAACTCAAGTGCTCCCAGCCTTCTTAAAAATGAACTCGCAGTAGGGATCTCCCATAGCAGCACATTTTACCTCCTTGGACTCCAATTCAACTCCCAAGAATTCAGAGAAAAGTCCTCCAAGTATCCTCTTACAAAATGACATCTAGGCCTACTACTCCTTCCTTCAAAAGCCGCTGACTCATATAAATCATAGATGCAAATTCTTATGAACTTTCTATCCAAATCTGCTTCTAAAAGCTCAGCTATTCCCCAGCCTGCAGCTTGAAGAGATCTTAGGTCTTCTTCCAGGAATTCTTTTGTTATTTTCTGAGAACCAAATATTTTTCCACTTATTTCTCCTCTGGTTTTTCCTAGGAAGTAAAGGAAGGCTTCTCCACCGGTACCATATTTTTCATGGATCTCCTTAACATAGAAAGATAGGCCATTTCTGTCATCTAAGATCATCCTTTGTCCTCCTGAGTCTACAGTAATTGGATAGCACAAGTTGTTGAAGATTTTATCTTTTATTGGGCTTTTACGAACTCTATATCCCTCAATTTCTCCTTTTTCTTTCAAAGATGAAAGTAACTTTTCAAGATTTTCATAAGCATTGCCGATTTTCAAAAAGCAAGCTAAATAGACTACATCCTCGCGCAAAGTTAGGTTAAGCGACACGGGTTCGAAGCCCTTATCTGAAAACTATGTCATGATTAAGGCAAGTCTTCTAGCAAGTTCCTTTCTTTTTAGCTTGATTGCTGTCTCTACGACTTTCTCGGCAGGAGATTGCATAAAAAAATCTATAGGGTAAAAATCCTTATTCTCCTTGTTAATCTCTTCCTTCAAAAAATCTTAACTCTTAAAGGATAAATTAGCGTGACCTCATCAACTCAATTAGTTGCTCGAGGACTTCTATTCTGCTCTTCCTTCCATCAGCCATGGACTTTAGAACCTGACCTATACCTTTTCTATTCTTGAGAATGAATGAGAATGCCATTAAGTTCACCATCATCAGGTACTCGGGCCCAGAAAAGTTTACATGCCACTTAATTAGATCAAGAATATCTTCCTTCTTTGCAGCTCCTTGTTCCACCCTTGAGATCATATAATCATATTTTCTCAAAGCCTCAATCAACTTGGATCCAACCAAATTTTCACAGTTTTTGATGGTCTCATCCGTAAGCGACGGATAGAGCAACTTAGCAATGCGGCGCAAGAAGTCTCTTCTCATCCTAGAATCCATTGAGAGATAGTTAAAAGCAAGCTTCACTTCTTCTTTTTCTGAAACTCTGGAGAGAACTGAATAAAACCCCCCTATTTTTTCTTCTAAATAGCTAATGCACAGTATTGTCTTGGCTAACTCAAGTGAGCTTTGTTCTTCCATACAATCAAACTAATCCTAGACTAGCCTAATTTAAAAATGAAATGTAGGCAAACGAACGCTATTTCGTGCTTCTTCATCTGAGTATGAGGGAGTTGTTTTTAAGCTAGATCAAGAACATGCATGCAATCTGTCCTTCACCTAGGATGGCGGATACAACGATGACTTGCGTCCTAGGTTCAGGAAAGGAGGTGGCTCCAAGTGATTGCTGCGTGTGGTACAGATTGTAGGAAATATGTCGAAGATGAGAGAGAATTGTGAGGGATGCGGACCAGGAAATTCGGAATGGCTGAAAACAGGCTTAAGATGCTTGAAAAGAGGGGAAAAATCTGTCCAGTATTGGAATGTGCAGTGAAGAGAGGAGTAGCTCATTGCAACGTCGATTGCGAATCACATCCTTGCAGAATTCACCGAGAGATCTTTACTTACTCTCAAGAGTACGTCGATTTGTTGAGAGAAAGGATGAAGCGAACCCGAATTTGAGGTAGCATATCTGTTTATATCATGTTCATCTCTAGATGGTGGATGGGTCAAGATGTCTGAGGATAACCTGACGTTAATTGCAAAAGAAAATCCTAGCGAATTTGTACTATTGGCCGTTTCGCTTTCCTTGAAAAATACTTGGGGACCAGCTGCAAACGTTACTTTATACAGTTCAGGCAAGGAACTTGGCAAATCTTTGAAGCTAAACATTGAAAAGTGTAGCAGCTTAGAGGAAGCCTTAAAGGAAATAGAAAGGACCCTTGGAAACGCATGGAAAGGTCGATTAGATGGAGATAAGCTAATTTTCGAAGAATGTGTCCTTAGAGATCTCTACAGAAGAGGAGGAGCTAAGCTTAGTGAGCCTTTACCTACTTGCTACTTTCACATGGGATTTTGCGCAGGAATCCTGGAAAGGATAATGAGAAAGAAGGTAAACATGAAGGTTTTATCAAAAGGTCCCCTTTCTTGCGTAGAACAAATTATAATTGAAGAATAAGCTTATTTAAGGGAGTGAGCTAGTTTGACAAGCGATTTAACCATCAAAATAACACCTAGGATTCTCTCACTTGGAATCAGAATAGTACATGCTGTAGCAGAGGACGTATCTGTGCTCAAAGATAATCAAGAGATGAAACGATATGTATCGGAGGTAGTTTCGCGTATTAGAGAGAAATA
>CAZUBM010000001.1:192009-265938 GCA_964618805.1 uncultured Nitrososphaerota archaeon
ATCAAGAGATGAAACGATATGTATCGGAGGTAGTTTCGCGTATTAGAGAGAAATACGCGCTGGAATCTTTGAAAGATAACCCAGTCATAAGGGCCTATAGAGACTTCTTTTGGAGGATAGGGATAGACCCTACTAAAACTAGGCCAAGTTCAGAAGCATTAATAAGGCGCATTCTAAAAGGGAAACCGATTCCGCGGATAAATAATGTGGTTGATAGCGGAAATCTAGCTAGCATAATTACTCTAGTTCCAATAGGCCTTTACGACGTCTCTAAAATAGAGGGAAGGCTTACCCTGAGAATGGCAAGAGCAGGTGAAAGGTTCGAGCCAATAGGTTCTAGAGAAGAGGAGTTGACTGGAAAGGAGCCAGTACTTGCAGATGAAAGGAAAGTTATCCACCTTTACCCTCACAGAGATTCAGAAAGAACGAAAATAGATGAAAAGACAAAGAAAGTGCTTATCGTAGCATGTGGCGTACCTAAAGTGGACTCAGAACTTCTGATGAGAGCTGCAAATCTAACTATGGAGTTAATTGCTAGATTTGCAGGCGGAAAAACTGTTGGAGGACCAACATGGGTACCAGAATCTCCATAGTTACATATAAAAATCCCATTTCTCTAAAACAGGGCCCCTATATCTTTTTCATTTTAAATTTGGACAAATTTTTTACTCCACTCTATTCATTAGAAGGTGGATGAAATCCAGAAAATTAGTAGAAATGGTCTACAGCGGACTTGAACCTAAGAGAGTGCCGGTACATTTTGAGACCGTTGAAAAGCGTCAAGAGGCAGCCCTAGGTGATGTGCTCCTTGGTCATGCTTGGGTTCCCAGATGGGGGGAATTCTTTGATGAAGGAGGTCCATTTAGAAGGGGAGACAAAGAGCTGACAAAATGGGTTAAAGAGCTAGATATAGAAGGAAGCTATAATTGGCCTTCTGTTGAGGAAATAGTTCAGGAAACTCTCTATAAATTTAGGGAAGCAATTGAGAACTTCAAAGACTTAGATAAATTCATCGTATTTGAGGTTATAGGACCTACTGAGCAGAGTGAGTACTTTCTCTGCCCACCAAAACCTCCAAGCGGCTTTGATCTAGATCTTTCATATCATATGTTTGATTTTGGGGTCCTAACCATTATGGATAAGGAAAAGGCTAAGGAACTCTATGATAAATTGGCAATCTACGTTCTTGAATTAATTAGAGCTGGCGCTGAACTTGAGTGGGTTGATGCTGTTAGAGTAGCTGATGATGCTTTCACTTACGAGGGCCCTATATACCCCGAGTGGTTCATGGAAAGCCTATATATACCCTGGCACAGAAAGTTTACGAACGAAATACACCGAAAAGGCAAGTATGCAATACTACACACCGATGGCAATGTTCTTACACGTGATTACATCAAAATTCTCTCAGAGATGTACGATGGCCTTCATCCACTTGACCTAGCTAAGAAAAGTACTGTTATGGATGCCATGCAATGGATAGACAGTGTAGTAAAGGCTAGGAAATCTCTTGAAAGGGCAACAGTCTTTCATACCGGTATACCCATAGACCTAATGATGCTAGGTGATATCTCTGTATCAGATGTCCTGCAAGTAGTTTCTACCTTTCTGGAGAAACATGGAAGGAGGAATCTAGTCCTTAGCGTAACTCATAGACCTTATCCTAAGAGAGATTTCCTAGAAAGCCTAGTGTTTGAAAAAGTGAAAGCTGTTAGAAGACTTGTTGGATTGCCTGAGGTAGATGCAACAGAATTAACGTTTCTCAACAAATAAATAATGCAATAACAATCCAAATTTACTCTCAAAACCTAGAGAGATAAGCTTAGTTTAAGTTTTCTATTGAGGAAACTCTTAAGACATATCAAGTAGGTTTAGAGATCTATATAACAAAAGGCTTATAATGAGGGAAGTATAAGAAGTGATCGTGCCCCGGTAGCTCAGTTGGCAGAGCAGCGGTCTTGTAAACCGCAGGTCGCGGGTTCGAGTCCCGCCCGGGGCTTATAATTTGTTTAAAATTCGTTGTCAGATTTTATTTCTCAATCAAGACGGCCTGTCTCCACATCTTGAATTCGGCTATATTTGTCGAATAAATCCTCATGAGGAATTTATTAAAATATGATGTGAAACGATGCCTAACAGGAATCCAACAATAATCACTGCTAAGGATTAAGGCATTAGACCATTACGATCTTTTTATCACAAAGTAATTTGTCTTAAAGCACTTAGAACACTGAATGTAGACGCCGAAACGCCCCCTCTTCACTAAAGCAACACTACCACATTCTCTGCACCTCAATGGAGATTCTTGACAGTTGCCTAGACAACGCGTATACCTCAAATCTTTCCCCGATTTCGTCTTAACACTTCCTGAAACCAACGGAAGTCCGCAAGAACAAGATTCATCAAGCACCTCTTCTCCAGGAAAAAGATTGAAAGTAACGGAGCAGTTTGGATATGATGTACAGGCAACAAACCTACCGTAACGTCCCCTCTTTATTACTAAGTTTCCTTCGCAGTTAGGACATTTACCAACCAATTTGGCTCTCATCCTATGTTTCTTAAGTCCTTCTGCTATCTCCTTACCTATCTCCTCCTCGTTCTTCTTAAATTCCCACATTATCTTCTTTAACGTGCCTAATGATGAGTTTATGAACTTGGAGTGGTCCAACTCCCCTAGCTCTATAGACCTCATTGCTTTATCGAGCTGTGAAGTAAATTCAGGATCAACGATTTCTGGAACATGCTTTCTCAGCACATCGACAACAACTTCACCCAAAGGTGTGACCACGAAGCTCTTCCCCTCCACATACCCTCTCTCCCTCAATATGTCCAGTATCTGAGCTCTTGTGTTCTTAGTACCCAAACCAAGCTTCTCCATCTTCTTAATTAGGGAACGGGGGGTGTATCGTTTTGGAGGCTTTGTTTGCTTTTCCTCAACTTTAACCTCTACGCATCTCAGGAGATCCCCATTCTGAACCGAAGGGAGCAACGCCTCCTTCTCAGCCAAATAAGGGTAGATCCTCCTCCAACCTTTCTTCAAAATAGCCTTTCCTGTAGCCCTAAAGGGATGATTCTTTACATTGATATCTATCCTCGTCCTCAAATCCTTACCATCCGGAGAAAGTGTAGCTAGAACCCTCCTAGCGATGACTTCATAAACCTGCCTATGCTTCTTTGTTGGAAACTCTTCGGGAGATTTAGGGGCTCCAGTTATGTGAATGCAAGGATGTGCTGGATCCTCCTTTTTCCCTTCAACAGGCTTGTCCCTCATGTTAGCCAGTACCCAATCTGCTTCTTCTCTAAGGGGAGGATAGGATCGAATTATCTTAACCATCTGAATGAAGTCTTTCTTGCTCCACCCCTTGGGGTACTTTTCGCTCTCAGTTCCAATGTACGATATATACCCAGCTTCATAAAGCTGCTGAGCTATGCCTCTCCTCCTATCCGCAAGTGCTCTTGGAGAAAGACCTGTTATTGAACTCACTTCAACCTGCATGGAGGTTCCGTTAAATGGAGCTGGAGGCCTTACAACAACTTCTTTTGACATTACTGAGGCAACGCCTTTCTTCCCCTCACAATCCTCCTTTATTTTCAGGGCATACTCCTGGCTGTCAATTCGGTCCTTTCCTGGAGGAGGAAGCGCTTTTGCTTCAAAATTCCCTGCCACATGCTCAAAAAGTCCTATGACACTATAATAAGTCTTAGGGACGAAATTCCTAATTTCCCTCTCTCTATCTACCAAAATGGATAACGTTGGGCTTTGAACCCTTCCTCCACTCAATACTTTCACTCCTGTGTGCTTCCTGGTTGAAATGGTTAAGGCTCTCGTCACATTCGCTCCCCATTCAAGGTCCACTACCTGCCTGGAAAACCCAGCAAGTGCTCTTGGCCTGTCAAAAGGCTTTAGTTCTTGAAATGCTTCCCTTATTTCCTTAGGAGTTAGTGCTGAGAACTCCATCCTTCTAACGTCCTTTTTTCCTTCCCAACTCAACACCCTAAGTATCTCAAGGGCGATTGCAGAACCCTCTGTATCAAGATCTGTTGCTATAACCACCAAATCGGCATCTTGCCCTATCTCCCTTATAGCACGAAGGTACTTCCCCTTTCCCCTTATTTTTCTATAAATAAGCTCACTAGGTTCCATGATTATGGGATAAAACCACTCCTTTCCAGGGAAATCGAGCTCAACGACGTGGCCCGAAGCAGGAACGACGAAGCATTCATCGTTATTTGAGATAAAACTGAAGGTTTCTACCCTTTCAACCCTAGTTTTCTTGAATTTTCCATTAGAGAGGATTTTAGCTATTCTTTCAGCAACTCTCGGTTTCTCGGTGATGATGAGTATCTTCAAAAGGAACACCTTATTTGGGATTGTTGGGAGATGGCCGATCATTTAAGGATATTACTGATAGATTAAGAAATCCTTCATCGCTGTACATCTTTTCAAATACCCATATGGAACCCTTTTCATCCAATTGCTCAGGTTTCCACCCTAATCCCTTGTTCTTCTTCAACATTTCTGAATAATATGTAAAAGGCAGCTATGTAGATGAGATAAACTCCTGAAGTAAGATAGAGGGGAACATCAAGGTTGATGTTCTCCATAACATAACCTCCGATTTGTTGAGAAAAGGAATTAGGCAAGCTCCAAGCCAAATGAATTAACGAGGTTATGGAAGCCCTTTCATCCTCTGGAGTAAGCCTCATTAGGAGAGCAGAAAGTAAGGGACGAGACATGTTCATCAAAATAGTTCTCGGTATATATAGACCTGCAGCCACGTAAAAGCTCGGTGAAAATGGTATTAAAAGCAGCAGCGGTATGGAGACCCCTGAAGGTATTAATATACCCTTTATGATGCCCATTTTCTGGGCCAGAGGAGCACTTGCTAAGAAGGCAGGGGCACCAATCACGTTAGAAATGGCATAAAGAGTGCCTATAGGACCAGACTCCACTCCAAACTTAACGCTAAAGAAATAAGGGAGCAGTGGAATTGAAAGGCCTGCGCCAAAGCCAACAATTGCCCTCACAAAAGAGAACTTCGCAGCCAATGCCTTGGCTTTAAACCTAAAAATTGGCCTAGAAACAGGCCTAAACCTTTCTTTTACCAGAATTATTGGGATAAGAGAGATAAAACCCACAGATAAAGGGAAAAGCAAGGAGCACCTATAAGCTCCAAAATATCCTAAAGAGCTGTATCTAACTATGAGTTCAGGAACCCAGCCCAATAACCCCCCGAAAGCCATTGCAATATTTCCGAGAAATGCGCTCAAACCATATCCAGCCTCCATTCCAGATTCTTCGACGGTCTCGGCAAATAGGGCATTCCAAGCTGGAGTAACTATAGCCCCAGAAATCCCGCCCAATAAGGCAGATAGCGTTATCATGTACAGAGAGGTTGACACTAGAATGATTAGGGTCGATAGAGATCCGATTATAGAACCAATCACTGTCTGTTTCTTCCTACTTATCCTGTCAGCTAGCATTCCAGAAGGAAAGAGGAGAACAGTTGTTGTGATGCCCTGCAGGAATGAGTAATATCCGATAACAGTTCCACCATATCCAGCATGCTTTAAGAAAAGCTGCCATATGGATGCATACAAACCCCAAGACACACCTGACATTGTGGAAGAGATCAATAGAAGTTTTGCATCCATCCCCAATTGTGTATAGGCTGAAAGGTACTTCATTAGTTGCATCCTAATGACTCCTCCTGATTTGGCAATTTGATGTTTTCATCCGATCCAAAGATCCTATTGTATATAAACAAAACTCCCTAATTCTTAAATTAATGGATAACTTCATCATTCAAGCAGCCGATTGGAAGAACATACACGACAAGAAAATGCAAATCCTAGGGATAAAAGAGAAGAGCAGCTACCTTATGGCCTAAGACGAAGGAAATGGAACATATTTTAGATAGAACATTTGAAACCCTTGTTTTCTTCAGATTCTAGTTAATATGATCCCTAGCCCAAGTAGCATGGCTATTACAATTTCAATTATGAAAGCTAATATGGCTATTGAAATCGCTTGAAACCATCCAATATCGAACCAAGATCTGATCAACCAGATCCAGACAATGAGGCCTATTAGCCATCCGATTATGGGAATTAATGAGAGTAAGGACGTAAGTATGGCTCCAATCAAGGCAAGCATAAGGACGGAAAGAAATCTTCTTTCTTTTTCCTTTGGAAGCACCACAATTTGAGATGCCCAAAGTACTACTGCATTTATGATTAGACCTATAATGAACCTTAATAAGAGCCTTCCTGAACGAAATAACAGCATCTGCATAACAAATGCTCTTGAGTACTACTTATAAACGGTTCGAGATTTTCCAAAAAAATCTTATGAAGAGATTATTTTTCTTCCTCTAAGATCCGTACAGTTTCTAGAGCTGCTTTTATTGCTCTTTCGATAGCTAAACTTCTTCTAGGATCATCCTCTTTAAAGACACCTTCTCGAGTGCTAAGATTCGCTACAACTCCAAGCACAGTGCCAGCCTCTAAACCTCTTATATGGGAGACTATGAATATCGCGGAGCTCTCCATGTCCAAGCTTGTTATTCCAAAATCCCTAAGTTCTGAAAGGAACTCTGGACTTTCTGCATAAAATGAGTCATCAGTACTGATTATCCCGACATGATGCTTGTAGCCTAGCTTTTCTGAGGCAAGAATAAGAGCCCTAAGAACCTTGTAGCTAGGAACTGCTGGGAATCCATCAGGAACATAATAGTAAGATGTACCCTCATTTCTCATAGCTCCATTAGGTATAACCAGGTCTCCTGGCTTGACTTCTGGCTGAATTCCAGCAGATGTACCCACCCTTATGAAAACCTTAGCTCCGACATTTGCCAGTTCTTCCACAGCTATGGCCGCTGAAGGGCATCCTATCCCTGTGGAAGTGACAGAGACGGGAATTCCCTTATACTCCCCTGTATAAGTTAGGAATTCCCTATTTTTCGCGATTTCCTTTGCAGAATCCATGAACTCAACTATCTTGAGCACTCTCCCCGGATCTCCAGGGAGGAGGACGTACTTAGCTACATCTCCTGGTTTTACTTTGAGATGATATTGTAATTTCCCCCTAGAAATTTCTCTCTTGTCGACAGACACTATATCACCGACAAAGTTCGAAAGTGGTTACCCTTAAAATTAACAACTATAGTCTTTTGATAATGCATTTTAAAAGGAGCATGGTCTAAAGACTCAGTAAGAGCAGGAAACAAGTTAATCTAACTAGAAAGAGCCATTTATCCAACTATCAACTTATCATTCATTGAGACAAACGGGCATGAATTCAGGTTTCATAAATGTTTAGTGTTCACGGAAGATTCCTTCTCAGGGGAAGAGGCACTTTCTTATATGTATGGACTGAATATTTTGCTTACCTCTTTTGCTTAAAGAGGAAAGTTATAAACAAATTCAATTAACTTAAATCAAAAGGAGTAAAAGTGGTTATTATCATTCGTTCTGATGGCCAACATGTCCCGTATGTTGACCACTAAGGTATGTGCTTTGTTCTTCCTAGCAGTGTTGTTAGCCGTCATTCTAACATTGTACCATGAGAAAAAAGAATATAGCCTTGTTAAATTGCTTAGAGAATCAGAAAACGATCCAAGAGCATTAACAGAAGCGTTAATGGTCTTGAAAGAAAGATTAGACTTAGAGGGCACGCCGTTAGTAGAGGGGAATAAGGTGATCTTCATTTACGTTAGCGATCAGCCTCTTGATGTATGGGTAGCTGGAGATTGGAACGGATGGAGCCCGTCGGTAGATCAGCTCAAAAGGTTAGGTCAAACTGAGTTTTATTACCTTATAAAAGAGTTTCCTGAGGATGCAAGGTTAGAATATAAGTTTGTTATTGGAGAAAGGTGGATTTCGGATCCCTTAAACGAAAGAAGAGCAGTTGACAGGCCAGATTATTCTGTACTTACAATGCCAGGTTACACGCCCTGTCCATTCCTCTCTCAGCCATGGAACTATCTCATGGGAAATTTTACCACCCTAAATATTGAAAGCAAATATCTAGGGAGAAACGTCTCTTTTCACGTTTACACGCCGCCAAACTATCATAAATCAGGGAGATTTCCTACTATTTATTTCCAAGACGGGTCTGAATACATCAAATTCGGAGCTCTTAGAATTCTCGACATTATGATCTCTAAGGGAGAAATAAGGCCCATTATAGCTGTTTTCATAGATCCAACATACAGAAACTGCGAATATGCTATGGAAGATGATTATGTTAACTTCCTTTCAGAAGAATTGGTTCCATTCATAGATAAAACATACGACACGTCAAGGAAAAGGGAAGAAAGATGCCTAATAGGGGATTCTCTGGGCGGATTAATAGCTCTCTACACAGCATTAATGAAGTCAGAGATCTTTGGTATGGTGATTACGCAATCTGGAGCCTTTGTTCCTCCTAGAGTCCTAACAGCCGTTTGCCCAAAGGCAGCTGGCAGAGATATATTTGAAATTGCAGAAAAACCTACTGTTATGAAACTTAGAATTAACATGCAATGGGGAAAATACGATCAGATCCACTGGATAAACCTATGTGAAGAGAATCAAAGAATGGCTGAGATTCTAAGGAAGATGGGACATGAAGTTAATACTGAGATTGTAGCAGAGGGTCATAATTGGGGTAATTGGATAAATCACCTACCTGAGGCGTTGAAAGAATTTTTCGGACGAAACTCATGAGATCTGGAGGCATATGGAGTGTACTCTTTTAGTACATACCTTAACACGGATCTAACTAAAAGATCTAATATGAAATTGATGTTTGAGAAAGTATCTTCTCCCAAAAGAAACATACCTCCAAGTCCAACCTCAAATAACCTTTCTCTGAGGTCGTTAGAGATGTGAGCCGTCCCAAGCTCAAGTCTGGCCTGGATCTCTTTTCTGTATCTGCTTTCTCTCAACAGAGGGGCAGCGCATCCAATGAGCCGGAGGTAGGAAAGCAAATACAGGATCATTCCCTCCCTAGAGTTCCTTGCCAATTCATAAGCCTCTAATTCCTCCCTCTCTGGCTTCAAAAGGTAAGATACGTAAGCTATTTGATCCTCCAAGAACCCTTTGTTAACGAGCAGTCTCGTAACCTCATAGTCTTTGACCGCGATAGATGATAAGTACACGATGTTGAACAAGTATTCGTTGCTTAGATCAAACTCAATCCCTAGAGATAGAAGGGATGAAGGTATGCGGAATCTGTAGTACTCAGGCGATCCATGTAATACGGAATGGCCGACTTCATGTCTTATGCAACCATCCCTAACCAACGGTTGGACGCTTCTCAAAGAGTCCATCCTTAGTATTATCCTTGGTCTTCCCCTCCATGCATCATGAGTAGCGATAAAACGATGACCGAACTCCGCTGAAGCAATTCCTAAAACAGCTCGCTCCTGTTTCATGAAATTTGATGCCGAATCTGAATCAGGGAATAGGTAGAGGTCAAGCTCAAATTTCTCCCTCTTTCCTATCCTTCCATAACAATGTTGAATCAATTTGATGATATAGTCGAGTTCCTTATCATCTATTTGGCCGAACTTTCTCACTCTTATGATTACCTTCACATTTCATCCCTTAAGGGAAAGAATATATGAGATAACACATCAGTCTAGATGACCTTACTAAGTAAGTCTTGCTAAACGAAGAATTTTAAGTCTAACATTTCTATGCAAACTGCCTGGAGTTAGATTACAGAAGAAGAGAGGTATAAGGATGAGTAAAAGCATCATGTGCGTTGACATAGGAGGAACTTTTACTGACGTTATAGCTTTAAACATGGAGACGGGAGAAATAGTAAGGGAGAAAATTCTATCGACACCTAAGGAACCAGAAATTGCTGTGTTAAGTGCAATATCCACAGTTCTAAAGAAGTTAAAGGGTAAAGAAGTTAGGTTCATCATACATGCAAGTACGATAGCTACAAACGCTATTTTGGGTCAAATAGGGCTTGAGCTCCCAAAATGTGCTATGTTAACTACGAGAGGCTTCAGGGATATCATCGCAATAGGCAGGCAACAGAGACCAGAACTCTACAATATTTTCTTTCAAAAACCAAGAGAACTGATCCAACGTAAGTACAGATTTGAAGTCGAGGAGAGGATAGGGCCCGATGGACATGAAATAATCCCCTTAAATAAGGGGGATGTCATAAAGGCGATATCTAGAGTAAAAAAGGAAGGAATTGAGTCTGTAGCAATCTGCTTTCTTAACTCTTATGCGAACCCAGCGCATGAGATCGAAGCTAAAAAGTTAGTTGAAAGGGAGTGTAATGTGTTTACAGTAGCTTCCAGTGAGATCTGTCCAGAATATAGGGAATATGAGAGATTTAGCACGGCTGTAGTGAATGCAGTTCTTATGCCAATTGTTTCCTCCTATTTGGGACGCCTGAGACAGGGCCTTGAGGAAATGGGATTAAAAGCTCCTCTCTTGCTGATGAAATCTAGTGGTGGTATTATTTCAAGTCAAAGAGCCGTGAAAATTCCTGCTGCAATCATAGAGTCCGGCCCAGCTGCTGGAGTTATAGCGGCAACGTTCTATGCAAAGCTAATTGGCTTAGAAAATGTTCTGAGCTTTGACATGGGAGGAACTACTGCTAAAGCTGGAACTATAGTAAACAGAAATCCAGAGGTCACTAGAGAGTATGAAGTAGGAGGTAAAACCCATAAAGGAAGGTTAGTAAAGGGGAGTGGCTACCCTGTTAGGTTTCCATTCATAGATCTTGCTGAGTGCAGTGCCGGAGGAGGTACTATTGCTTGGGTAGACGAAGGGGGTTTCCTAAGGGTGGGTCCCTTAAGTGCTGGATCAGATCCCGGACCTGCATGTTATGGGAGAGGAGGAAAGGATCCAACTGTAACGGATGCAAACGTCATTCTAGGTAGACTAAATCCAGAATACCTGCTTGGCGGAAGGTTGAAAATTCACAAAAAGTTGGCAGAAAAGGCGATAGAGAAAAAGATATGCGAATTCTTAGGGTTAGATCTAGTGAAGGCAGCAAATGGCATAATAGAGATAGTGAACTCTGAGATGAGCAAAATCCTGCGCATAATGTCCGTTGAAAGAGGGCTCGATCCTAGAGAGTTTGCTCTCATGGCATTTGGAGGAGCTGGACCAATGCATGCATGTCAACTGGCTGAAGAACTCTCTATAAACCTCGTAGTCATACCCATAGATCCTGGGCTGTTTTCGGCTTGGGGCCTAATGGCAGCAGATATGACCCATGAAGCTTCTAGGCCATTGATGACAACCATGATCGATCACAAAAGGCTCGAAAACATCTTTAGAATTCTAGAAGCAGAAGCAAGGAATGTTCTAGTTGAGCAGGGAATTGAGAAAGGCAAAATATTCACCTTAAGGGAGTTGGATATCAGGTATTTGGGACAGTCATATGAGTTGCAAGTTCCAGTTCCTCTAAAGATAGACGAGAATTCTTTAAGCGGAATAATCAATTCGTTCCATGCCAAACATAAAAGAATGTACGGCTATTCGATGCCTGATGAGGAAATTGAATTCGTTAATGCTAGGGTAAGAGCCATCGGGAGCATTATAAGGCCAAAAATTCCAAAGCAGCCAATTCAAGGGCCTAACCCTGACGAAGACTCCTTACTTGGTTTCAGAGAGGTTTATTTTAGCGCGAATGATGACTTCCTTAAAACCCCTATCTACAGTAGAGAAAGGCTGAAGCCAGGAAATACGATAGAAGGTCCTGCAATAGTTGAACAGTACGATACGACAATAGTAATTCCCCCTGGATGGAGTGCAAAGGTTGATGAATTCGGATCCCTGAGGATGGTGAGTTAAGTGGATCCTGTAACAGTTGAGGTCATAAGAGGAGGACTTGTTTATGCCGCTGAAGAAATGGGAATAGTCCTCAGAAAGACGGCTTATTCTCACAACATAAAAGAGAGAATGGATCATTCATGCGCGATATTTGACAGCAAAGGAAGGTTAATAGCACAAGCAGAGCATATTCCGGTCCATCTGGGCTCTATGTCAATTGCTCTAAAGAATTGCCTGAAAGAAATCGATTTTCGCCTCGAAGAAGGGGATATGGTCGTCTTTAACGATCCCTATATAAGCGGAACACATCTTCCAGATATAACTATGGTAGCTCCAGTGTACGAGGGAGAAGAGCTACTTGGTTATGTTGTAAATAAGGCACATCACTCAGATGTTGGAGGGAAGACTCCTGGTAGTCTTCCAGGGGATGCTAGCGAGATCTATCAGGAAGGACTAATAATCCCTCCAGTAAGGATTGTAAGGAGAGGAGATATAGTTAAGGACGTTCTTAAGCTAATATTGTCGAATGTGAGGACTCAGAAGATAAGAATGGGGGATCTTAGAGCGCAAATAGCAGCAAATCTATTAGGAATAAGAAGATTTCGAGAAATTACACAGAAATTTGGGATAAGTGTTGTTAATGAGGCAATTAACGACATACTTGATTACTCTGAGAGAAGAATTAGGAAAAAGATCTCAGAGATAAAAGAGGGGACTTACGAGGCTGAGGATTATTTAGAAAGTACTGGAACTGAGGAAAAACTCGTGAAATTAAAGGTAAAAGTTCAAATAAAGGGAGATGAAATATCTTTTGACTACACCGGTACAGATACCCAAGTAAACGGACCAGTAAATGCCGTTCTTGGAGTTACCTTGGCTGGGATTTACTATGTCTTAATGTGTATCACAGATCCGACCATTCCAATGAATGAGGGCTGTTTCAGGCCTGTTTCAGTAAAAGTCCCAAAAGGATGTATTCTAAATCCTATAAGGCCAGCTCCTGTTGGAGGAGGAAATGTCGAGACTTCTCAGAGAAATGTGGATGTCCTTTTTAAAGCCCTTTCCAAAGCAATCCCTCAAAAGGTTTGTGCGGCAGGTCAAGGCACGATGAACAACGTCTGCGTTGGGGGAATAGATGCTTCGGGAAAACAATGGGTCTTTTACGAGACTATAGGAGGAGGATATGGAGGAAGGTATGGTTTAGATGGAGTTGATGGCGTTCAAGTTCATATGACCAATACGATGAATACGCCAATAGAGGCAATAGAAGCAGCTTATCCGATTCTGTTCTTAAGGTATGAGCTAAGGAAGGATAGCTGTGGAGCTGGGAAGTGGAGAGGAGGTTGTGGTATAATTAGGAGCTGGAAGCTTTTGGGAGAACGTGCTTCACTTTCTCTAATGGCAGAAAGACAAAAAATAGCTCCATGGGGTCTTTTCGGCGGGAGACAGGGGGCTACTGGCAAAGCTTTGATAATTAGGTCGGACGGAAGGAAGCTGGAATTATCATCTAAATGTACAGTAACTATGGAAAAAGGGGATATATTCGTGATATTAACTCCTGGAGGAGGAGGGTATGGGGATCCAAAAGAAAGGGACTACAAAGCAATACTTAGAGATCTAGAAAACGAATTGCTATCAAAGGAGAAGATCGCTGAGGATTATGGTCTCTCACTTCCCTAAAAAGAATCTTAGGTTACAAATTTAGGATTCTCCTTGAAAAACAGCTCTAAGTAAAGAAATATGGAGGGAGCCTTATGAGAATAAGAAAACTAGTTCCTGAGGATTATGAAGAAATAATAAAGCTCTGGGATGAAGCAGGGCTGCCCTATAAGCCTAAAGGAAGGGATAGCAAGGAGTCTATTGAAAAACAAATGAAAGAGAACCCAGAATTCTTCATTGGAGCTTTTGATGGTGAAAAGCTGATAGGGACCGTTATCGCCTCCTTTGATGGGAGAAAAGGATGGATAAACAGATTAGCGGTCCATCCAAAGTACAGAAGAAGAGGAATAGGACAACATCTCATAAAGGAGGCTGAGACCATTCTCAAAAAGAAGGGTGCATGGGTAATCTGCGCTCTAATTGAAAGAAAGAATGAGCCCTCTTTGAATCTTTTCAAAAAATGTGGTTATAAGATATCTAGCGATTTAATATATGTAAGCAAAAGGGAGAGCGACCTCGTCTAGAGCAATTTGCTGAATTTCCGTTTGGGCTGTAGTCTCAGAAGAATTTATTCCATAATACCCTTTCTACTGATAGCCTCTAGTGACGAACATCTCATATGCAGGAAGATAGTACTTGATGTTAGTGAAAAGCAGTTTGTTAGACTAAGATGGATCGTACAGCAAGTCCTGCAACGAATAAAGTTATGCCTAAGACGACTAGAAGAATTCTAATCGCTATTAATACATAGGAGAGTTTGCTAATACTTATCTCGATTTTCTGCTCACTTATGGCCTCCGATAGTCTTATCGCGACTCTTGAGCCACCAACTTTAACGGGAATGACTACTTTACCTATAAGTGGGCTATCAACAGTTATATTGAATGAATAAGATGCAATAGGAATCTCTATCTCTTCAGGAAGAAGTTCTGAAACATCTATTTCAACGCTACCTACTGAGGGAAAGAATATGGAACTAATGGCAAACAATCCGCCTAGAACAATGAGCATAAAAGGAAGAGCTTTCTCTGCCCAAAACAACCTCATAACATGAATAGTATCAAATTTGGTTAAAGGTTTTTCATGTTAAGGAACAGGATTTACACCCAAACTCAGGGTAATGGCAGATACGAGACTTTAGAGCTTGCCTTTCCCTGCTAAAACAATCATATATCTAGGATAACTCATGTTTCTAGGTAGGGGGATCTCTGCATTCAATATCATACTTGCTAGCTCCCTAAACCTCTGTTTGAACTGTCTGTATTCGTTCTTTTCCAGCACTTCCCTTCCTTTTTCCGTCAGGTGGAACCTCCTTTCACCGTTAGTCTTAACAACTTCCCTGAATATTAGTCTATAGAGAGTGCTCCTGCTGGCATATCTTCCAAGTTTTTTGATCCCTCCATATTTCTCATTTGCCTCTATAAGCATGAGAACAGCAAACTCTTCGTTCTCATATATCAGCTCCATTAATTTTCTTAGCAACTCGTTCTGAGAGTAAGGAAGTATAATGTGCTTGACCTCCTTGTGTGACATGTTCAATAGGTAAATTCCAAAATCAATTTTAATTTTTTGGAAAAAACAAGCAAGTCCAACGTAGGACCATTAGGGGGTGAAATTCGATCGACCATAAGGGCGACTCAAGGAAATCCTTATTTGTATCGGAAGGAACCCTTCACGTATGGTCTCTCTAAGCCCTCTAATAGTGATAAAACCAGGAAGCGCTTTGTATGAGGCGGTCATGGAACTGTTGATAATGTATACAACTGATGAGGCTTTAATCCTAGAATTTGAAGGTGAAGGAGCCTTTTTTGTATTCGGAACTGAGAGGTTTGTGTTTCTAGTAGGCGGAGAAGTTAAGGTCTATAGATTAGCTGATATAGCCAAAATGTTCGTAAAGGAGGGCGTAAAACCTGACTCAGCAACCACAGAACCGTTTTGGTATCCCTCTAAGTACTTAAATCAGTGGCTGAAGATATTAAAGGAACTGGGTCATGACTTAACCAAATGGAAGGTCGTTCCTTATGATTTAGAACAGAAAGAGTAGGGAGGTAGTCTCTTCGTACCATTATAACTTTTT
Source organism: uncultured Nitrososphaerota archaeon (assembly GCA_964618805.1). Lineage (GTDB taxonomy): Archaea > Korarchaeota > Korarchaeia > Korarchaeales > Korarchaeaceae > QMVU01. Next base: position 207,539 of record CAZUBM010000001.1, read on the forward strand.
AAAGAGGAGAGATGTTGCTCATGCCATAAGTGCTTCACATACAACGTCGAAGAGAAAAAGCGGCGACATGGTTGCAAACCTTTTCAAAAACTTTCAGACAAATAAGTTAAAAATCGTGCTTAGGTGGGTTTATTCCTAACAATGAACCTTAAGATGAAACTATCGCCCATCATCGAGCTGCTTAGAAATAGAAATCTAGCAATAATAGTCGTCTCCTGGATTCTTTTTGCATTGGCCGGACCTCTTTTCTGGCAGTTTGAATCTGATTATGCGAAGAGGCTGGGCGCCTCACCTGAAATAATTGGTATGATGAACTCTGCTTTCACCCTAATCAATATGTTAGTTCAAATTCCTGGAGGTTATTTAGCTGATAAAAGAGGAAGGAAACGACTTGTTGCATGGGGGACTTTTCTTGTAGGTTTTCCAAACCTAATTAGAGCAATATCTGGGGATTGGAAGAGCTATTTCTTCGCAACAGCGATATCCGTTGCTGTTGGAAACATGTACAATCCAGCTCTTGCGGCAATATACCAAGATTCTCTGCCACCGGATTCAAGGGCCTTTGGAAGTTCTTTAATTAACGGCATTTCTTGGGCAATTCCCAGCACAATAAGCTCGCTTTTTGGCGGATATCTCTACGAAAGATATGGGTTGCTGGGCCTAAGGGCTGCTTTAGTGGTCAACGCATTTGTCTACTTTGTAAACGGAATTCTTAGATTCGGTATGAAGGAAACCTTGCAGAGAAAACCAGAAGCGCCTAAGCAAATGTCCTTCAAAGAGACCCTTTCAAGCCTAAAGAGGGTCTTTTCATGGGCTTATGGCTCAGTAAAAGTGCTTCTAACATTAGAAATCTTTTTTGGGATAATATCTGGAATCTCAGGGGCTTTTTGGCTATTATATGCCCTTTACGTGATAGGAGTAAGTAAGTTCCAGTGGGGAATTGTTGGTGCAGTCTACAATCTGCTGTATTTTCCTCTCAGCCTTTACACAGGGAAGATTGCAGATAAAAGGGGAAGAGTAAGGCAAATGAGACTAACACCTTTCATATGGGTGATCTCAAATCTGATATTCTTAACTGCTAAGAGCTTTGAAGCAGTTCTCATTTCTTGGATTCTAAGCGTTATAGGAGATGCTTTTTGGAAACCAGGCTTTTCAGCGATTTGGATCGACGTTATTCCAAGGAAGAGGAGAGCTAGGATGTTCTCCATTAGGACTATAGCAGGTGGAATATCTTCTGTCATAGCATACGCCTTGAGCGGCTTCCTTTACGCAAAGAAGGAAGCATATCCATTTGTAGTCGTTATTTTGATCGAGTTATCAATGATACCACTTCTTCTTTATCTAAAAGAGCCCGAAGTAAAGGAAATTTAGGACACGATGTCCTCTAGATCACATTTCAAAGATATTTTCCTAAGCATTTCAGATGGTATTGAGAAGAGCTGTTGAGGATCCTCGACATATATGTAAAGGTGATATCGCTTTGACAATCTATCAAAGCTTGTCATGGCATACTCTGGCTTCATAGGAAGCTTCTCCTCGTACTCTAAAATTAATTCATCAAGAATTTTCTCTATTCTCTCAGTCCGAAAATCCCTAGGAAACTCAAGAGGCAGCATATAACAAGTTAAATTCCCACTTTTCCTTTTGAAATTCGTTATCCTGAGTCCCATGACATCCTGATTGCTGATCAATACATGGCTGAGGGTTGGAGTAAGGATCTTAGTGTAATTGATTGATACTTCCTCAACTATACCTTCAATATTTCCCATTCTTACGTAATCTCCTATATTGAACGGACGTGAAATCAGGACGTATAGTCCTGCGATAAAGTTGCCTATACTTTTAGTGGAAGCAAAACCAATAGCCGTTCCTGCTAACGCAGAAAAACCGACAAACCAATCGCTTGGGAGACCTCCAAGCTCAAATAAGGCAGCAATCCCTCCAAGCACAACGATGAATCTGCTTAGAGTAGCCAAAGCGTTTTCAGCGGTAGGAGATAATCGTACCCTGCTTGCATACTTCTTTATGTACATTGTAAGAAGTCTCTCTATGACTGTAGTAGCGAGTAGAATGGCGCATAGCTTTAAAGCTATCACCAAATAGGTAGGAACGCTCTCAATTATTTCTGGCACTTAGCATCACCAAATTATCATAGGAGTGCCCTTTGACGAATGATTTCTCATTGAGTAAGGCATGGTTATTTAAGATTTCTCTTCTTCAGAAATAGCTTTCTTCAATGCTTTGCTTATATCTTCGAAGAGAGAAGATTTCAGGATTCCAACAAGCAAGATCAGCTTTCCAATAACGAAGACAGCATCGCTAAGAAAAGCTTTATCAAATCCCTTCTTTCTACCTTTTTATTAGTCTTCTAAGGGCTTTAGCAAGCAATATCATTTGAATTGTGGCAAAATATCTTTTTTGCATCTATTTTGGGAAAAATCCTCCTTCATAAATGCCCAGGTAATTTATCATACAATAAAACAGATCCCCCAAGGTCCTTTTATACTCTATAGAGATATCTTCTAATTTCCCAATCGGTGACAGACCTAGAAAATTCAGCCCACTCTTCTTCAAGCATATCGAGATAAGTATCGCAGACATCCTTTCCTATGTATTTTTTGAGAACTTCATCGTTTCTCGCTTCATCTATGGCTTCCTTCAAGTTACAAGGCAAGGTATTGAATTTCTCAGGAGTCTCATACACATTCCAGTCTGTGGGATTTCCTGGATCCAAACTTCGCTCTATTCCATCCATTCCGGCTGCAAGTACGGCAGTAAAAGCTAAATAAGGGTTACAGGATGGGTCCGGAGCTCTGAACTCTATTCTAAAACCTCTATCCCTAGAAGTTGGAACTCTGACTAAAGCAGATCTATTTTTGTATCCCCAACAAATGTAAACTGGAGCCTCATATCCCGGAACCAGCCTTTTATAGGAGTTTATGGTTGGAGCTACAAAGGCAGATAAAGCCCTTGCATGCACCAATAATCCGGCTATGAAGTGCTTTGCCATTTTAGAGATCGAACTTTTATCATGATCCCAAAATAGATTATCTCCATCTAGATTAGATAAGCTTATATGAAGGTGCATTCCAGAGCCATTTATTCCCTCAAAAGGCTTTGGCATAAAAGTTACACGCAAACCAAATTCAGAGGCGATATTTCTCAGAATTTCTTTGTATATTAAGATAGAATCCGCCGTTTTAAGCGCATCAGAAAATTCAAAATCTATCTCGTGCTGTCCTGGAGCAACCTCATGGTGTATTGCCTCAGGTTTTATCCCTGCCTCTGATAAGGCCTTTGCGAATCTAATCTTGATATCCATTGCGTTGTCTTCGGTCAGATCAAAGTAACCACCATCATCGTGCTGCTTGCTTTCATTGAGCAAGAAGAATTCGACTTCTGCACCTACGTTGAAGGTTAATTCCTTTGTTCTAAGCAAGTCCATTGATCTCCTCAATATTTGCCTCGAATCTTTCTCAAAAGGCTTGCCATCTGGCTTAAGAATATAACAGAAGAAGTTTCCTATGATCTCTCCCTTATGCATTGAGGTAAAGAAGCTGCTAAGATCTGGCTTCAGGTATAAATCCGATTCTTCTATTCCTATGAGTTCCAGAGAAGACCCATCAAAACCTATTCCTTCCTCCAATGATTTCTTAAGATCCTCTGAGGGAATAAAAAGCCCCTTTGGTCTACCAGAAAGATCTACTGTCCTTAACATCAGAAACTTTATGTGCTGTTCCTCTATCTTTCTCTTAATCTCCTCAACAACCATTTGCTCTTGAATTGTCACCAATTTCCTCAGATTGTCTGAAAGAAAGGCTAAACAAAAACTCCTCTGAAGTTAGAGCAATAACACTTCCTTTATTAAAGTACAACGAATAAGCAAGAGGCTCAAAACTATTATAACCAACATTATAATATTTGAACCTTGACAATAATGCTTGGAAAAGTGATGATGTATGAGCTTTTACGTTGAAAGAACGGAAGAAGGCCAAAATGCATACAAGACTTTCCTTATCGAAGACCCGAAGATGATTACAATTCTTGGAAACGAAATTGCTTTGAAAATACTAAAGGAACTAGGGAAGAAACCAGCTTGTCCCATGGATGTAGCAAGAAGCCTTGACGTTCGAGAACAGACTGTTTACTATAACATAAAAAAGCTAGAAGCCGCCGGCTTAGTGCGTGTAGTCGCTACAGAACAGAGATCGGGAGCCATAGCAAAGATATATGAGCCCGTAGCAAGCGTGATATCCATGAAGCTATTCCCCTCAGAGCCTATCAAGGACTTTAAAGCCAGACCTGCTGAGATAGATTTTCTACGGCCCTTCATAAGAGAAGGTTTTTTTGACTCACTCATAATCCTTGGAAGTCCAGATCCACATGGAAAGTATCGTTCTAGGGCCTCTGATGGCTTTTGTGCGATAAATCTTGCCATGTTCTTTGGCCAGTTTACAAGAGATTATAGGATACCGTTCTATAAGCTAGATACACAAGTAAGAGAGGTTGATCTAGAGAAAAACTTGGTAGTTGTTGGTGGTCCAAAGGCTAACATAATCAGTGCTAAGATAAACGAGCACCTACCAATATTCTTCGACTACTCTGAAGAACTTAGGGAGTGGAGCATAGTTTCATCTCTATCTAGGAAAATCTATAGGGAAAAGCAGGTAGGTCTTATTGCAAGGATAGACAGCCCCTTTAAGGATGATAAAGAGATCCTCCTATTTGCTGGAATGGGTTTCAGGGGAACAAGAGCTGCAGTGTTGGGTTTCATAAGGCATTTGGATCAGGTTCAAAGCGGAAATTTCTTCAATCCAAAAGTTATAGCTAAAGTAGTTAGGGGCGTGGACATCGATGCTGATGGGATAATCGATGATGTTGAATTTCTAGAATAACTTCTGATTCAATAAATGGGCTAAGGCATTAAAACAGCTTTAAACAATTCTATAGATCTACCAGACGATGTGCAACAGATCTCAGGCATTCTCTCTATTAATATCTGGGAGAAGTAGTTTGCAGCAAGTTTTTGGAACTCTACAGGATCAAATCCTGAGTGAACATCACCCATTTCTCTTCTAAATTCTTCAAACTGGTGTTTGCAAAGGTCAATTATGATAACTCGGCCGCTTGGCTTAACACTTTCTCTTAGGCTAGAAAAAGCATTTTTAACTTCCTTAACATGATGTAGTGTGAGGATTGAGATAATGACATCAAACTTATCTGGGAGAGCAAAATAACGAGAGGAGTAAAGGACACTCTCCCTTATTTTCTCCATAATTCCAATAATTGGAATTATATCTCTTCTCCTGGATGCAAGAACTTTAAGCATATCAGGCGTTAGATCCATCGCAAAAAAACTAGCATTTGGTAAGAAAGATCTGATCCTATCCATTATTTTTTCAGTTAGGAGACCAGTTCCTGCTCCAACATCAAGTATGTCAAGCAACCTATCGCTGGGAGGAATAGCTAAAGATTCTAGAACAGAATCCACTATTCTCTCGATACCTTTTGGCCCAAAGTAATCTAACAAAATCTTATCTCTCTTTTGGGCCTCTTTTAATGAGAAATGCTTAGCTTGACTAAGATAGTTTTCAATATTGTTTATCTTGAGTTCTGTTAGTAAATCCTTTAGATTAAAAGACTCTAAGTATGATTGCACACAGCTGTACATCTAGGGAAGTTGCATGTATTCTTTAAAAGACTCCTTTAGCAAAAATGCAAGATCTCTTTTTATTTTTCTAGAGAACATTTCCCTAAAATGAATATTTCCTAAAAAGGAGGTTGAAGAGCATAAGAGCAACTTAAGAAGAGGTTTTCAGATCATAATAGATGGAAGATCACTACAAAATGGTGATCTTATTAATAGGCTGCATAAACCTTAGCCTTGATCCTAACTCGGAGGAGGCATCGAAGCATTGGATTCGAACAAAATCTGTTAAATAGGATCATAAAGACACTAAAAAAGCAATGAATAACATAGTGAGAGATAAGAGTTTCTGGGGCCATAGAGATTGCCGCAATTGCGTTGTTGATGACCAAAGCATGTTTATGTTTCTGAGAAATGTAGATAGCTCAAATCAATTGACAGATCTTTGCCGAAATATGCAGGGATTTATTTAGTAAGAACAAAAGTTAGCAGTTGGTGAAAGATGCAGGTAGATTTGATCCTCCCAACGGTATCTTTAATCTTCCTTAACTTTGTAGTTTGGACTTATCCTCGATTAGAGCCCAGAATGAAGCAATTTTTGGAAGAGGGAGAATTCTCGGTCAAAGATGCGCTAGCATTAGCTCTTGTTTTGGCAGGTGCCATCGTTATCTTAGCCCTATCTCCAAGCGCTCTCCTTCTAATTCTTTCTATGATAGGAATAGGTTTTGTTCTCAATCTAACTTCATTAATTATAACTGGGAACCGCTGGATTTCTGTGATTTTGCCGAGCACCTTTTATGTATGCTTCTTCTTTTTCTGGAACTTAAAGCTTCTGAATTTATTTGCGATAGTCTTAGCATTTGGGGCTTCATTGATCCTAGCAAACGTATTTACCTGGAAGTCTTCCCTAGCATTCGTTGCCATCCTTACATTGATTGACATCATACACGTATTTGGCACTAAGATGATGGTAGAAGTCGGTCAAAAAGGAATTCAGCTTGGACTGCCGATTATGCTATTGTTGCCAGCCTATCCTGCAAGAGGCTACTTAGGATTTGGTCTAGGTGACTTGTTTGTAGCATCCCTAATTACAGTTAGAAACTGGGAAAAGTTTGGTGGAAGAGCTGGATTAGTAACCTCTATTCATATCGCTATATTCCTAGGGTTAATGATACCGGTTGTTGAAAGGTTTGGAGCATTGCCTGCTACCGTCTTTATCTCTGCTGGTTGGGTTACTTCATATATCCATATGAAAATTATGAGAGAAAGGAATTCATGACTCCCTATTCATGTCCTTCAATCCTCCTGTCAATAGAAGATAAAGCCTTAGAAGATTAGATATAACCGCGGTTCTCCGAATCACTTAATGATTCTTTCTCCTCAATTAGGAAAGTTGCAAAAAGGTTCTTAATTCCCTAGATAATTAAACTATGGCTTTTGAATAATATTTTATCGTTTCATAGCAGAAACAGGAATTGGTGCATTAAGAGTTGAAGGCGCTTATTACCGGATTCGAAAAGTGGGGTGAGGAACCGGGAAATCCAACTGAAAGGCTTGTAAGCATATTAGATGGTAAAAAAGTAAATGGCATGGAGATCCACGCATTTCTACTTCCAGTAGCCTTTAAAAGAGCTAGAAAAGAGATTATATCAAGGATTGAGCAGATAAAGCCCGATATCATAATTAACACTGGTCTGGCCGCCAGCAGACTTGTTATCTCTATAGAAAGGGTTGCCGTGAACATAATCGATGCAAGACTTCCAGATAACGATGGTGTAAGGCCAATAGACGAACCAATAGATCCGGAGGGTCCCTTTGCATATCCCTCAACTTTACCTACTAGAAGAATTCTAGAACGCCTAAAGTCGAGTGGAATACCGGCAAAATTATCTTACTCTGCAGGAACGTACTTATGCAACTTTGTCATGTACCTCTCTTTAAGAACGATAGATAAGCTTGGAATGCACTCTCTTGCTGGTTTTATTCACGTTCCGCACACACCGGATTTAGCCGCAAAGAAAGATAAACCTACACCGAGTATGTCAATAGATTTGATGGAAAAGGCCATTAAGATAGCACTAGAGGAGAGCTCTACATATCTTTCTAATAGAATTAGAAGTTAAGGCCAAATATCAAGCAATGAAAAGAGGAATGAAGTGATTAAAGCAAGCCTCCCCTATAAATAGAGGTAAGATCCTATCCAAACGATCTAAGTTGTCAGCATCAAAAAGGACAATTGCTCTCACCGAGGCTCTTATCACTACGTTTCTATGGTCTTCTTCTTACATTTTGATAAAACGTGGGCTTGTGACCATAAGTCCCCTTCTATTTGCGGGCACTAGGTACTTTCTAGCCTTTCTTTGTCTCTTAGCTGTTTTTACTTTGACTAAGAGAGCCCTTCCCTCAATAGAAGGAAAGCAATGGGCTTATTTGGCATGTTTGGGGCTTTCAGGATATGCAGGAATGCCAGCATTCCAGTTCTTAGGATTACTTTATCTTGGGGCAACCGATTCTGCATTTATCTCGAACTTCAATCCCCTATTTGTTGCTCTCATTTCATGGATCGTGAAAAAGAGGTCTCATGGAAAAAGGCAGTGGACTGGGTTTTTTCTTTCATTAATTGGAGCTACTATCTATTTTTTCCTGAAATACAGCTAAGATCAAGGGATAAAGCCCTAGGTATAGCTCTAACAGCCATTTCTGGCCTCTTTTGGGGGATCTACATGGTATTAGCTGAAAAAAGAACATCAGAAGAGTTAGATGTCCTGTCAAGAACGACAATCTCAATGGGTTTAGGAAGCGTTCCTCTTCTGCTCCTTTCCTTTTTAGTTGAGGGAACAAGGCTTGTCAAGTCATCTTGGATTTACATCTTGTGGTTAGGGATAGTGAATACAGCAATAGCCTTTACATTATGGATTCGTTCTCTCGAAGAACTTAGGGCTTTTGAGACATCAATCCTGCAGAATACTATGTTAATTCAAATAGCCCTGCTTTCTATGCTATTCTTGGACGAAGCCCTATCTTTTAACAAGATAATAGGCATGATCCTCGTGCTTACGGGAGCTATCTTGGCGCAAAAAACCAAAAAGGGCTCAAGGCAAATCTAAGGATTCTATGAAAATCCTAGAGGATTTACTCGCGCTCCATCAAAGGAACTATGCGCTCAAGTACATAGTTGATGAAAGTCTCCTCATCTATCTTACTGAAAATAGTCACAACACAGTTTCTAGTTAGCCCAACAACCAATCCGTACTTCTTATCCTCAAAGACAACATACCAGATTTTTCCATGTTTGAGGTATTCGTGATATAATGTAGTATCTTGAAGAGCATTTCCATAGAGGGCCAGCTTATTTATGTTTGGCAAATCGACCTGATCGAAATATATAACTTTAGTAGCCTCAGGATTGGATTCATGTAGCTCTTTTAGAGTCTCATGAGTTATCTTAGCCTCTACTACGGCTCCTGGTCCTGGAATTATTATCTCACCAAGCTTTGAGGCTATGTTATTCGCTATTCTCCACTTTTCAACAACAAAAAGCAATGTTATTCCTTCTCTCTCGGTAAAAAAGAAGCCTGACTCCCTCGTGAATAGGTTGTATCTTAGCTCTCCTCTATAAGTCGTTGGGATGACCTTGTCCTCAGAGTAAATCCCCCACAAGAGGTCTTTTCTGAAGTCAAGCTCTCTTACTTCACTCATTAACTTAATCTCCTGTCCTCCATATTCTTCAACTCTTTCCATTTTCCAATCTTTCAATTTTTCAGCAATCAGTTCTAATGGAACCCTTTCCTCCAACTTGAAAAGCTTTCCTGCTAAAACCATCAACGTAGAAATTCACAGATAATATTAAACAATATCTTGTGAAAATCCATGCTCTTCTCATGACCAAATTTTGGCCTTCAAGCACGAGACATAAAAATAAAGAATATTCATGATCTCATTCTCTAGATGATGATTTATAGATAAGTTGATGGTCTGAACAGGCAAATTAGGATATAATGGTAGTAAAGAGATGGGGAGGAAGAAAATAAGCATGACATCGGACGAACCCAGACCTACAAATTCTTTTTAGGTCAGGATAAGTTCATGTCTTCCAAGGTAGGAGAACGTATTATCAAGGAGACCAACGATGCCATCTACTTACATCAAGGAGGTTGTGCTAGAGGACTTCATGTCATACGAATACTCAAGAGTACCGCTTAAACCAGGTCTTAACATAATAACTGGCCCTAATGGAGCTGGAAAGTCCTCAATAATCCTTGGAATAGCTGTCGCAATGGGTCAGACATACACTGAGAGGTCCAGAAGGCTCAGAGATCTAATTAGAAGGGGAAAAAATGTTGCTCGTGTTACCGTAGTGCTTGATAATAGGCCAGTTGATGGAAAGAGGCCCATTCCCTTTTCGAGAAAGGATGAGGTCAGAATATCTCGATATTTGAGATCTGACGGAACATATTGGTTTGAAATGGACTACAAACCGATAGATAAGGCGGAAGTTGTCTACAGACTTTCTCGCCTTGGAATAAATCCTAACAACATGCTGATTATAATGCATCAAGGGATGGTAAGCGATTTCAGTCGTCTTTCTCCACAAGATAGGTTGAAGTTGGTAGAGGAGGCGGCTGGATTACACGAATATAGAGAAAGGATTCTAGATGCTAGAAAAAAGTTAGAGGAGATCGTTAGTGAAGAAGAGTCCCTAAAGGAGCTGCTATCAAAGAGCGAAAAGACGATGGGATACTGGGAAGAGCAATACAGTAGATTGCTTGAGAAAAGGGAGCTCAGAGAAAAACTTAGAAAGCTGAGACTTGAGCTGGCATGGTCAAAGTGGAACTTACAACTGAAGAATGTTGAGAAGATAAGGACCAGGATAGCTCAAAGAGAGTTAGAAGCCAATAAACTGCAAAAAAGGCTGAATGAAGCAGAAAAAACGGCTAAAGAAGCTAGAGAAGAGCTAAAGAAATCATGGAAGTCCTTAGAGGAGGCCTTCCTTGATCTCTCCATCGAGGAGAGAGCGCTAGGTAGAATGGAAGCATCCTCAGGAGAATTGATAAAAGAAGCGATGAAAAGCGTGGAGACTGCAAGAGCTAAAGTAGAGGCCCTAAAATCATCGTTCTTCAAGAAACAGGAGGAATTAATAGAAGCATCCGTCGAGAGAGCTTTAAGTGAGTTCAGGCTGAAGATGATTAGAAGTGAGATATCAAAACTTAAGAGAAAATTATCAGAAGCCGAGCAAAAACTCTTAGATATCGAAAATGAAGCTAAGAATCTAGGACCTAAAGTAGAGACAGAAAGATCTCCTGATGAAATAATACAAGAGATAAGGTTTGCCTCGGCTAGACTCTCTACACTAACCGATGTCTCAGATGACACGGAGCAAATGTATCTAAACTATTCAAAAATGCTTGAAGAACTCAGAGAAAAAGTAAGAATCCTTGCGGAGAACAAAAGAGCAGCAATCAAGGAACTAGAGGAGAGAAGTAGACTCTGGAGAAGGAGACTTAAGTCCTTAGTAAGTGAGATAAATAAGACTTTTAACGACATACTTGAGAGGCTTGACGCCAAGGGAGAGGTCAGACTAACGGATCTGGAGGATGTTGAGAAGGCTGGCCTCAGAATATTCGTAGGTTATAGAGGATCCCCCCTTGCTGAACTAGATCCTTTCACACAAAGCGGAGGAGAAAGAAGTACTGCAATTATAGCCTTTCTCCTCTCCCTTCAAAAACAAATGAAATCTCCAATAAGAGTAGTGGACGAATTTGATGTTCACATGGATCCAGCCAATAGGGAAAGAATATTCGAGCAAATATTTGAGATTCTAAAGGAAGCAGGAGGACAGAGCATTTTTGTTACTCCTAGAAGACTGGTGGGATTAAAGAAGGGCACACATATCATCGTAGTCCAAAATGTTGAAGGAGCATCGGAGATTCGGGAAGTTAGTTAAATTTCTTTAACAAATTTAACTTAAATTGCAATATCTCCTTTACAAGGAACAGTGCCTAAGCAATAGGAATAAGATTATTTGAAGAACAAGAAGCCTTTCCTCATGGAAATCTTCCCTCAAACTTTTATTTTTTCAAGAATCACTTCACCGGCTCAGGTGGCTATTCATGCCGACGCTTAGTTCTAATATTAACTCCCTTTTAGAACAGTTTGTAAAACGCACGCTCGGAATGGAGGCAGTAGCTCTGGTTACGATGGATGGCCTGATAATGGCCTCCTCACTACCATCTGGTGCAGGAGAAGAGAGAGTAGCAGCGATGTCTTCTGCTCTGCTTAGTATTGCTTCAAGGATAACAGAAGAATTAGAAAGGGGAGAATTCAAAAGAGCTTTGGTAGCCGGTTCTGAAGGGTTCATCGTTTTAGTTCCCTCTAGTTCTGGTTTTCTTCTAACCGCGGTATGTTCTAAGGACGCAAGGCTCGGCATGGTACTTTTTGAAATAAATAAGCTAGCTACTTTCTTATCAAGGGAATCATGACCTACTTCTGACTAGGATGGAACTTAGAGCTCTTTTTTCCCTAAGGAAGGATATTACTTTATGGATTGTGCTGCCTCAGGAAATTTCCACTAATTAGTCAAACTAACTCTTATTCATGTTCTAGAGATTGTAACATCCTTTATTAACGATAGTCAATTCACTGGTGTTGATCATCACTTACAAGTAAGGTGCCTCTAATGAGGTCTAGACTAAAGAAGAGAAGGGAGATCTTGCTAAGGATCTTGGACTTATGCGAGAAGGCTATAAAGGAGGAGGCGGATCCCTTTCAAGTCGATGTTGTCCAGTTATTTGGGAAATTGAGGGAATTGCTTCCAGAATTGGAGACAGAAGAGGAGTTTTACTTAGATCTAGAAGCAGTTTTAGGCCTTACTTCAGTAATTTTGAAGCAGGAAGAATGGATTCGATATAGATCATCCCTTATGTTCCTAGACCCTCTTTTGGTCCTTCTAAAGATAGAGAAACTAGGTGATAAAGACCTTGCCGATGTGCTGAGGAGGAGTTGGAGGCCGATTGTAGAGGCCAGAGGGGTTTCTCCACTATTCCTGGAAAAGGCAGTGGAATATTGGAGGACCCTTCCTGCTCTTGAGGAAAGAAGATTAGAATTAGGAGAAATGGAGGAACGGACAGGAACTCTAACTCTTTCTGATCTAGCAACTTTAGGATTTGCTTCCGAAGACGAATTCTTATCTTTCCTGGAATCTGAGGAAGAGAGACTAAAGGAAGAAGCCAAGAAGAGGGGAGGAGAAGTTCCTTATTGGGAGTTTATTGGAGCTGAAACCTTTGAAGAGACTATAAAAAGAGCCTATCTTGTTAGTTTCCTTTGTAGTTATGGGAGGGCAACAATAAGGAGAGATCCTCTCTCTGGTGAGATGTGGCTCGTCCCCTTGAAGAAACCACTAGGTACTAAGGTTTCCCTCGCAATACCTATAGATGAGGAGAGGTGGAAAAGGAGGAATGTCGGAGGAGGCAGAGCTAAGAGCTAAGTTGAAGAGAGCGGCTCACATGCTCTTCTTCAGAACTCACTCTAAGCCAGGAGTCAAGGGATGGGAACTCAAAAAGGGCCTCGGAAAGAACTACCTTCAGGTAATTGACCTACTTAACAAGGAGTTGGAAAGGATAGGTCTTAGGATAGAAACGATCTCGCAGGAAGGAGGGAAGCCTAAGAACGAGAAAGATTTCCTTTACAGCAGCTTTTTCATAACCTTTAAGGACCCTCCAGACTGGCCTGAGGTACGAGGTTCTGGATGGAGGATAGATGAAATGGCAGCACTAACAGCATGCCTCTCTCTAATCCTCTCAAGAGGAGGAAAAGTTAAGAGAAAGGAGATAGATGAGCTACTTGAGAAGAAAATACCTTCTTGGAGGGCTAGAGCGATAACTGAGAGATTCTTTAGACTGGGATACCTTTCTCTTGGTGAAGAGGACGGAGTTATTGTTGGTTGGAGGAGCAGAGTGGAGATAGATCTACAAAAACTCATGAATCTGCTTTTAGGTAGGGAAACAGAGGGTAATTAGATAATTTTGAAAGTATAAACTTATAATTCAGCAAAATCCTAAAGTAGTTAAGGTGTAGTTCGTGAGTTCTGGGGTGCTAAAAACCGTAGGATCTTTTTTGGATAAAATGGGTGTTAAGTATGTCCTAGATGAGGAAAAAAGTCTAATATTGAGTAGCTGGTCCATAGAGGACAAGCCATTTACCGTGGGCATTTGGTCAGCAGGACCTTGGCTGATTATCAGGGGCTATATACTACCGAAATCTATGGTTCCCAGAGAAAAAGAGCTTCAACTTTACAAAAAACTGTTGAACACTCATTATAATTTAGCGGAAGTTAGATACGACATAGATGAGGAGGGAAATATAGGAACAACCCAATCAATCCCTTTAGAAGGGTTAAACATGAATAACTTCCAATCCGAGTTCAATGCTGTTCTTTACGCTATTAAGTTCTTTCTAACAGACATAGCAGGGAAGTTGGGTATAGAAATCAAGTAGATTAGATTAGGATTCATTCTACGATCCGATCTTCAAAAAGCTTGGACCTGCTTGATCTAATATATTCTTAGGATAGAATGAGTAAGTAGTCGCTTGATAAGGATCCAAAAACCCGACTCACAAACAACCTACTATAGAAGTTTATTTGTTCTCAAAGCACTTGGCCAGTAGGGGTTATCAATTGGCATTAAAAGGAGAAGATCTCATCTCATTCCTGAAGAAACAGGTTGATCTGGAGAATATGATTGTAGAGGAAGGAAACAAAAGTGTTAAGGGCATAGAGAACGTTCTTGTACGGGAATTGATAAGAGGAATAGCTCTCGACTCCATGAAACATGCAAATATGCTAGAGGCAATGATAGCTCTAATATCGGGAGCTAAGATCTTTTTGTCCGAAGAAGAAAGAGAGAGAATTGGCACACAAATAAAGAGACATATAGAACTTGAGAAGAAGGCGATGGAGACCTATTCAACGCTACTTGACCAGATAACGGATGAAAAGATGAGATTGCTCATAGATTATATCCTTAAGGATGAGAAGAGACACCACAGGTTGCTTCTAAACATAGACAAGATGATAGTTGAAGCTGAGACTTTAAAGGAAGAAAGCCTATGGGAAATGATGTGGAAATACTCAGTTTTCCACGGAGCTCCTGGAGGCTAACTCTTCTCTTAGTGAAGAAAAATGAGAGGCTATAGGTTCTTCGTGACGGACATGGATGGAACCTTAGTTACGCTTGACATAGATTGGGACGAGGTGAGAGAGAAGGTAAGGGAAATACTAAGGACAGATCATCCCCTCAAACCACTTGGACCGAGCATTTTAGAGGCTACAGAAGGAAATGAAGTGCTTAGAAGAAAAGCATTCGAGCTTGTTGAGAACGAGGAAGTTAGAGCAGCACTTGATGCCTCTCCAGACCCAGAACTTAAGGCAATGCTTTCTAGACTTAAGAGAAGAGGAGTAAGGATGGCGCTAATTACATTTCAGTCCCTAAAGCCAGCCACGATAACGCTAAAGAGACTTGAGGTCCTTAACTTCTTTGAGTTCCTCATAACAAGGGAATACTCCCTAAACAGAAAGAAGCAGCTTTCAATAGCAATAAATCGTTTAAGAGCAGATCCTAGAAGTACCGTCTTCGCTGGAGATTCTCCTTGGGATGTCTTAGCTGGTAAGGAGCTTGGTTGTTTCACTGTGGTGGTAAGAAGTAATATCGAAGGTGCTGATCTCTACGTTAAAAGGTTTGTGGAGCTTGAGAAGGTCTTTTATGATTGATCTAATCTCCACTTCTCTCTAAATCTACTCAAAGCTAACTCCTTTCTCTCTTCATAGATCAGCTCGTAAAATCTCGAGGAAAGCCTTGGTTCCTCGGCTAGGATTTTGTCTATTTTCTTCTTAGGAAGACCGCTTGCTATCGCTATGGCCGCTACTTTACCGTATTTAGATATTAGAGAAACAGATTTTTTCAAATCTCTCCAAATTTTCTTGCTTTCTTTACTAAGTGCCCCTTCTCTAGCTCTAGTTAGAACAAGCCCGACCTCAAACTCATCTGCATCAGCCATGCCAATGAGCCTAGAACCGCATATTGGGCACCTTAGCACATCATCTAACCTGTGTAGCTCAATCTCTTCAATGTACCCCTTGCACTCAAGGCACGCAAATGTTCTGGACTGGCTCAGCAGATCTACTCTCATCTTGGCTACCTTCAAAGTCCTCTTTCTTTCTAAAGGAACTCTTTCTAACCTGCTTGTCATGAGGTCTATTCCTATCTTTGCAATAGGAGTCGGCTTTTCGAGTTCTCCTAAGCAGATTACTTCGATTTTTCCTTCACCTATCATCTTTAACAATCTCCCTGCTCCCCTAAGATCTATGTCTCTCTCAACAGCTTCTCTAAAGGCCTCTTTGTAGACAGGAGTGTCTCTTAAGGCATCTATCAGATTATCAACAAATTCTCTGCTTAAGGTAGCTTCCTTCTCCAACACCCCCATCTTCCTGGCGGCTTGTGTTATCCTAAATCTAAAGAAGCCGCTTTTCTCCATGGTCCTTCTGACAACCGGGGCAATTTCAGGTCCACTCCCCTCTTTAAGTATCGTTGAAGCTTCCTCAGGAGAAACCTGACCCTTAAGGTAGATCCTATAAGGGTCCTCACTTACAGCTACTGGCTTTGCAAATCTCTCAGTTAAAGCCTCTGATAGGAATCTAGAAAGTGCTCTGTTTATGAGGGTTCCTCCAAGGACATGGACTGTAACCAAATCTTTGTAAGCCTCAACAACGATTCTTTTATCGTTTGGAACGGGATAGCCTAACTTGCACTGCTCGAAAATAAGTTCTATACCTCTAGCTATGAAATCTGGCGTAGACCCATATCTCTCAGATAGTTCCTTTGCTATTTCTAAAAGGCCGTCTCCCTTCTCAAACTTCTCCTCCACAAATCTCCTAACTAATCCTACTTCTTGGGCTGCCTCATAAGGAACAGGAATCTCCTCTCCCACCCAACTTGGAATGGCTCCTAAAGGATCCTTTGCGCTTTTCACATATACGCGATCTTCGAAGACCTGAACAACTGTCCAAACCTCTCCGGCCATTACAAACTTAATCCCAGGTTTCCCATACTCAGCTACAAATGGCTCATCTAAGACCCCAACAGGCTCTTCTGTATCTTGGTCTATTACCAAATATTGCTTTACATCTGGTATCATTGAGAGATTCTCGAAATAATATGTGTAAATTCTCTCGGGAGGGCCTACTCTGAAGAACTCAGCTTCTTTAAAAGAGAGCCCAAGGAAGGGACTTCTCATGTGAGCCATAAACCTCAAAAGCTCCATAAACTCATCAAATCTCAAATTTCTGTAGTTATATGCTCCTTTAACTATGGCATATGCCTCTTCTACAGCCCATCTCTTCTTTGTAAGGAGAAAGCCAGCTATCTCATGCATTAAAGCATCAAGAGGCTTCTCAGGAATCTTTACAGGTTCAAGTTCGTCTGACATAGCCCTTCTAGCCACAACAAGCGCTTCAATAGCATCGTCAGGATTTTGAACTATAACTGTCCCCTTTGAAACAGCCCCTATCCTGTGTCCGCTCCTTCCAACCCTTTGGACTAAACGAGTAGCCTGTCTAGGGGAGTTGTATTGAATTACCATATCTATGGATCCAATATCTATGCCCAGTTCTAGGCTTGAGGTTGCTATTAAAGCCTTTAGTGTCCCTGATTTAAGGCCTCTCTCTGCTCTAAGTCTGCTTTCAAGGGCTAAGGATCCATGATGCACATTTATAGGTATGGAAACATCCCAAAGCTTGAATCTACTTCCTAAGACCTCTGTCATAGGTCTTGTGTTTGTGAATATTAAGCAAGACTTTGATGATTCAACAATCTCCTTCATGCAACGGAGTCTGGCTGCAACGTCCGGGTAGGTGTATAATCTTGATGCAAGTTTAACATCATCTGGGGTTGGCTTTGGATATGCTATCTTTACCTTCATTAGCTTTACAATGGGTACGTATATCATCTCACAAGAGTCTGAAGATCCGATGAGAAAGCGTGCAACTTTCTCTGGACTACCAACCGTTGCTGATAGACCTATTATCTGGAAATCACCTTTTTTCAACCATTTTAACCTTTCAAGGGCCAAAGCAAGCTGAGCTCCCCTCTTGCTTTCGGCCAGCTCATGAATCTCATCTATGATAACGTGCCTTACGGTTAGTAAGTTCTCCCTCAGTTTTCTACCAATAAGCATTATCTGCAAAGTTTCAGGTGTCGTTACCATGATGTCTGGAGGCATATCTGCCTGAGTCCTCCTCTCTCTTATGGATGTGTCGCCATGTCTCACTCCAATCGAGAGATCTAGTTTACTGCACCACCACTGGAGTCTATCCATCAAGTCTCGGTTCAGAGCTCTCAGTGGAGTTATGTACAATACTTTGACGCCTCTCACCCTTTTTTCCTCAAGAAGCTTGCTTAATATAGGAAGAAAAGCGGCTTCAGTCTTACCTGTTCCGGTTGCTGCTATAAGAAGAACGTTTTTCCCCTCCAGTATGGGCTTTATAGCTTTAGCTTGCGGATCTGTTGGTTCCATAAACCCTTTCTCTTCGACGAGTCTCCTGACTGGCTCTGCAAGCATTTCAAAAGCATTTGATTCGATAGAAGAGGATCTCATGCCCTATAATGAAAGTATAAACGTCTTATTTATTCTAACCGATCCATTGCAACTTCCTAAAGCGTGAGTTTATTACATTAACTAATATTTTAGAAGAAGATGGGCCCTTCTAGACCGGAGAAGGTAGCTGTAAAGATAATGCTAATCATAAAGGGTAAGCATGTCTTAGGTGAGGGCAGAGTTCGGCTTCTTGAGGAGATAGATAAATTGGGATGCATTTCTAAAGCAGCAAAAGAGCTTAATATCCCTTATAGAGTTGCAATTCGCCACATAAGAAGAGTAGAAGGGATAATAGGGGAGAAGCTTGTTGTTACAAGAAGAGGTGGAAGAGGAGGGGGAGGTAAGGCAGAGCTGACTCCAATTGCTAAAAACATTGTGGATACCTATAAAAAAGCAAAGGATGCTGTAGATAGGGCTCTTAAAGAGCTTTCTTAAGCCTATAAACGAACTCTTAAGCTTAAGCACTTTCAATTTAGATTAAAATAGCTAAAAATTTTTCTAGATATAGTCAGGTATCCTTCTCAGGAGCATTCCCTCGACGGTAATGGGCTTCGTTCGCATAGCTATATTGTAAGCCTCCGTTAGTTTAGATTCTCTCTCTGCATAGATCGTCATCAACGGATTTCCTTTTTCTACCTTATATCCAACCTTCGCATGAAGCAAAACTCCCGCTCCTTTCTCAACAGGAGCTCCAGCAGCTAGTGCTATCTCTTTTATGGATTGATTATCGACATCCGTGACGTATCCGTCGCAAGGTGCGCGTATCTGAGCCGTATACTGTCCTACAGGGATATCATCTGGTTTAATGTTTGGGTTTCCTCCTTGAACTCCTATTATTTCCCTCATCTTCTTCAAGGCCTTTCCAGAAACCAAAGCTTCTTCGGCTAACTCTTTACCGCTCCCTCTTGCGGCAATGCCAGCCATTTCCAGTAAAAGGCCTGCTAGAGAAGTTGATTTCTCTATTAAGCTTGCTGGACCCTTTCCTTGAAGGGCTTCCAATGCTTCCTTTGCTTCTAAGGCAGGTCCTACCGCATGTCCTACTGGCTGACCCCCATAAGTTATGCCGCACTGAACTCTAACCCCAAATCTCCTTCCAAGTTCCACAAACTGACTTGAAAAGAGTTCAGCTTCTTCAACAGTCTCTACCTTAGCTCCTTTTCCCGTTGGAATATCAACGACTAGTGCTTTTGTTCCAGTAGCCAGCTTTTTCGACATTATTGAAGCTAGCATCTGACCTCTAGGATCTATTCCAAGAGGATGCTCTACTCTTATGAAGATATCGTCTGTTGGAGCAAGCCCCAATCTTCCTCCCCAAACGATAGCTCCTCCAGCCCTTAGGGCTATCTCTTTAAACTCCTCAGCTGAGAACTCAACTGGAGCAAGCACTTCCATCGTATCTGCTGTCCCAGTAGGGCTTGTAATGGCTCTACTAGATGTCTTGGGTATTAAAACTCCCAGAGAAGCCACAATTGGCACTATAAGAAGGCTAACTTTGTTCCCAGGCACTCCTCCTATGGAGTGCTTCTCAAAAGTAGGTCCTCCAAAATCTATTCTTTCTCCCGTCTCTACCATGGCTTTAGTTAAAGCCTCTATCTCGTCCATACTCATACCGTGGAACTCTTGAGAAAGCAGAAATGCAGCTATCTCTAGATCTGTTAGGTTATAGTTTACTACATCTTCTATGATCGATCTTATCTCATCTGGAAGTAGCTTTTTTCCCTCCATCTTCTTCTTAATGTACGAAAAGGAAGCAGGTCTCCCACTTATGGAGAGAGTTATAGCATCACCCTCTTCTACCTCTAGAATTTCCATAAGCTCTTGCGAAAGGGCTGCAACACCAGGTTCTACTTGACTTCTAGACACTGAAAGAAAGGCAGAAGCTCTTTTTCTCATGTACTCCACTTTAACTCTGTCGTTCATCCTCATCCCTTGGCTGGCTGCATCTTTCTCGCTTATCAGGATGAGACGTCTTCCAACGGGGAATCCAAGAGGTCTAACTTTAAGCTTCAGCATGTTATATCAAACTTTTAAGCCAAACAGGGCTTAAAAAGATGTCTTTAAGCTCAAAAAGCTCTTAAAGCAGAAAGATCTGGGTTCTTAATAACTATCCGAATAAGTTGTCCAAGAACATCATAACTGCAAAACCCATTACTGCACCGAAGGTAGCGATCCTCTCATAACCCCTGCTATGACTTTCTGGAATCATCTCATCACTAACCACGAATATCATTGCACCAGCAGCAAAAGCCATTGCGATCGGTAGAATGGGTTTGACTGTTGAGACGAGTGAGATTCCCAATAACCCTCCTATGGGCTCCACAAGACCGCTTAAAGCAGCATACCAGGCCGCTTTTCTCTTATTGAAGCCTTCTCTTAGCATAGGAAAGGCAACAGCCATTCCTTCTGGTATGTTCTGAATTGCTATGGCTAGTGATACAACCAAACCAGTACTTATGTCTTCTCCACCAAAACTAACTCCTACAGCCATTCCCTCAGGAAAATTATGGATTGTAATTGCCAAAATCATTAGGGAAACCCTAGACAGCTTGGAAGGAGGGCCCTCATACCCTTTAAAGATGTGTTCATGCGGGATTAGTCTGTCAGCGATATCTACAAACATAGCTCCTACCAATAAACCAAGTACCACTCTTCCTATTCCAGCCAATTCAATAGCTGGTACTAATAGGCTGAAAGCTGAGGCAGCTAACATTACTCCTGCTGAAAATCCAAGCGCCGCATCTAAGAGCTTATCTGAAATGTTAGAGGTGAAAAGCAAGGGAAATGCTCCAATTGCTGTAGCTAATCCAGCTAGAAGACTGGCAAGAGAGCCTAGGAGGATTAAATTATGTGTTAACACATAACCACCTAACAACCCTTCATAAAAAAGAGGAGCTTTTCTTCCTTCAGATGATCTCTCTGTCATCTAATGATGTGGTAAGCTTGGCCAAAAACAGGGTGACATAGCCCTTAATTCTTGCAAAATGTAAAAGGAGATTATTGAAATAGGCTTTTACATATCGACTCATTGGAGCAATTAAGCAACTGTTGACACAAGGGACAAATTCGCTCGAGGAAAAGGGAGTAAATAGATCGAATATGTAAACTCCCCTCTGACCTAGATTTTTCATGAAAAGAAGAAGGTTAGGACGGACAGAAAATATGAGTAGTATAATCACCCTCGGCTGTTACGCTTTTTCAAGAATTTCACAGGAGGAAGCAGATCCGTACATAGAACTTGCACTTTCTCACGGAGTAAATCACTTTGATGTAGCACCGAGTTACGGTGAAGCTGAGCTAAGGATTAGCCTTGGTTGAAGAAAAGGAGAAATGAGGTTTTTCTAGCCTGCAAAACTCTAAAAAACTAAAGAAGAGGCCAAAATCAAGTTACTCTTAAGCTTAAAAAGGTCGATGTCAAATGGATAGATCTTTATCAAATTTACGCTTTAGATGATCAAAATGATCTTGAAAGAGTGATGGAGCCAGAAGGTGCGCTAGAAGCCATAAAAGAGGCCAAAGAAACGGGTTTAATAAGATATATTGGGATAACAACTCACAAACAGCCTACAATTATTAAGGCTCTGGAAAGATTTGATTTCAACACGATCATGTTTCCACTAAATTTTGTGCTTCGAAGGCATTGCTGTAAAGAGAATGACTATGAGCCTCTCCTTAGAATATCAGAAGAAAGAGATTTAGGAACAACAGCCATAAAGGTATTTGCAAAAGGGCCTTGGAAGACCAAAAGAAGGAAATACCAGACATAGTATGAGCCCTTCGATAAACAGGATGAAATAGAATTATGTCTGCGGTTTGTCTTATCTCAAGGGGTAACTACTGTAGCCTCTGCAGGGATCCAAGATTAATCCCTTTAATTTTAAATGCTGCAGAAAGGTTTAGGGAGATAACTAAATTGGAACAAGAGGAATTGATGGAATCAGCAGCAAGCCTAACTCCTCTCTTTCCTATGAAGAGGTAAGCTAACACTTCTCTTCTTGGTTTTTACTTTGTTAAAGTTTTATTCTTTCCTTATGGTAAAACAATTTGGTGACCTTGAACAGAAGAATAGAGAAACATCCGATTCTTGAGTTTCCTAGGAGGAAGCCAGTTGTCTTTACATTTGAAGGGAAGAAAATTCGAGCTTACGAAGGGGAGAGCATAGCTGCTGCACTTTATGCATCTGGCCTAAAAATTTTCACATGGAGCTATAAACGAAACAGGCCTAGAGGATGGTTCTGCGGGGTTGGAAAGTGTTCTTCCTGTTTGATGACTGTAAATGGAATACCGAATGTTAGAACTTGTATAGTGCCTGTAAGAGATGGTTTGAACGTTCAAAGACAAAAACAGGGACTAGGAACACTTCCTTCTAGCTTCAACGAGAATCTTGAAGTGGAAAAACTTGATGTCGAGTTGGCTGTGATAGGAGGAGGGCCAGCTGGTCTTTCTGCAGCTATAACAGCTAAAAGACTGGGATGCAGCACAGTGGTAATTGATGAGAACTTTAAGGCGGGAGGTCAGTTAATAAAGCAGACCCATAAGTTCTTTGGTTCTAGAGAAAACTATGCGGGAGTTCGCGGAATAGAGATAGCAAATATGTTGCTTAAGGATCTCAAAGAACTTGGAGGAAGCTGGCTTCTCAGTTCTACTGTTGTAGCGGATTACATTGAAGGAGAAAAACACGTTCTTCTTGTACCTTCTGTTGTCGAACCTAAGGTTAGGGTAATAAGAGCTGAAAAGATTATTGTGAGTACTGGAGCAAGGGAGAATATGCTCATTTTTCCCAACAACGATCTTCCAGGAGTTTATGGAGCGGGCGGAGTTCAAACTTTGATGAACGTCTTCGGTATAAAACCAGGAGAGAGAGCGCTAGTAGTAGGGGCTGGAAACGTTGGTCTAATAGTAGCATACCAATTAATTCAGGCTGGAACAAGTGTTGAGGCAATAGTAGAGGCTATGCCTAGGATTGGGGGTTATTTCGTTCATGCAGCAAAGGTTAGGAGGCTTGGAGTGCCGATATACCTGAGACATTCCATAAAAAGGGCCATTGGTAAGGAATTTGTCGAAGCGGCCGAGATAGTGCAACTTGATGAGAATTGGAATCCCATACAGGGGACGGAGAGAAAAATTGAGGTTGACATGATAGTATTAGCAGTAGGTTTGACTCCGGCCTCTGAAATTCCAGCTCAGGCTGGATGTAAGTTAGCCTATATCCCAGAACTCGGAGGACAAGTAGCTATTCATGATCAAGATCTTAGAACAACGATATCGGGAATGTATGTTGCTGGAGATTCCTCAGGAATAGAGGAGGCGACCACAGCTATGTTAGAAGGAAAAATTGCCGGGGCTGATGCAGCCTTATCTTTAGGATATAAGCCAGATGAAGCAAAAAGGATAAAGGATAAGGCTAAGAGGAATATATCCGAGTTTAGAAGGAGTCCATTTGGGGAGAAGCCAAGAAAAGGAAAGGAGAGGATATGGAGGATGATGGAGGCGATCCAATGAAAGAAGCTGGGATCTTATCAACGGAGGAAGTTAAGAAGGTGACTCCTCCCATAGATAGAGCTGAAAAGGGGCCAGTTGCTGTCATAGAATGCTTAGAGGAAATTCCTTGTGACGCATGTGGGTGGGCCTGTCCCTCTGGCGCTATAATAAAGCAAGGCATTACGATCCCTCCTAAGATAGATTATGAAAAGTGCACAGGATGCGGACAGTGCGTTTTAATCTGTCCTGGACTGGCGATCTTTCTAATCGAGCTTGTTGGAGAAAAGGCTAGGGTCACTATTCCTTACGAACTCTTACCAGAACCACAAGTTGGGCAGGAGGTAACTGCTCTTGATAGGAAAGGATCTCCTGTTGCCAAGGCAAAAGTTCTCAAAGTACTGAAGTCTAAGGACAAAACTATGGCAGTAACGATCGAAATTCCTAGGAAACTCTTCATGGAAGTGAGAGGGATGAGGCTATGAGGGAAGAGGATCAAGAAGAAGAGATCGTATGCAGATGCGAGGATGTTTCACTAAAAGAAATATTAGAAGCAATCGATAAGGGATATACGACCTTAGATCAGCTTAAGAGATACCTTAGGATAGGGATGGGTCACTGTCAAGGAAGAACCTGTATGAGACTTGTTGCTGGAATTCTTGCAAAAAGGCTTGGAAAGAAGATGGATGAGATAGAATGGCCTACGGTTAGACCACCCATCTTGCCGGTTGAAATAGCGAAGTTGGCGGAGGTAGAGGTTGATGATTAAGGAAAGAGTAGATGTAGCTATCATAGGAGGAGGAATAAGCGGGATAGCTCTCGCCTATGAACTTTCAAAGAGGGGAGTAGAGGTCGCTGTTTTTGAGAAGAGCTTCTTGGGTGCTGGATCCACCGGAAGATGTGGTGGCGGAATAAGACAGCAATTCAGTACGGAGGAAAACATCAGATTGGCGATGGAGAGCGTTAAAATATTCGAGAGGATGGAAGAAGAACTTGGTTGGGACATAGAATACTATCAAGGAGGATACCTCATTCTTGCTCATAATGAAGATGAAGTAAAACAATTTGAGAAGAACGTTAGACTGCAGAGAAGCTTGGGACTCGATGTTCAATGGCTTGAGAGGGGCGAAATAAATGACATTGTTCCAGAACTTGATGTTGAGAGCATCGGTGCTATTGCTGCGACCTTCTGTCCTACAGATGGTCATGCTTATCCTCCAAAAGCGCTTTTAGCATACGCTGAAAACGCTAGAAAGCTTGGTGCTTGCATATATGAGTTTACTGAGGTTAAGAAGATAATTATTGAAGATGGAAGAGTAGCTGGAGTAATAACTAGCAGAGGGGAAACCAGATCAAAGTTTGTCGTTAACGCAGCAGGAGCCTGGTCTCCTCTCATTGCTAAAATGGTGGGGATAGAACTTCCGAATAAGCCCTACAGGCACGAAATTTTGATAACAGAGCCCATATCTCACTTTTTAGACCCAATGGTTATCTCATTTCATGATAATGTGTACTTCAGGCAAACGATGAGGGGTGGCATAATAGGAGGGTGGGGAGATCCTGAGGAGAAACCTGGCTTTAATTTTACCTCAAGCTTCAGATTTGTCACTAGGATGGCCAAATTGTTGAGGAAATATGTACCCTCTCTAAAACCCATAAGAATATTGAGGCAATGGGCAGGGCTTTATGACGTGACTCCGGACGCAAAGCCCATCTTAGGACCCGTTAAGGGAATTGAAGGATTTTTACAGATGAACGGTTATTCAGGTCACGGCTTCATGGTAGCTCCTATGTGTGCCGTCTTGTTAGCTCAGTACATCACAGGAGAGCCTCTATCAATGTCTTTAAAGCCATTTAGCAGTGAAAGGTTTAAAGAGAGGGTTACAGGAGAAGTTTCAGTTGTTGGTTAAAGCCGAGCGTTGGGTTTTCTTAGAATCATCTTCTTTAAACGGACGTAGGATCTGCTTATCGGTCCAGAAAGATGTACATTCGAAAGTATAAGGACATCCTCTCCTTCGATATTTGTAATCCAAAATTCAGCATCGATTACGGGTAAAGCTATTCTAGTTCCTCCTGAGGGTACAAACCTGAAGCCTTCTGCTTTTACTTTTTCCTTCCCAACTTTGAACTTCTTTGTACCCAAACTTTCTATTATTCCATAGCTTCGATCTTCTTGATGTCTAGTTGATATCCACTCTGCTTTAGCCTGTTCAAGATAAGAGACTAGAGGTCCAAGATAGAGTTCCATAAGTTGTTTCAGTTTAGAGCCAGATAAGATATTTCCTCCTATCCTTGCCTTTAGCTTGCCTGTGAAGTTGGTTCCTACGAAAATTCTCATTGATTCTCTCTCAAACGAACAAGATATTTGGAATTCACTAGGCCTATCACCGACTTGCTCCATTGTCCACAAAACTTTGTCCCCATTCTGCTCAAGCTCTATCTCTAAGAAAGTAAAGAGCTTTATAGCCCAGTGTAGCGCTTTTTCTGGAATAGTTAGATCTTTACTCACAAGAATACACCATGTGCTCTTTCCTGATGAAATAGTTTAAATCATTTTACTTCCATCCAAAATAGGTTCTTATGGAGTTAGATGAGGCTATTTCAATTGGATTAGATCTGGGAGCCGACTTCATTGACATAAGAGAGCAAGAAATACTAACTACCTCCATAGAGATAGTTAACGGAACTGTAAGGACTCTGTCTACTGGTAAAAAGAGGGGATACGGCATTAGAAGCTTTTATAGAGGGGCTTGGGGTTTTTCCGTAACTCATAGTAAAAGTAAAGATCTGTTAACAAGAGCTGTTGAGGACAGCGTGAGATTAGCAAAGCTTTCAGCGTCTTTAAAGGAAGAAAAGTTCGAGCTTGAGGGAAAAGGCTATAAAGGAAAGGCATCAGTCCCTCAAATCGAGCCTCCTTCTAAAGTCCCAATTGAGGAAAAATTGAAAAAAGCACTCGAGCTAGAGAAGTCTGCAAGAATAGACGAGAGAGTAAAGAACGTCACAGTTCGCTATAATGATGTTACTTTGTATGAAGGGGTATTAAACAGCTTTGGAACGAAGGTTGAGCAGGAGATATCACGCGTCAATTCCTATGTCTTCGTGTTCGCGAGCGAAGCTGGAATTACAGAAAGGGCATTTGAAAGCATTGGAGGAACTGCCGGTTTTGAAATTTTGAGAAGCGATAAAGCAGCAATTATTGGTGAGAAAGCTGCAAGAAGAGCTGTAGAGCTTCTAAGTGCCAAATCTGCTCCTGCTGGCCAATATAAGGCTGTTTTAGATCAGAAACTGGCTGGTATATTCATTCATGAAGCATTTGGCCATGCTACTGAAGCTGATTCAGTTTTGGCAAAGATGAGCGTGTTGGAAGGGAGAATAGGAACGCAGGTGGGATCAAAATTAGTAAACGTAGTTGATGATCCAACATTGCCAAACCTTTATGGAAGTTACCCCTTCGACGATGAAGGAACTCCTTCAAAAAAGAAATACCTAGTAAAGGAGGGCATACTCGTTGGATTCATGCATTCGTTGGAGACTTCCTCAAGGATGGGGCAAGAATGTACGGGAAACGGCAGATCAATGAGCTACAGTAATCCGCCAATCGTTAGAATGAGCAACACTTTCATAGCTAAAGGTGATTGGAAATTTGAGGAGTTGCTTGAAGAAATAGATGAAGGAATTTACGCAAAAGGGGGAATTTACGGCTATACAGAGCCCTCGAAGGGCCAGTTCATGTTTAAAGCGGAAGAAGGCTGGCTGATCAGAAAAGGGGAATTGGTAGAGAGATTAAGGGAGGTAGCCATAGCAGGCATGACATTAGAGGTTTTACACAACATCGATGCTGTTGCCGACGATCTGGAGATGAGGATAGGCCATTGCGGTAAGGGGGGACAGTGGGTTCCTACGACAGCAGGTTCCCCTCACATAAGGGTAAAGAGAATGATTTTTGGTGGTCTAAGATGAGTAAGGATGAACTTCTAAGTTTTGGAGAGATGGCTGTTAAGAATGCACTATCTGAAGGGGTCGATCAGGCTGAAGCATTTCTATACAAGGGAAGATTACTCTCGATAACTGTTGAGAAAGGCGAGGTGAAAAAGGCTGAAAGCATAGTTGAGAAAGGCATAGGCATCAGGGTTGCGATAGGAAAGAAAATTGGTTTCTCCTACTCAACTGAGTTTGAAGAAACAGACATTGTTGCAAGAAGAGCCATTGAGAATGCAAGAGCTTCTCCTCCAGATCCGGACTTCAAGTCCTTTCCAGAACCAACAGAGCCTTCTGAGGTAGGAGAGCTTTTTGACAAAAGAATAGCTGAACTTGGGGTAGAGGACGCGGCAAAGATGATAAAGGAGATGGTTGAATCGGCAAGGGTGGATAAAAAGGTTTACTCCATTGGAGGAGCCTTCTTCTCCGCAGCAGGCACCATGGCCGTCATAAATTCCTTAGGCATCCAGAGAGCCGATGATCTAACTCAAACCTACATCTACGCCTATGTCTCAGCAAAAGATGGAGATGATATGAGTGCTGGCTATGAGTTTAATCAAGGCAGGCACCTTTCTGAGATTAATCCTAGCTGGGTTGGAAAAGAGGCAGCAAGCCTAGCCATTAAATCCCTAGGAGCTGTTAGGGTGGAGACCGGATATTATGACGTGATAATAGATCCAGTAGCGATGCCCTCTTTTATAGGCTTTCTGGTTTCCTCTGCAGCCAATGCGGAAAATGTACAGTATGGAAGGTCTTTCCTAACTGGTAAGCTTGGAAAGAAAATAGGAAGGGAAGAGATAAGCATTTTTGACGATGGGACAATTCCTGGCGCGTATGCTAGTGTTAGTTTCGATGGAGAAGGAGTGAGCACAAGGAGAACGCCAGTAATTCTTAATGGATCTTTAATGAGCTACATTCACAATTCTTATACAGCTAAAAAAGCAGGAGTCCAAAACACCGGGAATGCATCTAGAAGCTATGACTCCTTACCGTCCATAGATTCTCATAACGTAATCTTGGAAGCAAAGAGCCTTGAAGCAAAAAAGGAAGAACTCCTAGATGTCAAGAAAGGTATACTTTTCAAGGAAACTGGAGATAGACCAAACTTAGCAAATGGAGAATTTAGTGGGCTGATGTCCTGCGCATTTCTCATAGAAAATGGTGAAATAACGAAAGGACTCAAAGAAGCTGGCTTTGGCATTAACTTATTGGACTTTCTTACTAAGATCGACTTGATCGGAGATGAAAAGAGGCAGGTAGGGTCAACCATTTCACCTTCTTGCAGAATTAGAGATATGAGAGTTGCTGGCAAGTAAATTATAGCAAAAAGAAAGAGAAATTCTTGAAATATAATTACCTAATCTTCTGTCAGAAAAACGTGTTGAGTTCTGATCTCTAACACAGTGAAAATCTAGTTTGGTCTTTACTCTGATTTTTGGTCACTCATTTCTGTTGATGTAGCCATCATTTAGGTCTGAGGCAAGTTCCTTTCTAAAACAATTTAAAATTGCTTTGATCCTTTTCTGAACGTCTTCTATTGTGCCAGTTCCATCTACCTCTCTCAACACCCCCCTTTTTGCATAATATTCGATGAGCTGAGAAGACTCTCTTTCATAAACTTCAAGCCTTCTCTTCACCACTTCTTCTTTATCATCCTCTCTTTGGTAGAGGTGTCCGCCACAGATGTCGCAGATCTCATCATTTTTAGGCGGGTTAAATATTAAATGATAGATTGCACCGCATTTCTCGCATATTCTGCGGGAAGATAGGCGTCTAATGAGCTCTTCTTTATTTACCTTAAGGTAAATTGCTAAATCAACGCTAAGGCCTTTCTTTTCTAACCACCTTGTTAGTGCTTCAGCCTGCCTTAGATTACGAGGAAAACCATCTAAAACAAATCCCTTCTCGCAGTCAGGCATCTCAAGCCTATCCATAATTATCTTTATAGTGATTTCATCTGGAACAAGCTCGCCTTTAAGCACATATCCCTTAATTTTCTCTGCAAGAGGACCATCCCTCCGGATAATATCTCTAAAGATCTCGCCTGATGCTATAACAGGAATGCTGAACTCTTTGGAGATTATCGTTGCATGGGTTCCTTTGCCCGAGCCTGGTGGGCCAAGCATTATGATCCTCATCGCAATGTCGCAAATAATTAGTTACAACTTTTAACTTTTCTTAACAACGCTTGTAGAGAAATCAGCTTACATTACCTTCGTTTTTCTAAACCTAGAACTATGGAAATAGGCACTGTTAGGGTAGTTCTAGCTAAAAACAAAGATACTTGTGACCAAAGATTTATTTCTGATGAATTTAACACGTATAAAAATAAATTAAACTGTTCTTGATTGCTGAGAAGAAGGTTTCCAACTACTTAAGCAAATATACACCTAAGAACAGGAAAAGGGTCGTCATAAGATCAGCAGATGAAGTAACCATTGGTACAACGAAGTTATCTGGATCCCATCCCCTTTTGAATGTTCCTTCAGCTACGATGAAGGATAGCAGAGATATTGCTAAAAAGCCAATAAGATTAGTGAAAAGTGAGAGCTTTATTAGAGTGAAGGCAGTGCCACGTACTAATTCACCAGAAAAGGATGCTCCTAGAAACCCTAATAAGCTGAATAAAACAAATGCTGAAATTTCTACAGCAACAGCATCCATTACAAAAAGCTGGATTCTCTGCTTAATAGAACTACTTAGCCCGATTGCTAGCTTAGTTGTGGTTATCGATCCTATAATAGATCCCATTCCTCCAAGAACGCTCATCATTGCAGGGTACACAGCAATCAGCCCAGGCAAAGCCTCAATTTTAAGTCGAAATCTTGCTAGAACCGATCCACTAAAGCTTCCCAAAAGGCTGGAAGCGAAGACACTAGAAACCCCTTCTAAAATAGTCTTTCTAAAGAAAGACTCGGTAATGTGGATCTTACAAAAACCCAAAACCAAAACTGATGAAAGGAGTGAAAACAATGCTAAGAGAGATAGAAGCCCTCTTTCAATGACCTTAACCGCTATGAAAAAGATTGATGCTACTATAATATCGTTCATCATGGAAACAGCAGGATACACAACTATATCTGGATCAAATCCCCTTCTAAAGCTTAGAATAGCAACGACTACCGTAATTGGCATGGCTAAAGCGACCGAAGCTAGGCAAACGAAGGTTGGCAGGAACAAGTAAATGAGTAAGTGATCTACTCTTGCATGTCCTATGCTTAAATTAAGGAAGAAGGAGAAAAAACCCATTCCTAGCGTGTCTAAAAAGGCCAGAACAAATATAGATTTGAGTAAAAGGTAGAACTCTTTGGTATTTCCTGTAAAAGACGCTCTAGCCCTCCCGGTGTTTAGCATAGTCCCTAGCTTCCCAGAAAGAATTCCTCCTATATCTCCACGTATAGTTAAGACGGGAGGAAAAAGTGCTAAGATCCATGGAGATTCAATAAATCCGTAAGACAAAAAAGACACAATTCCTCCAGCAAAAACGCTACCTAGATTGAAAGTAAGAGCTAGTAGCGACTGAGTAGTGGTAGAAAGCATACTTTTGGATTGGTTCTTCCTGTAAGTCAATGTTGCCCCATGCCAGTGCCCCTCCTCTATTCAATGATCCATCCTCCTCCGTGGTCAAAGAAGCTTGACCTCTAAATCATTTAAAAAGTATTTGAATGACAATAGTCCTTCTTTGGAAATTTGCCATATATAGGCCCTTACATCCCTTCTACTCCGGAAAGAATCATTTTCTCGAAGCTTTCCCTCCCCTCCTTGTATCCACTGACCACCACAAGATCTCCACCAGCCAACACAAACGAGGGTGTTGGTTTGTATATCCACCTGTCACCTCTCTTCACAGCTATAACCCTAAGACCCATTTCCTCCAAATTAAGTTCAGCAAGGCTGAGTCCTACAACTTTACTTCCGTCCTTTATATCTATCATAAAGACGATGTCCGCAGTTTCTCTCATAACTTGCTCAATTATAGGATGAGGCCTTACTCCTCCTAAAACAACCTCTGCAATTGATCTAGCAGCATCAGTTATGTTCTCCGCTGCTAAAGCTAGCCTAAGAAGGCCAAGAACTTTTTCTTCAGGAATTCCCTTTTCTCTTCCCAATTTTATTGCCTCCAGCTCTAAGTCGGTGTGAAGTAGATCAACTAGCAATTCTAGCTTTTCAACCTCTCTTGCTAAGTCTGGATTGAAATAAAGAAAACTTGAATGAGCTAGATCTACCGAAAGTTTAGCTAAGTCGATCAGATCTGCAAGCATACTTCCAAGTTTCTCCTCAGGAGTCTTAGCCTCCTCTTCTCCTAAGGGAGGAAGCTGGGGAACCATGAACTCCCTAAGTTCACCAGAAGCTATGTTTCTAAATGCAGAAAGACTCTCACGATCCCCTCTAACTAATACAAGATCATTAGGCAACATTACGATATCTGAAGGATCAAATATCCACTCCTCGCCTCTCTTAAGGGCTATTATATCAACTCCTATTTTGCCTTCTAAAGCCAATTCCTTTGGACTCTTTCCAACTAAGATAGAGTTTGCACTAAGGGAGTACCTGCCTATCCTCTCTTCAACCTCTTCAAATGCTTCCGAAGCTATTCTTGGAATCCCTAGCCCCCTAAGGACAGTATAAGCTACATCTGTAGCTGCATCTGACATCTTATCTGAGTTAGAAGCTAGTACCCACAGGCCCAGCATCGCTTCTGCATCTTCCTTGTCTCTAGCTGCGATAGCAATTATCATAGCTAGTTGATGACATAACCTATCTATTCTCTCACTTAGTTCTACCACGTTTTGTGCGAGATCTTCATCGTTAAAAAGAGCTGAAGCATATGCTAGATCGATCATTAATTCAGATGTCGAAAGGATTTCGACTAGGAGATCCCTAGCAGGAATGGGCTTAAATTCTACCCTCTCTTCACCCTCCAATTCGAAGGTCTCCCAGCTTTTGAATGGAAAGTTGTTATTTAAACCTCTATCTGGACAAGGGCTTTGTCCAAGCTATTACTCCCCAACGACCTCTAAGATCACTTTCCTAGGCCGAGGGCCATCCAACTCTATGAAAAGTATTCTTTGCCACGTTCCAAGAGTCAACTTACCTCTAACTAAAGGTATGGATATGCTCGATCCGCTCAAACAGTTCAATATGTGAGCATGAGCGTTTTGCTCGCGAGCAATCCCACTATACTTAGCATTATGTCTGTAATCCCCTTGTATTGGGACTAGTTGAGTAAATGTCTTCAGGATATCATGCCAGAGTTCGGGATCGTTTTCGTTAACTGCTATAGCGGCAGTAGTATGTGGCTCCCAGATAACAACGAAGCCTTCCGAAATGCCAGAGTTTGACACGCTTTTTTCTACCTGGCTTGTGATATCTAATATCTCTAATCGCTTTGAAGACCTTATTCTCACTTCATCCACATAGACTCGCATCATATTTCACCAAGAAAATTGAGCGGCTGGCCAGAAATAATAGCTTCTATTGTTGAGAGCAAAGTTTCTGCTGAAGTAATGCCTACGAACTTCTTTTTCAAAAGAACTTCTTGTCCCTACGAAAAAGTGCCTACGAACTTCTTGTCCCTCAGGATCGATGACGAAAATGGTGGGGATCGCTCTTACTTCATAGGTCTTTGCTGTGGCGCCTTTTATATCCAAAAGGACGAGCCAATCAAGCTCTTTCTTAGAAATGAACTTCTGAACTGTTTTCTTGCTCTCTCCTACATCTATAGAAATGATTACAACTTCATCCTCGTTCACCATAGATTTTAGTTCTTTGAGGTTTCTCATTTGAATTTCGCAAGGACCGCACCACGTAGCCCAGAAATCTAAGAGAACAACCTTCCCTCTGAAGTCACTGAGCTTTACACTATGCCCTTCTAAGGTCTCCAATTCAAAATCAGGAGCGATATTGGCTTCAGGCTGAGAGAGCATGAAAAAAGCCAAGATTAAGAGCGTGCATATGATAAGTAGGACTAGTGTAAGCTTTAGCAGCGATCTCATCAGGTCTGGGACCAAAGCTGGCATAAAAAAGTTTGTCCAAAGAATGTTTCAAAAACAATAAATAACTTATTTAGCCCTAAGGACAATTCTTCTGGTTAATATCTCTAATCTATAACGTTCAGAATATTTCAAGCTCTTATATGATTCCTTAGCTAGCAGGATCAAGTGTCCCTCCACAATGCCCTTTAAACCCATTTCTTTCAGCAATTCGAAAACCTCTTCCTCGCTGGGAACCTTCTCCTTGCACTTGTTTGGACATAAAGTGCACTTACCCCAAATCCATCTCACATCCATGCATGGAACACCATGAGCTAAAGCATTAGCACAGCAGGCAGATCCTAATGCAATTAAGCCTTTCTCCCTAGCCATTTGCATTGCGAACTCCTTGAGATCTTCCCCTCTTATGTACCTCTGAGAGTTGTTTAAGGTTTTAACTCTCTTTAGAATGGGTTCTACGTCAATGCCCGCTTTCTTAAGCCTGCTTATTGTTGAATTGGTTACTCTTAAAGTTCCAAAGACAACAGATCTGAATCCAGCCCTTTTTGCTTCATCTAATATTTCTTCCATTTCAATATCTGTTACTCCAGGAATTATAGGTCTAACAAAGAGAGTTGGAATTGCTTCAATAGAAAAAGCTATTTTTGCGCTCTCCATTCTCTCCAAAGGGGAAGGAGCTCCTTTCTCTATTTGCTTATACTTCTCTAAGGTAACAACAGTGACAAGAACGTTAATTCCTCTAAATGCCGGATTCTCTGGAATCAAACACTTCGTAGAGATCTGTATGGGATTTCCCAACGTCTTGAGGCTTAATATGAAATCGATGGTTTTCTTAAGAACCCTACCAGGTAATAAGGGTTCACTCAGACTACCAATGGCAAGAAAAACACCCATTTTTCCCCTCACGAAAAATGGATTCCTAATAATCTCCTTAACAAGCTCATTTCCATTAATTTCAGCAATTTTAGGCTCGAAGCCTATGTCCATATCCCTAATATAGCAGTAAGAGCAATCAAAGGGACAGCCTATCACTGGATGTATTGTCAGACCACAGGGTCTCGGTTTCCTTTTAGCATAAGAGGACATCAGGTATGTGAAGTCTCATCTAAACTTTAACAGTACCGAATTCTATGGCTCTCACATAAACTTCCTCGAGTTTAGTTCTCTCCTTGACCGCCTTCCCTAACTTAATCAGAAATGAGGCAGGTACCTTCTCTACAGACAAAAAAGTTGGATCTATAAGCGTTTCGGAAGGGATGTATTGCTGAATTACGTATGCTATCCTATTTTTGGAACTAGATGCTAGTTCAGACACATAATCTGCCATTCGAAGGACATCTTCTTTGTTTAACAGAGTAGGAACGAATGTTGTCCTTATTTCGACGAAGGGAACATCCTTAATCCCCATCCTCAAAGATAAATCAACGGATTCCACTAATTCTCTCCCCCTAGCAGGATCCAAACCAGTTATAGCGGCATATTTCTCTGGATTTCCTATGGGGCCCTTTAGGTCAAGAGCAAGATGGTCTAACCCCAATCTTATCACTTTTCTTATCACATCGCAATTCGTTCCATTGGTATCGAGACTTATCTTCTCACCTGCCTTCTTAGATAGCAAAAAAAGGGCTTCGAGACCATCTGGTTGAAGCGTTGGTTCACCCCCAGTTACATGCACATATTTAACCAATTTTGAATTCTCTACCACTAAATCTACTAACTCTCCTACTTCTACTTCTCTCATAACTTTACCAGTTACAACGTGGGAGTTTTGACACCATGGGCATCTTAGATTACAGTAATTAAACCAGATGGTAAAGGAAGGCTCTCCTATTATATCAACAAGCGAGAGCTCCTTCCACCCAGCTACCCTAACTTTGACCCTCCTAAGGTCCCCCTGCATTCCTCCTTTACCAACTCTCCCTTCCATAAGTCGCTCTGTTCTTGAATTCAGCTTTCTTTCCGGCATTCCACGTTCTAATAGGCCTATAGTATCCAACAATCCTGCTCCAGACATCTATCCGATTGCTACCACACTTAGGACAGGTATCAAATACGCCTACAGAATGCCAGTCACATCTCTGACATACCGATATGCTAGGAGTAAAGCTAAAGTAGACGACATTCGTGTTCTCAACTATCCTCCTAGCTAGCTTTTTCAAAGCCTCTGGATCAGGGCTCTCGTTAAGGAAGAGATGCATGATAACCCCCCCAGTAAACTCTCTCTGGACCTCTCCTTCCCACTCAGCTCTAAGCGAAATTGGAACTGAGGCGTAGTAGGGGATCACGCTGTTGCTGTAATATGGGGCAGGATCTCCTCCTGGAATAAGTAATTCTCCATTCTCGAACTTGTTGAGAAACTTCTCTCTATCAAGAATGGCTAATCTAGTCCCGGCGCTCTCTGCTGGAACCTCTTCTACATTATAAAGGCATTCATCCTCATCTTCAAACTCCTCAACTCTTTTCCTGACATGAGATACTATCTTTTTCATTAGAGAGACAGCTTCTTTGATCTCCCCCTTATCCAAGTTATCCCAAAGCGATGGATTGCCCATGAAGTTTGCCACAGCTTCTGGAAGGCCTACAAGTCCAACAGTGCTGTAGTGTCCTTTGAAATGTCCCAGATATCTCTTAGTAAGAGGCATTAATCCCTTCGCAAGGCTTTGCTTATATCTGCCTCTCCAAACCCTGAGAACTTCTCTAGCAACATCTATCCTCTCATCTAAGAGAGCTAAGAAATTGTTCCAATCTCCTCTAGCAAGAATACCTACTCTTGGCAGGTTTATTGTTACAACCCCTATGCTACCAGTTGCATCAGGGACTGCCCAAAGACCCCTTGCTCCCCTGGACTTCCTAAGCTCTTCCTCAACATCCTCTAAAACCGATTTGAGCTCGAAGTTCTTCACCTTTTCTACATCTAAAGTAAGTCTGCAACACATGCTGAAAAGACTCTCAACATCAGTTGCATTACCATTAAGTAGGTAAGCTGAACCCCTCTTAGAAAGTGCCTCAAAGAACAGGTCCGTAAAACCATCCCACCTGCTTCCATTCCAGTCAAAGTTCCTGGTCACCATTAGAGTAGGAATTGGAAAGCTAAATGGCTGACCTAATGCATCTCCCTCCATAAGAAGGTTAAAAAGCTCTTTTGTAATTAAAATGGCTTCATCTAGATAGTCTCCAAGCTTTCCTGCGTATTTCCCGCCCACAACCGCATTTTCTTCCAAAAACTGTTTATTTGTATCAAGTAAAACTGTTATATTGGTGAAAGCGGATTGAAAGCCTATTCTTGTTGGGTAATTTAGATCAAAGAGCATTCTCTGAAGCATCTGCTTAACCTCTTTTGAAGAAGGCTTATCCTGCTTAACAAAAGCAGCAAGATATAAATCAAAGGCAGAAACTGCCTGAGCACCAGTCCATTCCTGTGCTGCTGTACAGAAGAAACTAACAAGCTGAGAAACAGCAGTATCTGCATGTTTTGGAGGTTTCGAGACCATCGTTGGGGTAACCAGACCGCTAAGTAGGAGCTTTCTGTAAGACCAGCCCGTGCAATATGGTAAGTAAAGGGAATGAGGGAGTTTATGAATGTGGATATCTCCGGAAAAATGCATCTTCACTGCTTTTTCTGGTAAATATTCCAGAAGAACGGATTCCTTTTTTAATAGCTTATCCAAGAGAAATTTCACAAAACCTCCGTATGAGATGTCGATATTGGCGTTTTCTTGTACTTCCCAATCGAGTTTATCATAATAAGCCTTCTCCAAAGCAACGACTTCATCGCTCATGTCTAACTCAGCCTTCATTCTCAGTTAGGATTCCAAACTCATTTAATAAAGGCTTGTTCATATGTTTCCGCTGTGAATAGTGTGAATTAGGTACATAAGAAGGATATACGATGTAATAACTTTTCTTGTTGGTCATATCCAAAATTGTTAGAAAATGATAAAACGTATTTATGCCTATCGCAAAAAATAATATATATCCCTGCCATATCGAAGTTATCCTTGCATTAAAAGAAAAAGCACGATAAGTGCATCCCAGTTACATCAAAAGAGAATATGCCTCCTCTAAGGATCAGAAGGATTTTTCACTTAATACATTTAAGGAAGATATAACCTCTCCTCTCAACCTTCAACATTAAGGGTGATTAGATGAGAGAGTATATCGTGTACTTTGAGAGACCAGGGAAAGAGTGGACTGATGAGGTTTTGAAAATTTGCAAGCAATATGCTGAATCCAATGGAATTAAGGACATAGTTGTGGCTTCTACTACTGGAGAGACAGGAGCAAAAGCATCGGAGATATTTAAGGGATATAATCTTGTTGTTGTTACTCATGTAGCTGGCTTCAGGGAGCCAGGAAAGGTAGAGTTGCTCGATGAATATAGGAGGAGAATAGAAGAAAATGGAGGAAAAATCCTTACAACAACGCATGCTCTAAGCGGTGTGGAAAGAAACATTAGAAAAAAGTTTGGGACCATAGGTCCTGCAGAATTAATCGCAAATACATTAAGACTTTTTGGAGAAGGAACTAAAGTCTGCGTTGAAATCGCTGTTATGGCCGCAGATGCTGCTCTCATTCCAGTTAATAAGGAAGTTATATGCATAGCTGGGACAGTAAGAGGGGCTGATACTGCTTTAGTTATAAAACCAGCGCATTCAACTAATTTCTTCGATCTTAGAATAAGGAGGATTCTATGTAAACCATTATGATGGGCTAACTGCAGGTCTATGCAGCCCCCGGTACATTATTTTTCTAAGCGTAAGAGTATATTTCCACTTTTTGATTTTCTTTAAAAGGCTAGCCCAAGTTTAAAACGAGGAGAAGCTGTGGAAATAGGTGCTTCGAAAGTTACCTATGAAGCAATCAGAACCAACGTTAAAAGACTGATGAAATCAGAAGAAATTCATCCGAATTTAGACTCGGGAGCTTCATTAAGAAAACAGAGCATTCGAAACGCAGGCCTGCTTTATCATCAGAAAAACTGAATCAGGCGTTTAATTTACAGTTTTGTCTTTCAAATAACCTCTCCGTTTAAGGTGAGGTTACCCTTTCTAACAATCTCTGTCGCAATGTTTTCATATCTGAATCTCTTCTAGAGGCTTACCCATCGTTTCTATTCCCAGAAAAGCAACAGTCGCTGCTGATATCAGGTGAGCTGCAGCGAAAATTATGAAAGCGAAAGCGTAGCTATTTGTTAGATCTAGTATAAGCCCTACTAGGTAAGGCCCAAATATACCTCCTACTCTTCCGAACGAATTGGCCCACCCCGTGGCTGAAGCCCTAATTGGTGTTGGATAAAGCTCTGGAGTATATGCATATGTTATCCCCCAAGCTCCTAAATTGAAGAACGAGATGGCTAGGGCTCCCGATAGAGCTTGAGTGTTTGTTCTAGAAAACCAGTAGAGCAGACTTCCAAGACCTGCTAATGCCATATAGAGCGACAAACTCTTCTTCCTTCCTATTTTTTCAATAAGATAAGCTCTACTCCAGTAACCCGGGATCTGAGCAAGAGTTATCATAAATGAGTATTGAAGTGTCTTGATAAGAGAGAGGCCCCTCGCATAGAGGATCTGAGGAAACCAGGAGAATAGGCCCCAATATGCTAGCACTATGCAAAACCAGTGGATCCAAAGCATCGTCGTTCTTCTAAGATACTCTCCAGAAAACAACTCAGAAAGACCTACTTTCCTCCTCTTTTCGACTTTAAGCTCTACTCCTGCAATCTCGGCCAGCTCTTCAGCCTCTTTTTTCTTTCCCTTTATCAGCAGATATCTAGGAGATTCTGGAAGGAAGGATATTAACAGAGAACCCAAGAGAGGAAGGATTCCAAATAGAAAGATGGGCCTCCATCCAAGTGTGGGAGCAATAATCTTCCCTAAATAAGAGGCAAGCAACCAACCAAACGCCCAACTTGATTCTAGAAGAGCTACATACCTACCTCTCACACTCGTTGGAGAGAATTCGAGCAAAAAAGTGCTTGCCGAAACCATGTATCCTGTAGCCCCTATACCAGCAAAGAATCTGAGAAAAACCATGTCTATCCAACCTCTTGATGCTGAACAAAAAGCTGTGGTAATCGCCAGAATTGAAAGGGAGAAGATGGAGCATGGCTTCCTTCCTAAAACGTCAGCTACCCTTCCAAACAAGGAGGCTCCAACTAGCATTCCAATTAGAAAGGAGTTGAGCAAGACACCAGTTTGAGTTCCTCCAAGCTCCCACTCACTCTTGATTAGCGGAAGTGCAAAGGAGATTAGTCCTGAGTTAGATGCCACGAACATCCAACCTAATCCTAAAATCAGGAGGATCTTGGTGTTAAAGGAAATTCTCATAGAAATTTCCCTTACATCCAATAACCGCTTTCTGTAAAAAGACTGACTGATTACTACCTATATTCCTTTAGAGCTTTTGAAAGAGAATGTAAGCGTGGTTGATGTGTGCAGTTCTATCTGCGCTGTTTGCTGCTTTAGTGAGAATTGTAGGGAAAATAGGGGTGCAGGGTGTCGATTCTATTACTGCTACGGCTGTTAGGGCAGTAATAACGCCATACTTTCTGTTCTTTTCGCAACTAGGTTGAAAAAGACAGATTTATCTGGAGTAGACGCAAAGGCCTTGAGTTATATAGCACTAACAGGGTTATTTAGAGCGTCATCATGGACGGTTTATTTTAAAGCGTTAAGCCTAGGAGAAGCATCGCTTGTCATTCCTATAGACAGATCAAGCGTCCTATTCGCGGTAGTTTTTAGCTTGTTTTGGGCGAAAAAGCAACTCTCAAAAACAGCCTTGGGTTCCTCTGATAGCAATAGGAACAATCTTAGTGTCCTTACAAAATGTCAGCCAATCCTCGTTAAGTTTTTTAAAAGAATTCGCTACCTTCTAAAGCCAAGGGGGTGGCTTAACTCAAGTCAAAAAAAGTTGTTATTACGGCTGCGCTTCCCTATGCAAATGGTGAAATCCACCTAGGTCACGTAGCTTCTACTTACCTCCCTGCAGATATCTTCGCAAGGTATTGTAGGCTAAAAGGGTTAGAAGTAGTCTTTGTCTCGGGAACAGACGATTATGGGACACCAATCTTAATTGCTGCAGAGAAGAAGGGCATTAGCCCAGAGGAATTTGTCAAGTACTGGCATGACAGGGATGAAGAAGATTTCAGGGCTCTGGGAATCTCCTTCGATCTGTTCTATCAAACTCATTCGCCTGAAAACATAAAATTAGCCCAACATTTCTTCTTAGATCTCCTTAAGAAAGGGCACATATTTGACCAGGAAACAGAACAATGGTTCTGCCCGAATTGCAAACGCTTTCTCCCAGATAGATATGTTAAGGGGACATGTCCATACTGTGGAGCAACCGATCAGTATTCAGATGCATGTGAAGTTTGTGGCCGCGCAATAGAACCTGGGAAAATTATAGAGCCCAGATGTGCTATTTGTGGAACCCCTCCAATAAGAAAAAGTAGCAGACATTATTTCTTCAAACTATCAGCATTCTCCTCAAAGCTAAAGGAATGGCTGGAGTCGAATGAGCATTTACAGAAGGATGTAAAGAACTATGTACTGGAGTGGATAAAGGAAGGGCTGAAGGACTGGGACATAACTAGGGACATATCGTGGGGAGTCCCAATTCCCCTCGATGAGGCTAAAGAGAAGGTACTCTATGGTTGGTTTGACAATCATTTAGGGTACATCTCTTTCACTTTAAAGGCTCTAAAGGAGAAAGGAATAGACGGAAAAGAATTTTGGAATTCATCAAGGATATACCATTTCATAGGCAAGGACATAGTATACCACCATTACCTCTTCTTGCCGGCCATGCGCATGGCTGAAGGCGATTACAAACTCCCAGACTTCATCCCTACAAGAGGACACCTTCTTTTACAAGGAAAGAAGTTCTCGAAGAGTAGAAAGTGGTACATAAGCTTAAGGGACTTGCTTAACAGGTTTCCACCCGATTACCTTAGATATTACTTGACCTCGATAACCTCTTACTCACAAAGAGACGCTAATTTTGATTTAGATGAATTTCAAGCTAAAATAAACAACGAACTGGTGGCAAACATAGGTAATATGATCCATAGAGTTCTCACATTCATTTACAGAAGATTTAATGGAACTATACCAGAACCTAAACCTCTAGATAATAAGGATGAAGAATTCCTAAACAGGTTGAGAAATCTACCATCGGAAGTAGGTAAATTAATGGAGACCTTAGAGTTTGATAAAGCCCTAAAGGAGATAAGAGACTTCTGTGCGGAATGCAACAAGTATTTCCAAGCAAAACAACCTTGGGAAAGGGATGGAGAAACATGCCTTTACCTAACTTCGAATGCTGTAAAGGCGATTGCTATAGTACTTGAACCATTTATTCCAGAATCTATGGAAAAACTTTGGTCCTTGCTTGGACTCAGCGAATCCGTGCATGAACAGAACTGGGATGTAGCAGCAGAGATGACCCTTAGGCCAGGACACAAGATTCAGAGACCTAAGATTCTCTTTAAGAAGATAAACAATGAAGAAATAGAAGCCCTAAAGATGAGTCT
Organism: uncultured Nitrososphaerota archaeon; assembly: GCA_964618805.1. Lineage (GTDB taxonomy): Archaea > Korarchaeota > Korarchaeia > Korarchaeales > Korarchaeaceae > QMVU01. The sequence continues at coordinate 249,813 of CAZUBM010000001.1, forward strand.
AGGCGAAGAGAAACTCAAATAAAATGAGTTAAAGGAAAAACACACCTTTATCAATGCCTGAGTTGAAACATGAAGGACATCAAGCTCCTATATTTAAAAGCTTTAGATAGTTAAGCTTTATAGAATGTCGGCTGAAGAAATTCGTGAGAAACTTAGAAAGCTTGAGAAATCCTTCATCGAGGGAAGAATTTCTGAAGAAACCTACAAGGAGTTAAAGGCGAAATATGAGGCTGAACTAGCATCTTTGGGCGGAATACCCACAAAACCAATACCCCCACCTTCAGAAGGGTTAGGAGCCCTGTTCAGCAGAGCTATAGATTTTTGCTCAAGCAATCCGGTAATTTTCATTCCACCAGTTCTTTCTGGAGTAGTCTCAGCGATTATCCTTATGATCTTTGGTGTTTCAGCACTTGGCATGTTTAGGGGCTTCAGGCCTCCATTTGGGCCGACTAGACCTGGAGCTATAGTCCCTAGCCCATGGCATCTCCTTATCATGTCGGCCTTGGCATTGATAGCTATAAGGATAATATCTCTGATCTTCGACGGCTGGATGATTGCGATGGTAAAGCAAAGGATTGAACAGAACTTCATAGATCTTAGTGATAGCTTTTCATATACTATATCAAAACTTGCTCCCTTGTTAGTGGCCTCTATCCTCGTTGGGATCATAGTCGTTGTTGGACTATTCCTTTGCGTAGTACCCGGATTAATTGCTGCGATTTTATTAGCCTTAACATTGCAGGCTGTAATAGTAGATGATTATGGAGCAATTGAAGCTCTTTCAATCAGTTATAACGTTGTAAAAAGGAACTTCTTCGAAGTGCTCATAGTAATAATCGTGCAGTTTGTTGTTATATTCATTCTTAATATGATACGATACGTAGGTCCAATACTTGCCATGTTAGCTGGAGCTTACTTTACTGTTCTCCTTACTCTGCTGTATTATAGTAGAAGAGCGCCTAAACCTTCGACAATCACGGTATAAAAATGGATCTAGAGACAGAAGAGAGGCTCATAGCTGTTCTTCTCTCTCTTTTTCTTTTAATATTTGCAACGATCGTCCCGATGGAGCCAGGACAAGAAGAGCTTCCTTTCCCTTGGATAAGCTGTCCATTTAGGTCCATAACTGGCAGACCATGTCCTTTATGCGGCTCTACTCGAGCTTTCATTCACACCGCTCATGGGCATTTTTCAGATGCGTGGAAGCTAAATCCTATTGGCTTATTTGCCTATTTCGGAGTCTGGGTTCTATTCCTTTATGAAGCTTACAAGCTGTTGAGCAAAAGGTTTAGATCTATCAGGAGCTAGAAATCCCTAACCAAGCCTTGTATTCACTAAAAAGAGCGTCTACCTGGGTCTTCCATGCTTTAAAGCCGTCAGGTGAATTAGGATAAGAATAATAGAGTTCCCTTGCCTTATCCATGTAATCTTTCACCTTTTTCAGTCTAACCAATAGAGAAGGTCTAGATAATAGCTTGATTGCTGAAGAGACTTTTGATATAAGTGTAGAGCCTAAATCTCCTCTATATCCTATTTCACCCACATCAACGGATGTTATTACGCCCTTTTCAAATACAAAGTTTAGCTCCTCATCGCTCATGAGCTGCAAGTACATCCTTAGGATATCAAGACCAGCCTGTTTTGCTCCATATAGCTCCATGTAATCGTTGTGATAACTCCAAAGGCCCTCCATTGATGGATTATCTTGGGAAAGAGCTTTTTTAATGGCTTTGGCTGCAGCTTTTGCGCTTAGCATAGCTGGACCCATCCCTCCTCCATGGATCGGGTTTGAAGTACAAGCTGCATCACCTATCGCTACGAAACCATTCCAAACCATGCAGGAGATAGTCCTTCTTGTTGGGCAAATCCCCCCTCCAGCATGTATAACCCTTCTAATCTTTCCAATCCTAGATCTTAAGTATATTTCATAATTTCTTTCAGGATTTAGGCTTTTCTTACCTCCTTTCAAGCCTAAACCTACGTTTACAATGCTCTCATTTTTAGGAAACCACCACCAATATCCTCCAGGAGCTATTATCGTTGAGAGGTAAATAGTGGCATATCCAGTTTCTATTTCCTCATCCATCTCTACTATCTCCCTGTAGCATACATCGTAGTCCTCGGGAGGAACTTTCTCTGAGGCAAACCACTCATTGGGTAATTTGCTTCTGACCGCCGCTGGAACTCCTGTAGCATCTATGACTACAGTTGCCTCAATTTCTCTCCTTCTTCTCGCCCTCAAATCAACGACTTCGAGTCCTTTAAGCCATGATCCATCTACAATTGGTTTTAAGACCGCATGTCTGTCAAGTAGCTTTGCGCCTGCATCTAATGCCATTGTCTGCAGTTTTTTAACAAAAGCAGGTCTATTAAGAGCATATCCTTCTCCTCCAACTATGATCTCGTCCCTTTCATTTGGTGCGACGACCTTAACTCCTCTAAAAATCCCATCAAGTTCTCTCCCTGATGGATGAGGAATGCCTATTTTATCGAAGTGATGCTTACCTATAGCATCACCGCAAACCTTCATAGTGTCATCTCTATGCTTTTGTTCGACGATTATGACATCAAATCCCTCAGATGCCAGAAAGTAAGATACAAGAGACCCGCCAATTCCTCCTCCAGCTACTAGTATGTCATGCTTCTCTTTCATATCTCACACCTAATGCTAAAATCAAATCAGATTGTTAGATGTAACCTAAAAAGTGCATAGTGCGGAGAGTAAAACTAGGTGAGGTAAGCCACACCATGAGCATAGAGGAGGACATCAGATTTGCCATCGAAAACAAGTTAAGGCAAACAATTGATAGAATAGAGGAAACTCTCAACCAATTGGTTAAGAGAAGGAAGCTAGGAATAGAGGACATAAGAAATGCATTAAGAGGGCTAAAACCTAGTTTCTATCTCCTTTCTCAGAAATGGTTCTTGAGATATTATATGTTCTACTCTTCATGGGACCTTTAGGATTTAATGGCATCAAGAAATTGCTTGAGATAAGCTCAAGGAGCCTCTCAGATAAGTTGAAATCCCTGGAATCTCTTGGTTATATAAAACGAAGCGTAACTCCTGAGCCTCCTGTAAGGGTAAGGACCACTTACAAACTAACTAGAAGGGGGTAGAACTTTCTTTGTTAGCTCTTCCCTCGATTTATTACATGTCATCTAGGACCCTTCAGAAAAAGGGCTTGAATGCTGATCAAAAATTAAACTTACAAACCCTTATACTAGAATAAGGGTGTCTTGAGTGGAGTCTGAGAAGGAAAAGAAAAAGCGTAAACCAATAAATTTTGTTATAAAGGAGTATGGAAAACTGAAGAATGATGTTGAGAAAGCAATTCGTGTCTCTATTAAGGTAAAAATCCACAAACCTGAATCTATAACCGATGAAGAATTTAGGGCATTAGAAGAGGATTCTGAATTCAAGAAGAGGGTAGAAGAGCTAGTTATATCATATATCAAGAGGAAAAGAGAGGCTGAAGGGTAATTAAATTGATCCCCCAATCAGTTCAGACTCCAATGCTACTTATTTTTCTCCTGACCATCATAGCGCTGATAATCGAGAAATATCACATGGTAGTTGCTGCCATGATAGGGGCCTCTTTAACTATTTTCTTTGGATCCTTTATCTACAAAATTTTCACCCCAGAAGAGGCTTTCACGCAGTTTATCGATGGTTCTACGTTGAGACTTGTTCTTGGAATTCTTCTTTTGATGGAAGGCCTAGCAAAGTCCGGCCTTTTTCAATTTATAGGCCTTTGGGTTGTCAGGCTTGTTGGAAACCGCCCAAAAATTCTTTTCTCAGCTTTTATGTTTCTTACAGCCATATTAACAACCTCTATACCAAACCTTCCAGCAATGCTCATAATTGGGGCAATAACTGCTTCTATAGCCAAGTCCCTTAGGCTAAAGCTTAGAACATGGATTATGTATGAAGCCATAGCCTGTAATGCTGGCTCTATAGGTCTTATGATAAGCTCGATTCCTAATCTAATTCTGGCGTCAGAGTTTGGTTTCACTTTCTCTCAATTCATAAGGATCACCCTGCCCTTGTCCCTCTTGGTTGTATATGTCACAACTCTGATAGGCCTGAAGGTAGCAGATCTTATAGAAGAGGGAGAGCAAGAAGTAGATATTTCCTCTTTGGATCCTTGGCAAGCAGTCAGGGATAAAGGGATCCTAATTAGATCAACGGCAATCTTCTTGGCTACTATAGCTCTTTTCTTCCTCCATGAGAAGACAGGAATTCCTTTAGACGTAGTTGCACTTGGTGGAGCTGTGATAATGCTTTGGATAGGAGTAACAGAACCAGAGGAACTTTTCAGATCTATAAATTGGGGAGTATTCTTCTTTTTAGGAGCTTTTTACATCATCATAGGTTCTATGGAGAAGACTGGTGCATTAGATGTTTTAGCAAAGGCCGTTGCACCCATATATGCAATGCAACCCCTTATTTCGCTTTCTGCAACCCTTTGGATAAGTGGAATAACAAGCGGGCTTATAGACAACATTCCAGTGACTTTAACCCTACTCCCTGTTATAAAAAAAGCAGCAGAAGCCTCTCAAGCCCCTATAACCCGTCTAGCTTGGGCAACTGGGATAGGAGCAAACTTAGGAGGAAGCCTAACATATTTTGCATCTCCTCCCTCAGTGGTAGCGATAAGCATATTAGAGAAGGAGGATCCTACGTTTTCTCCATCAGATTTTATGAAGTTGGGAGTTCCAATAACTATCGTGCAATTGGTAGTTGCAAATATCTACCTTTTCTTATGGCCTCTATTTTAATCCGAGTTATCCTCTTTCTCCTCTGGAATGCCCGTTATTATAGAGGTTAATTGATTTACAAATCTGTCGAATTTCTCCTTAAACAGTTCATAACCGGTCTTTAAGGCGTCATACACTATAATGGCAGCTAATACCAAGAACACTATGGAAAGGACTGTACCAATGATCTTACTTGGAAGGAAAGCAAACAATGGAGAGAGACCAAACCAAGCGAGTAATAGGCCTATCATATAGATTATGTCGTTGCCAATTCGTTTAAGACCGCTAGTCTCTTCAAAACCAAGAATTCTGGACAATCTGTCAGATATTATGTTAAGAAGGAACAAAAGGTTTACTACAACTCTTTGCCCAAAGTAAGCTATTGCTGCAAGCCTTATTGCATCCACAATCAATTTGGATGGTATTTGAAGGTTGAATGCCTCTATTAAGCTATCTTGTACTTCTCTCCTCAAAAAAGAGAGAAAAGCCAATATAAGAGCCAATTTTATCGAATTTCCAATTAGACTCGCTAATCTCTTTCTGACCTCTCTTCTGCTCATAGATTTCATATTCAACGTTATTCGATGGTAAGATCAATAAAATAATTGTTTGTATTCGACAAAAGGATTGGAAAGATTTTCTGGCAAATATTTTGAATTAAATAACCTATAAGCGTTATGAAAAGCTATTTAGACTCAGTATTTATTAAAATTAACTACAGAATATCAATTCTTCTCATAAGCACTCTCTTGCCTCTATAGTCCGGAAGAAGTAATGGAGCCCTTCTTTCAGTCTTGATGCCAGCCTCTTCGAGCCATTTCTCATATCTCTTCACATGATCCAATGTCAATTTTCCAATCCTTGCGTTCTTAACGTACCTAGCTGCATTAATGCCAGCTCTTCTTCCAAAGACTAAGTAATCAAGTATAGAGTTTCCTATAAGTCTATTCTTCCCGTGAACCCCTCCTGTAGTTTCACCAGCAGCAAAAAGTCCAGGCACTGTTGTTTCACATCTTTCATTTATAACAATTCCACCGTTCATGTAGTGTAAAGTTGGAAATACTAGAACAGGATCTTTAGACGCATCTATACCAACCCTCTTAAACATCCTAAATATTGCAGGAAACATCTTTTTGAAGGATCCCTCTCCTCTTAGAATGTCTATCATAGGCGTATCCAACCAAACACCCCTCATTCCAGTAGGAGTCTCAACTCCATTATTCCTATCCCAGCACTCCCTTATTATGGCGGCCGCCTCAACATCTCTAGGTTCTAATGGAAATACAAACTGCTCTCCGTACTTATTAACGACTTGAGCTCCGGCACCTCTGACTTTTTCTGTAACGAGAAGGCCAACTATCTGCTCAGGATATGCTGCACCAGTAGGATGATACTGAGTAGCGTCTAAATCTCTTAATAAAGCTCCTACATGATAAGCTAAGATAACGCCATCCATCGTGGCTCCGTAGTGGTTTGTAGTTGGAAATCCTTGTATATGTAACCTTCCAAAACCTCCTGTAGCCAAGATAGTCGCCTTTGCTTTTACTATCTGATATTCTTCGCTTTCCATGTTTAAGAGAATAGCTCCTGCCACTTTTCCTTCATCATCAGTTAGTAGTTCTACTGCTGATGAGAATTCAACGCATCTGATCCCTTTATTCCTAATCTCATCCCTTAGAACCCTAACTATCTCCATTCCGGTGTAGTCTCTGCAAGAATGCATTCTCCTACAACTAGTCCCTCCACCCCATAACTCGATCATATTTCCCTCTTCATCCTTATCGAACATTAGACCGAGATTCTCTAACCACCTTATCATGTAAGGAGCTTCCATGGTAAGGGCCCTAACTAACTGACGGTCATTTACAAAATGACCTCCCCCCAATATATCCAAGAAATGTCTCGTAGGGGAATCTGGAGGTCTATCGGCCGCTTGAACACCTCCTTGACTCATTACCGAATTTGAATCTCCTAGCCTCAATTTTGTAACTATTAGAATGTCTTCAGGTGAGACTCCGCTATAGACAGCCCAGAGAGCAGCTGTCATCCCTGCCCCTCCTCCGCCGATTATGAGAATATCTGTCTCGTAGTCAACATGGGAGAGGTCTATCTGGTCCGGGTTTATCAATGGATGAGCTTCAAGCAGATCGATTACTTCGTGAGGAGCTATCATTCCTTTGCTAGGACCGATTTTTAGAGCTCTTTTCGTCCCCTCTTTATAATCTGGGTGATATTTCTTCAAGAGCTCCTCTCTCTCTTCCAAACTAAGTCGTCTGACCTCTTCTTTTAACCTTCTCTCTCTCGTCTCTTCAACTAACTCGATGCTTTCCCTCATGTATTTGGGATAACCATCTATCAACTCAAACTTTGACATCTATCTTCACCTAACTAATCTTCTATTCTCCCCCTATTCTCATAGAGCTTTTTCAGCTCTTCAACGCTCATTTTCATTAACTTGTTCATCTCTTCATCATACTTCCCGCTTTCGATCTCCTTAATTCTCTCTTCCACATGTTTTGCCCTTGGCTGAATGTATTTCCCATATATCCTCCTAGCAAGTTGAAACACGTGGTAATGTTGGATCTCGGCCGGACATCTTATCGTGCAGAGTCCACATTGAATGCAGTCAAAGGTAAGATTTGCAACTTCCTCTATGTCCCCTCTTATTGCAGCTTGTATTGCGTACATGACCTCTAGATCTTGAGGACATGCCTTTGTGCACGTATTACAACTAACACACCTTGCTAATTCTGGATAAAACTTCATTAAGATGTTTGGAGTTGGTTCCAATTTATCTAGATCGTAAATTGCTTTGTTGGCTGGTACGAATGGGAGTTGTGTGAGATACATACCATCCTCAACGGTAGTTTGGCAAGCCAGACCTGTGTAGAGCTTATAGTCATCAACAAACCTGTAAACAGTGGAACATCCTCCGCAAAATCCGCCTCTGCATCCACAACCTCTTATGAATCTATAACCAGCATACTCCATGGCCTTCATTATGGTGAGACCAGCTGGAACCAGGTATTCCTTCCCCATAATGTAAATTCTTACCATCTTAGCCTCTTTTTTCTCCTCTACGACCTCTAAACCCTTAACTTCTGACATGTTATCTACACCTCAAGGTTGCGGGCCACAATTTCAACAAGGTCAACTACATCAATATTAGTATTAAGAACTTTGGCTCCCTCATAGAGGTTCATCTTACACGATGGGCAAGAAGTTGTGAGGATACTAACTCCTGTCTCTAATGCCTGATTAATCCTAAGTTGAGCAACCATAATGCTTATCTCCTCGTTTATGGCTCTCAAAAATCCTCCACCTCCGCAGCACTGTGTTTCTCGCCCCTTCTTTTCAAATTCCTTCAAATTGCCCAATTTCTTGAGTATGAATCTTGGTTCTTCTATCACTCCCATCTGTCTAGCAAGCTCGCATGGATCATGATAAACAACTTTCCCTATATTTCCTTTAATGCCTATTGCTCCATCCTTTAGATAGGAAGAAATTAGCTGTGTTGCATGTATTACTTCAAAGTCAAGTTCTGTATTCAAAAGCCTTGGATAAACCTCTTTCAGCTGCTTGAAACACGTAGGACATGTAGTTACGACTCTTTCTGCACCCAACCTCTTAATAGCCTCTACATTTCTCTTTGCAACCTTCTTAGCCGAATTAACATCTCCTATCATTAACCAAGGAGCCCCACAACAAAGCTCCTCTTCGCCAAGCAGAGTCCAGTCTTCACCTGCGGCATTAAGTATATGAGCCATAGAGACTGCAGAAGACCTATTTATTCTAGTAAAAGCAGTTGTGCATCCTACGAAGTAGATAGTTTTTGATCTCTGATTAATTGGAATTTTTTCGGCCATTTTGGCCCTTTTTATCCAATAAAGCCTCATTTTCCTGCCCATGCTATAAGGATCTCCTTTTTCCTTGAATGTAGCGATAAGCTCCTTCAAGTTCTTCGGTATAAAACCATTTTCATACATTATCCTCCTAAAGTCATACCACAATTCGTCGGGTTTCACCTCAAACTTACACTGCTCAGTACACGCACCACAAAGTGTGCATTCATATACCTTTGAAATAGAGCTTTTCATGAAATACTCCTTTACTGGAGTCTCTCCAAGCAATGAACTTACAATCCCTTGAGATCTTTCAACAATCCTTCTTAGAGCCCTCCCCTTACTTACAGGCAAATGTTTAGAGTTGCCTGTTGCCTTAAACACAGGACACTCAACGATGCACTCTCCGCAAGCAGCACATATTCTCAGCCTTTCAAGCTCCTCCGGCTTAAGTTCAGTTCTAACTTGAATAAGCTTCATCTAGCCTCCTCCTATATATTCCTCTAGTTCCTCTTCATAGAACTCCCTTATAGGAGGTTGTTCTTTTGGATCTCTTCCAGGAACGTAGTTGAACAAAGCCTGATTTTCCTCCGCTAATAATATGAAAAACTCGCTTAACTTAATCTCCTGAGGGCAACTCTGTTCACATAGTCCACATGTTATGCAAGATGTGGAAATATGAAGTGCTCTTCCCAAATGAAACTGAATTCTTGCTTCTGGGAGTGGAATTGTTCCCTCTTTTGGGTTCCAGCTAAGGAATCTTCTTGTCACATACTCATATCTGTCAGCATCAAAAAAACACTCCTCGCAAAAGCAAATGGGACATACTTCCATGCAATTGTGACAATTAATGCAGTCTTGAAAGAATTCATTTATTTTCTTTAGACCAGCTAAATCTTGACGAGACTTCTCAAGAAATTCCTTTCTTCTCTTTTTTCTATTAATAATTACCTTTAAGGTCCCTATTTCCTGTTCTTGGACTGAAAAATTGAGAGCTTCCATCAAACGAAGCCCGTTTTCGCTTAAGATCTCAACTATGAGACCCTTTCCTTCTAAACTTATGAAACAAAGGTTAATGTCTGAGTAAGGAGCTTTAGGATATAGACAGATCTTACAAGCATCCCTAAATGCATCATCATCTCCGCTATAGTAGCTTTTTAGCAACTTTTCTTCCGGAGATTCCCCGCTCTCCAGCATTTCTTTGAAATTCAGGACGTGATAAGTTCCCAGACATTCAATAGTCATCAATAGAATATTCTCCAGAGAAACCTGGTTGAACTTACTGAGTTCTATAACTGCCCTTGTCTCACATGGCTTCAACAATACAGCAAATTTTCCATCGAAGGATTCCTTAGGAGCTATCCAAGATAACAGAGTTGCCATGGAATAGCCCGAAATAACCGGAGAAATCGGTACGAGTTGAGAAAGTTCCTTCTTATCCTTAAAGAGATATGGATAGATGAAGCCAGACTCGCTCCTTCTATATGCCAATATAGCTCTTAAGAGACCTTTATCCATCGCTTGTTCAAGTATGGATCTAATAGCCTCTCTTGGCTCTCTTTCGATTATAATAACCCCTTTCACCTCTCATCACCCTTCAATGGATTTGGTCCTAAAGCCCTGATCTGCTCTGTAAATTCTCTAACCACTCTAGCAAACTTTGCTCCCTCAGATGTACTGATGAACTCAAATCTAATTCTCTCAGGCTCTAAAGAGAGGGCTCTAATCGAATTTTTGATTATAGCAATTCTTCTTCTAGCTTTTAAATTACCGTCCACATAGTGACAATCTCCAGGATGGCATGCCGCTATTAGCACCCCATCAGCCCCCTCCAACAAAGCCCTGAGTATATAGGATGTGTCTATGAATCCTGAGCAATTAACCATGATCGGCCTTAGGTTAGATGGATACTGAAGTCTTGAAGTACCGGCAAGATCAGCAGCTGCTGAGGCGCACCACTTGCACAAAAAGCCAATTATAAGGGGTTCAAACTTGTTCATAAACCTACCTCCCTACCAAGGTTGAGATAAGATCAAACAACTGTCTCTTATCATAGTTCACTAACGAAATAGCTCCTGCCGTGCAGGCTGCTGTGCAAGCCCCACATCCTTCGCAGAGAGCCTCATCTACCTTTGCAACTCCCTCATCTGTTAATTCAACTGCTTCATAAGGACATATGCTAACACAATTCCCGCACCCAGAGCATATATCTTCATCTACCTTAGCGACTAGAGGCTCCTTCTCGACATATCCCCTTGTTAAGAATGAAATAGCTTTAGCAGCGGCTGCACTTGCCTGAGCCACTGTGTCGGTAATATCTTTTGGAAATTGGGCTGCTCCTGCTATGAAAATGCCTTTCGTCAATGTTTCCATAGGTCTTAACTTTAGATGAGCTTCTCTCAACCATCCTCCCTCAGAGAGCTGAAGTCTAAGTTTTCTAGCTAATTCTTGAATACCAGGGCTTGGAATAGCTGCTGTTGCTAGTACAACTAGATCTGCGTTAATTTCAATTTTCTTGTCTGTGATAGTGTCAACTGCAATCACTTTGAGTTTATCTCCTTCCTCGTAGATTTTCGCCACCTTCCCTCTTATGTAGATGATTTTTTGTTCTGACATGGCCCTATGAATGAACTCTTCGTAGCCCTTTCCATCAGCTCTTATGTCTATGTAGAAGATGTAGGCCTGACCATCCGGAACCGCCTCCTTGTAAAGTAGAGCTTGCTTAGCCGTATACATACAACAGATCTTCGAGCAATAAGGATTCCAATTCTCAGGATCTCTTGACCCAACGCACTGAATGAAAACTACTTGCTTAGGAACTCTACCATCTGATGGTCTGATTACTTTACCTTGAGTAGGGCCACTCGGCGCTAGCAATCTCTCGAACTGTAGGCTAGTAATAACGTCCTTATATCTGCCAGAACCATATTCGGGGAAATTAGAGGCCTCCATGACTTCAAATCCTGTTGCAACGATTATGGCCCCCACCTTCAGCTCCTCGAATTTTTCATTGTTTTCAAAATCTATGGCCCTAGAAGGGCATTCTTTTGCACAAAGACCACAACCTTTCCCATATTTTAACCTAAGACAGCTAATCGGGTCTATAACTGCCTTATCAGGCACTGCCTGAGGAAATGGGATGTATATAGCCTTCCTGTTGGCTATTCCAATCTCGTACTCTGAAGGAACTTCGACAGGGCATACTCTCATGCATAAGCCACAACCTATGCATTTATCCCAGTTTACAAATGTTGCCTTCTTCCTCACCTTAATTTTGAAGTTCCCTGCTGAGCCTGTAACTTCCTCAACTTCAGAATAAGTCATTAAGGTGACATTAGGATGATGGGCTAACTCAGTCATTTTAGGGGTGAGAATGCACTGAGGACAATCAAGAGTCGGAAACGTCTCTGAAAGCTGAGCCATCTTCCCTCCTATGCTGGGATCTTTTTCAACGAGGTAAACCTTAAGTCCAGCTTCTGCTACATCTAAAGCAGCCTGTATTCCCGCAATTCCTCCACCTATGATCAAGACTGACTTATTAACTGGAATTCTCATCAGTTGAAGAGGTTTGTCTGACCTAAGCTTAGCAACTGCAGCCTCTACCATCTTTATAGCCTTTTCTGTGGCTTTTTTCTTGTCATCACTATGAGGCCAGGCAACCCATTCCCTTATGTTAGCGACTTCAACTAAGTAAGGGTTAAGACCTGCTTTTTTAGCAAGATTCCTCCAAGTTTCCTCATGAAGAAAGGGAGAACAGGCTGCTACAACTATTCCATCAAGTTCCTTTTCCTGAATCGCTCTCCTAATAAGATCCTGTCCGGGATCAGAGCACATGAAAACATAATCCTCAGCATGCACAACCGAAGGCAAACCTGCTGCTCTTTCCCTAACCTTGTTGACGTCAACGCTACCAGCTATGTTCTTACCACAATGACAAACAAACACACCTATTCTCTCTGGCATCTAAAAGCCTCCAATAATTGTTTTTGCCTAAGAAAACTTGGATCAATACAATGAATCTCAAAACTTAAACCGTCTTTCGGCGCAAATATAAGACCCATAAGCCGATCCAAATAAAGGTCTGAAACTTTTTTCGCTTCAGGATAAAGCTTCTTAGCTTTAGCTTTTAATGTACAACACGGACGATATAGAAGCTTCATAGAGATCACTTAACCTAAGCTATAATTTTCTTCACCCATCAACAAGTGCTATAAGTGTCAATCCCTTTGGAGGTATCTTATTGAGATTAGAATGACCTACGTTTATCTTTGAGCGCATTAATCCCGATCTTTCTGCAAGATATCTCATGTTTATTCCTTTAGAACACTCCGTAACAAAAGGAAAGCATGAATAATAAATCCAAAAAACCATAGCTTCCGGGACTTCCCTCCTATTTAACTGAACTAATCTAACAAACTGATTTGGAAGTAAATCTACCCTTTCTGTCGATGGACAAAGTGCATAGTGCTTTTCGTACTGATAACAAAAGAACAAACCTTGACCCTTTGGCTCTAATATCCATTTTTCTGGTTTTCTATGGATATCTTCTCTAGGGGGCAGAAAAATCATATCAATAGCCTGTTATACAGCAAGGTAAAAAACTTTAATTACAATGGAAAACCGTAGAGGGGCAAGAATCCTTCCACAAATATCTCATTAAACAGTTTTGTTAGATAATTACATCCCAATTTTCGGTTATTAGGATGTCGAGAAGTTTATCTCTGAGATTACTACGGTAGAATCAATGTGAAGAGTAACTACATATTATGCCTAGACAACTCTTTTTATTACTTAGCCCAAGTATCAAGGAACCTCTTGTGTGATTATGTTGCACTGGGGATAGATTTGCTGAACGAGTTTCTTAGAAAGACTATGGAGGGACTTATAGCCCTAGTATCTAAAGGTTCCTATCCAGCCATAGTTCTAACTATGGCTGGCGAAAGTGCACTTTTGCCGATTCCAAGTGAAGTTGTGATGCCGCTAGCAGGTTTTCTCGTCTCTACTAGGGAAATGGATTTCCTCTCAGCAGTAACTTCCGGAGTCCTTGGAAACTTGATTGGATCATTAGTTTCATACTATTTAGGATTTAGATATGGGAGGGAAATGTTGGATAAATATGGAAAATATATCTTTCTCAGGGAAAGTCACATAAGGAAGTCGGAATTTCTATTTCAGAGGTGGGGAAAACAGGCGGTTCTTTTAGGAAGAATGTTGCCTGGGATAAGAACAGTGATCTCTTTTCCTGCAGGAACATTTAAGGTCCCTCTAAAGGATTTAGTCCTTTATACAGTGATAGGATCAATTCCTTGGAACACAGCTCTTGTGGCATCTGGAATTTTGCTTAAGGAGAACTGGGGAGTTATATCTAAGTATAGTCACCAATTGTTCGTTCTTGGAATAATCATAATGGTTATCTTTATAGTTCTCAAGTTTAAGAGGTCAGGAAAGTCCAAGAAATAGGCAGATCCAGTAAATGCTTGCTGCAAGCACGAAAGCTAGGAGGAGTTGATAAGCAACTATTGTCAAGAGATACTTAAAGAGCCTTAATTCCTGCTTCAACACTCCTACTGTTGCTATACAAGGGACATATGTGGTCATTGCAATGGTCAATGATACTGCTTGAAGGTTTGTCATACCCAATGCTTGTATTGCCTGCTTAACTCCAGCAGCCCCAGTAGCAGCTACTATAGTACTAAGAACGCTCTCTTTAGCTATTATGCCAGTTTCAAGTGCAAGCATTATTCTCCAATCACCTAAGCCCATTAGACGGCCAAGTGGAACTAAAGTTTTCCCTAAGATACCCGCAAGCGTTCCCTCAATTACTAGAGCATCTGTCTCCATTAGTTCTTGTGGTATAAACCCTCTAGGGTCGAGATGCAGTAGGAACCAGAGCAATATGCTTAGACCAAAAATTATTGTTCCTGCCCTCTTGATGAACCTCATGGCGTTCATCCTGGCATACCACCAAATCACCTTTAGGCTGGGCCTGTGATACGGAGGAACCTCCAAAACAAGTTCAGGAGGAACCTTAACCTTGAACATAACACTGTTAAGTAGAGCCGAAGAGAAAAGATAAAGACCTATTGACAGCATGTAGATCCCTAGAAGGAATGTTGCTTGTCCAAGCGGGGAATTGAACATGGCTGAGGCGATAGCCAACATTACAACTAGTCTAGCTTGACAAGGGATCAAGGGTACACTCATTGCTGTAACTAACCTTTCCCTGTCATCATCCATAGCTCTAGTGCTCATAACCGCAGGAACGCTGCATCCAAATCCCACTACTGCAGGAAAAACGGCCTTTCCACTCAATCCAAAACGTCTAAAGAACCTATCCAGGGAGACAGCTACCCTAGCCATTAAACCGCTATCTTGAAGGGCTCCCAACACTAAGTAAACCATCAAGATTAAAGGTAGAAATCCAAGAACGGAAGCAACTCCTGATATGGCTCCGTCCACTACAAGGCTTACAATCCACGAGGGTGAACCTCCTAACAAATTTCTTGCGAATTCTGCAATATGATCAAAGATTCCAACAAGGATGTTGGACAGGCTATAGCGTTCGACGAATTCTGCTAGGTCCTCCTTGCCCAGAAATGAGAAGATTATGTTTAGAGGAAACCCCACATTTACGGCAAAGACCGTTAGAAATGATACTAATAATACAAAACCTGCAAAAAGAGGTCCAATTATGGGATGAAGTGCTATCTTATCGGGCTTTTCTCCAAATCCTGGAGAAATTAGGCGATTCTTTGTTATCTCCTCCTTGAGGAGGGAGTCTATGAAGGAAAACCTAGCTTGAACCGCCATGAGGGCAAGATCCGTTCTTAAACTTGTTTTAGCTGATTGAATAATTTCTTCTATGACTGAAGCAGTTTCCGGTTCGCTAGCCCTAATCCTGCCTAGAAGAACGGGATCTCCCTCAAGTAACCTTACTGCTACCCATCTCGGTGGATATTCCTTTAGCAGACCTCGAGAACTTATCAAACTCTTTAATTTTGCAATATATGACTCCAGCGGACCATAGTCTACCTTTAAGGGCTCTTTTCTGCATTATCTTCCCTCAGCAACATCAAGTACTCTATCTAGCAGGACTCCAATACCCTCTTCTCTAAGTGCAGATATGCCAACCACGGGAATTCCGAGTTCCCTGCTTAATGAATCTATATCTATATGTATGGCCCTTTTCTCCGCCACATCCATCATGTTAACAGCTATTATAACGCGTGGAGTCATTTCTAACGCCATTATAGGTAGATACATTGTTCTCTCAAGAGCTGTTGCATCAACAAGGACGACCAGAATGTCTGGCTTATGCTTAGCTACAAACTCCCTTGCTATAGCCTCTGCGGCATCTGGAGCTTCTGCAGAAAGGCTGTAAGTTCCTGGTAGATCGATTACAATGATCTCTTTTTCATGATGAGTTAACCTCCCCTGTTTGATGGCTACGGTAACTCCTGGCCAATTCGCTACATGAGCAGTCTCCCCAGTTAGGACATTGAAAAGCGTGCTCTTTCCAACATT
>CAZUBM010000002.1:0-55312 GCA_964618805.1 uncultured Nitrososphaerota archaeon
TCCTTCAGGTAGCTCTTCAATCGCTGTGAAATCTAGGTCCAGACTAAACCTGTTGCGCGCGCGCTCTCAGCGTCAATTTTTTAGGTTTTTCAAGAGATATCCCCAAGCATGCCTACCAACTGATCATCAATGGACCATGGCATGAGCGAAACAATGAGCCAACAATTAGCATTTTTACACTTCGTTAGCACTTCGTGTGACTGATTAGTAATGGGTGTTTCAAATTCCTGATAAAAGAGGTCTTTGCTTTTATGATCAGCGAGGTGCTCACGAAGCAGAAATAATACAGCAGAATATTTACGGAAGTAGAGTAACAGGCATATAAACAAAAATTGCTTCTCAGATGCGTTCAGAATGATTTTTATAAAGGATTGCAGATTATTAAGAGTCTAAGCATTCTTTCGCAAGTTTTGAGGAATTTACATAAGCAGCTAACTATTTAGATGGTCTCTATGAACCCTGACTAAATTCTGGATACGTGAATCGCTATTTCAGCGTATTCTTCACCGAACTTCTTTATTAGATCTTTGTCAGCTGTGTAGAAGACAGCTTTCAACTTTCGCGCTAGGGCTAAGTATGCTGCATCGTAGATCGTTACGTCCTTGCTGAGAGCTATCTCTACAGTCTCCTCAGCAAACTCCATGTCCAATGGGTAAAGCTCTATGCCATAGCTTAAGAGAGAGTTAGCTGCCAATTTGATTTCCTCAACCGTGAAAAGGCCGCTATACCTTAGGGCGTTTAAAACCTCGAATGGCATCAATTCGGGAGCTACGATATGAACTTCTCCGTTCACGTGCATGTCTCTAAGCTTTAGAGCCCTGTCAGAGTACTCCTCATCAATGAACCACTTGACTATGATGCTGGCATCACTTACCACCTTTTCCATATCGATGTTCCCTCCAATACCTTATGACCTCCACGCTGCTCCAACCCTCGGGGGCTTTCTTCCTTATTTTCTCGTTGAACAGAACGGCTCTAGCTAGATTTCTCCCTTCCTCTTCCTCCAATGTATTTATTATGGCTCTTCTTATCACCTCGCTCCAATTAATATGCTTAAGCCTGTCCATTCGCCTTTTCAGCTCATCATCAACTCTAACGCTTACAATAGTCATACTGTAATACATATATTACACAAATATAAGTTTTACAAATAACTAGATCTCATCGGGCTCAGTGATTTTATCAGGATCTTCTGACAAGTTTCTTTGTCTATTTCCCCAGTCAATCTAAACCCAAGCGAGCACCAAAATGGTATGGCCTCTGTTGCAAGCAACCAAACGTCCTTAACCCCTTTAGACCGTAGCAAATCTTCAATAAGGCTGAAGAATTTACGACCTAGTCCCATTCTACGTTTTGACGGTATGATGTAGAATTCTAGGATAAAACCCCAGCCAGGTCGCTCATCCTTATCTATCTTCACATGGGCAAGACCCACATACTCATTTTTATACTTAAGAAGAAACAACCAGCGGTCAGGCTCTCCTAGCCTAGATAGAATGCTCTGAAGAAACCTTTCTCGCTCTTCAAAATCCAAGTCTTTAAAGTAGTCCCTTCCAAGTCTTATGAATGTTGAGACCTTTTCTGCCTCACCTTTGGCGACGGATACTAATTCCAGTTCCATACCTATGGACCATTCAACTCCCCTCAAAATTTTTATGCAAGATGTCGCTGAATATTCTGATGAATCTGATAAGTCAGACTATACAGGTAGGAAAGAAATATGCTCTTTACCTTCCAAAGAAGGTGATGGATTCTCTAAACATAAAAGAGGGAGATCTCCTTATTCTTGAAGTGAAAAAGAATCAGATCATATTAAGACCATTAAAAAAACTTGAAATCAAGGAATTTTGGAGCGAGATCTCCCCAGAAGAGGTAGAGGAAGTTGGCGAGGAGATCTCAGAAGCAATCACGTGAGTTTGTGGTGGACACAACGTTCCTGCTTCCCTACCTAGGAATAAGGGTGAGGGGCCTAGATGAAGACGTGTTGAGCTCCCTTTTGCCCTGCTATCCCATTATTATGCTAGTGGAACTTCTAGGTGTATTATACAAAGAAGCCAAGAAGAAAGGACTGCAAGAGTTGCCAGAACAGGCATTGGAGGGATTTAACTCTATTGTTTATGGAAAGGACATAAAGCTCATCTTCCCGACAGAGGAGGACTTATGTCTTGGCTATGAGGTTATGAGGAGAGGTTGGAAGGATATTTTTGATGTCATGCTTTATGCAACTGCAAAGAGATTGGGAATCAAGGCTCTGACGATGGATTCCTCTCTCAAGAGTTTCTTGAGAGAGGCTAAGCTGGATCATGAGGTTTTAGAGATCTTTAAGTCCAAGGCCCGATTTTAGCAAGAATGCAAGGATAGAATTGAAGATTAAGGCTAAAGCCAGTAAAAACCAAGGCACCTTTGGATTCAATTGGTACACGTAACCCCCTAGTACCGATCCTATTACGGCTGGCAGGGTTAGGAGAAAGCCCATTCCGGGCCCTGATCCTATGCCCCTCTGAAGATTATGAGGAGCAATCCCCTTCCCAATATAGCCATTGTCATCCCTCTTCTTTCCCTAGGAACCATGTCTGCCATTAATGCATTCCCTGCAGGGATAAGAAAGGCATTGGCTAGGGCAAGGGAAGTTAGTACAAAGAGAACTTCCAACAATCCCTTTGAAAACGGAAAAATACGGCAGGAATTGCCGAAAGAGCGAGTACAACAGCAGCAATAGCCCTCCTATCATATCTATCCAGGATGCTTCCTAAGTTAGACCTTTTTAGGTGGATTGAATTGACTTTACCTTCTCCGCGATGACTCTAGCAAGCTCCTCTATTATGTTTCTCGATACGTTCCAGATTTCTATCCCCAGGATATCTCCGTTTTCATCCACGTCCACATACACGTCCTCTGCCAAGAGCCTAGTTTCTACGATTTTTCCCTCTCTCAACTTGAGATACAATATGTTGGACTCATCGTCGTACTCCACTTTCATTTTATACGCACCCACTTTCCCTTTCTAACTTTCCTACTGATAATCTTCTGTGCCTCTGACGTTATAAAAGTCGTAACGACTTTTATCTTTTCCCCTTCCTTGACATAAGAAACCAATAAATGCTTCTTATTTAGCTTCTTGAAAGCAATATTTGTTCTCGAGCTGATATCATGATAGAGAAAAACGGGTTCTCTATGGCATCCAAGACCTCACTTATGTCTATTCTTCTCTCCAGGATCCTTTTCTTTCCGTGTTTGGTGAACTCTAGCTTAACCAATCGCGTTCACATCCTCGATTTCGAGTTTATCATGCCATCGCTTCCTTTTTAACTATGTTCATGTAGGCCTAGCATAGCTTGTTAGTAACAAACATGCCTGAAAACGCGCACTAGCACGATCAAGAACTTTTTCATTCATCTCCTCGAAGCCCTTCTTTCGCAAGGGTGGCCTTCACCATTACTCTGGTTTAACTTCTATCTTGTTCTGAAGTTCTTGGCACCTTTAGAAAGAACCCATTAATTTACTTAGACCTCTCATTTGCTGTGGAAACAGCATTTCTAATTCATCTTTAGGCATATTAACTATGTGTCTGTACACATCGATGTATTTCTGATGCAACCTTTTTCCAGGCGTCCTTTGGATTGCTACTTCCTCGAGTCAGCCTTTCTACCTCATTATGGCCTAACAGCTTTTTCTGCCTTTTACAAGTTTGGTGTAAAGGTTTTTCTTAAGGAAATAAGGGAATATGCAGTTCCAAAGAGAACCCTGAAAGCTCTTTAGGCATATTAGCTATGTGTCAATTCCGTACAAGTCCTCCTTGAACCTCCTCTTCAAAAAGGGAGAAGAATCCCTCGCCGAAAATCACGCGCGCGCTTCATTCAAAGCACGAGAATATTCACGACATTGGTAGGTAACTATTTATACTACATCAAATGTAGTAAAATTTAGTAGGAGGGGAAGGGTTTGAGCTACGTAACGGTCTCGGCAAAAGTGAGGCGCGATCTCTGGGAGAAGTTGAAGAAATACGGAATTAACACAAGCAAGGTCATAAGGGATGCAATTGAGCAAAAAATTAGGGAGGAGGAGATTAAGTGGAGCTTGAGGATCATGGATGAGATAGCTTCAAAGGCCATGCCTGAGAGACCCATTTCTAAGGTAATCAGGGAACACAGGGACAGGAGATAAGATGAAACCAAGACTTGTTTTTGATGCTAGCGCGGTTGCAAAGTGGTTCTTGCGAGAAGAAGAATCTGAAGAAGCCAAGGAACTTAGAGACCTTTATTTGAAGGGAAAGCTTGAGATTTTCGTGCCGCGACAAATATTTATGGAACTCGCAAACGCACTTAGGTACACTCGTGGATTGAGTCCGAAGGACGTCATAGATGCCGTAGAGGCGCTAATGGCTCTAAGGCTAAATGTGGTAGAGGATGAAGATTTATTGAAGGAGGCCATCAAAACTGCCTTTGAAGGAGATATTACAGTGTACGATGCTCTTTATATCGCATTAGCGAGGAAGCTCGATTCGAAGCTCATTACCTACGATGAAGAACTCCTAAGCCGTTTCAAGGATATGGCAGCGAGGGCAAAAGAGACCCTAGCAGAAATAAGGGAGGGTAAATAAATGCAAATACAGAAATCAAGTCCCTTTACCTAGAACCTTTTTTCTTCAAAACGTTTCTCTCGTTTAAAATACATGGCAAGCGCTCAAATCGATAGAAGACGCTTCACGTTTTGTGGGCTAATGGAGTGCTAGATTAGCTCAAACCCTCTTCACTAAGTCTTCGTCTCAGAACATCATATGCTATAATGAAGTCTTCCTCGTTCCTCAGTTCTCCGACTTTATTCTCCATACTCTGACATCCTTACTTCTATTCAATAACAAATCTAAATCACTCTTATGCAGATTGAATGTAACATCCAGATGATTACAAGCTTGCGATAGTTATAGCCAAAAACCTATTGAAGGGGGAAACCAGCGCTAGCTATTGACATCTTAATGGCAGCAATCATGGTTAACAGAGGGTTAAGACCATCGACGAAAAACAGATACTTTCAACTGATAAAAGAAGTTGAAGGAAAACTGCTATTGGAGGTTAAATAGCTTATGATGCTGAATAATCTCGCCCCGTTCATACAATAAAACCCTAAAAAGATCTGAGGGGAAGAAATCTAGAGTGTTATGATTTGTAAATGTAATCGGATCTTTACTAGGTTTCGATGGGCAGATCTTGCGTCTCTAAATCCAAAACAAATCCCCAAAACAAAGGGGTATATGTTATTCGTGTTAGAAAGAGAGGCAAGGCCATAGAAGAAGCCATCTCAAGGTTAGAAGCCTTTCTAAATGAATCAAATTGGTTCCCTTTGATGGAACACGTCTCAGATCGAATTAATAGGCTTAAAAATATTGGAAACTGTCCTCTGATCTATATAGGGGCTGCCCCTAGTGCAAAGCGGGCCTGAGAGGAAGATACGTGGATCTTTGCGGTCGTCGTCACACCGTTTTCTTCCCGATATTGACCCTTCTTTCGGCCGGATGGGAGCTGGATTTCGGATGGTTTGAAACAGAACAACCAAAAAGATTTGAGGAAGAGCTTAAGAGACTTTATCTCGAGATTTATGGGTCTCTTCCAGCACTTGTGAAGAGATGAAACATCTCCCTTTTCCCGATCGATCCCTAATGATATCGAAAGAGAGTACTGTCCGTTCTAATAACTAAATTTTCTAAGAATACAGAGTTTGGATTTCTAATTTCTTCTGCCAAATCTCAGAGAGCTTTATCTCTAACCTTCTTTTGTCATATTTAAGGGAATCTGGACCCCTATACTCTTCAATATACCATCTCACCATCCTCTCTGGATCCAGAAGTACTCTCTCAGCGAAGGATCCGCTTCCCCCTGCACTACTGGAGGCCTGATTATTGTGAACGGAAACTCACCCTTGCCAGCAATCCTGAAAAGTACCTCCTCCGCCTCTCTCTTCCCCAAGCTGTATTGATGAAGCTCCTTGGTTTCCCTCTCCACCTCTGGAAGAGAGCCAATTCTCGCATCCTCCTCTCTGACGGGATTCGTGTACCTCATCACCCTGTAGACCGTCGTAGAACTAGTCAGCACGTACCTCGAGATCTTTCCCCTAAATGCTTGGATTGCACTCTCAACATCTCTACCGTTGTATGCGATGTTGTCCATCACAACATCAAAATCATATCTTCCTGCCTTGCTTATGAACGAGGGATAATCCCGCCTATCTCCCTTAACATGTCTCACAGGCCTCGAGAACTGCGGTTTTATATTTCCTCTTGTGAAAATCGAGACATCAAAGCCCTCGCTGAGTAGGTTTTCCACAATCAGCTTTTCGAAGAACCTCGTCCCTCCTATGACAAAGACCTTCATCTCAACCCTATATTATCGGGTAAATCAAAAACCTAAGCTAGTTCTACCTTTGCAAGATGAATAGGATTTAAATGTTTAATGGGTCAAACTGCGATGTGAAGGTCTTAGTCATCCAGAATTGTGAAATAGAGGGAATTGGCCTTTATGAACGATATCTAATAGACAGCAGGATTGACTACGATATCTTAGATGCGTACAAATCCAAACCCTTTCCGCCTTTAGAGGAATATGATGCTTTTTTCATCGGAGGCACCCCTATTTCGGTAAACGAGATTTACAAGCACGATTTTCTGATAAAGGAAAGCAAATACATCGAAGAAGTCATCGAATCCAACAAGCCGTGTCTTGGCATTTGCTTTGGAGCCCAATTGTTGGCACATCTTCTAGGAGCAGCGGTCAGAAAAAATCCTGTAGCCGAAATCGGGGGCTACGAGGTAAAACTTACCCCTCAAGGGGAAAAGGATCCATTCTTCGCGAGCTTCCCAACAGTTTTTCCCGTATTTCATTGGCATGCAGACACCTTTGACGTACCTGGGCAGGCGAGGCTTTTGGTTGAGGGGGAAGATTGCAAGAACCAAGCCTTTAGATTCCAAAACATCTTAGGTCTTCAGTTTCATTTGGAAATTACCTTAGAACAACTTGAGAGGTAGCTTGAAGAGTATTCAGATGAATTGAAGTTGGTGAATAAAACTAGAGACCAAGTTTTACATGAATATAGAACTAAGGAAAAGGTAATGGCTTCTTTAGCGTACAAGCTGCTGGATAATTTCTTCAAGGCCACTAGAGTTGAAAGCCTTCAGTGCTAGGCGCGCGCATTTTTGGGCCAAACCCTCACTCCTCGGATAAAGCCTGATAGTCTCTCAGGTGCAAGGTTAGAACCTCTGCTCGAGCTTTATCGTACAAAACTTCATCAGCGGTCAATAAAGTTGCTCCCAACAATTTTGAACACATGACATATGCGCTGTCGTAGTAAGTTGCCTCGTTCTTCACACCTCACTCAAGGATCTTCCTGAGACTCTCCTCATCCAACTTAATGGATCCTATTCTAAGTTCAAGAAAGTATGAAAACTTCTCAATAGCCTCTTCCACACTTATGAACCCTTGTCTAACCGCTTTCCACAAAGTATTCCCTACTTCATAACCCACTAATTCAGGGGCTTTTAGGTCAACGACCCCTGAAAGGAAATCCTCTAAGACCAACCCAGCTTTATCAGAAAGCTCCTCAACTAGCAAAAACCTTGATGCAACGGAAGCATCTACCACGTAAACCTTCAATGAGCTTCCCTCATCTCCCTTATAGCCTTGTTTATGAAACCTTTAGGAACAGCATGTTTCTTTTTCTTTAAGCTCTCTAGCAACTTTTCGGCCGCACTCTTCCTCTCTTCCAACTCAATTCTTTTCCTAATAGCCTCTCTGATGTACTCAGACCAGTTTATCTTAACCATCTTCATCTTCCTCTTCAGCTCCTCATCGACCTTAATTGTAACAGTACCCAAAATCATTACCTAGATAATGACATTTAATCTATCTTTAAAGTATTACTTCAGCTGTCGTTTCAGAAGAGATTTTCACGGTAGAAGTTTGTTTAACAGCTTTCTCCTTCAACTGTAGCTGCATAGTATGAGGCTACCAAGAGAAACCAAGAGAGTTACACCAACTTAACGAAATCTAGCCCTTTCAACTTCTCAACCAGTTTGCTATCTGAAGTAATGAAGTCAGCACCTTCTTTTTCTGCGGCAGCAAGGAATAGCGCATCATACACTGTAATCTCCATCCTAATTGCTATTTCGAAAGCTCTCTCGTATATTTCGCATGAGCTAATTACATCACATGCCCTTAGTATGAACTCAATTCCCTTCCTGAGGTTAACCTCTATTGTTTCCTTGGGCTCTTTAAAGAATTGAACTCTCTTCCATGCTACATTAGCTAGCTCTGGAACCGCTAGATCTACAGTTATTAAATCTTCGTACGTCTCAACTATTTTCTCGGCCCGCTCTGATATCTCCTCCTTGAAGAATAGCGCTGATATGATGCCAGTATCAAGTACGGCTTTATCTCGCATCTCTGTCCTCCCTTATCAGTTCTGCTGAGCTTATTTTCTTGGTCCTCTTCCTTAGTTCTCTCGCTTCCTTCAACATTTTCTTTCTAATCTCTTTCCTCAGACGCCGTTCTATGGTCTTCCTTATTTCTTCTTGCCAATTTACGTCAACGCTATCCATGAGCTTCCTTAGCTCCACTGGAATCCTTATGCTGTAAACAGTTGTCTTAGACTTCATATATTTGTAAACATATAAAATGTATATAAATTTGTAGTCAACTATCTCCGCGTTTGTTGGATTATAGGATCATATCACATATCAACTCAACAAAAAGAAAAGATCGTATACTTAATAGACATCAGACATAGGACTTATAGCTGGAATAACTAGAATGTACAAGAGAGAAGAACTAGTCAAAGTGTCTAAACGTGTTTAAGAGGGATTATCGAGGAGAAATTGGGGGAATTTACCTGAAATCGTCAACAAAGGAGCGCTTTTTTCCGGACATTTATTTTCCTAAGCAAGCTCGATCCAAGAACTCAAAAAAGCCAGAGAGCTCCAGTCTAACACCTTTTATTATCGAAAGGACCTCCCTTCTCGTTCTCCATCCTACTGAAATGGGAAGTTAAATAGGAGAGTAGCCCTGATAACAGGAAGAGGGTAAGAATGGCAAGGATAAGAACTGCAGTTAAACTCATGAACGAACTTGGGCTAAGCGGTAGGCCAGCATCCTTATTCGTGCAAACTGCAAGGAAGTTCAAGTCGCACATAATCGTCCAGAAGAATGGGGAAAAAGCAGACGCCAAAAACCTTCATAAAGTCCTGTCTCTACATGCAAAACGCGGTCACACAATCGTTATTACTGCTGAAGGGCCAGATGCCGAGGAAGCGGTTAGTGAGCTAGTCTCTCTGGTTAAAAACAGGTTTGGAGAGATGAAAAAATTTAGAATGTGATTTTGGCGTAGCGCGCGGATATTAATTCCAGTTCCATACTCATGGGACCATTCAACTTCCCCTTAAAATATAACACATATTACCAAACGCTTTTCACTGATTTCAAATGCCTCATTATTTAGGGTAAGCAGCTTTCAACTCCTCAAGGAATTCGCTGATCCTTAAGATTTTGACCCCTATTTTCTCTTCGATCTCTCTTCTCTTGGAGATCAGGGATCTTTCGTCAGTAGAAACTATCTTTGACCCGGTTTTAAAGGAAATCACTAGGTAAGGAACATCCTTCGGCTCCAGCTCTAGAAGTTTAGAAATTAAGAGGATCTCAGGAGTTCTTCTCAATTCCTTAAGTAATCCCTCACTTACAGGCCTGTCAAATTCCTGAACCACGAAGTCAGAGTTAAGGATGATCCAGAGGTCCCTTTCTATGGGCTTGGAGTCTAAACTTAACCTATACGATATCCTCTTCAACGCTCTGGTTACTTCCGCTACACAATATGAATTGACCACAACCCGAACCTTCTTCCTTAGAATAAGTCTGAGACCTTCCAAACACTCTTTATCGGAACCAAGCAATCCTCTTATCCAAACTCCTGCATCGAGCACATAGCTCAAGACGTTGATATCCTCCTTATAAGCTCCTCAACTTCATCCCTGGCTGCAGCCAGTTCTTCCTCAACTAACTTCTTAGGAACTTTTTTGGAGAGCATTCTTTCCAGAGCTGATAAAGCGTCCCCTCTCTCGTTTGATAGCTCGTCCATCGCTTGGAGACCAAGAATCCAGATCTCCTTTCTCAATATGGAGTCCCTGACGGCTTCTCTTACGAATTCAGCCTTGCTTGTATATCCAAGAAGCTTTATCATTTTGGAAACCAATTCATCAAGCTCCTTGGGAACTTTCACCGTCCATATTGTTGACATACAGAAGTATTTGTAAATACCAAGGTATTTATTCTTTTCTAGACGATTCCAAGAGTAATAGCTAGATAGAAATTCCCATAACTATGCGATGAGCATCCTCGAATGGAATTATCAGCCCTCTTGAGGCCAAAACACGAAATATGTCTCAGCAAACTGATGGTTAGACATGCATCCTACTTCTAGAAGGTACGACGAGATAGCAGATCCCGACTCAAGGGATAACTTCTGTTTACGTCGTGTTTCAAGTTTATGAAAGAAGAACTCAGATGAGGCAGGGAAGCTTACTGATTTTCCAGGGAAAAGAAATGACAAGACTTCTTTACATTTATTAAAGTGTTCTGTAGAATAATTGGAGAATGGAGAAGATCGTCAAGGTTTTATCATCGAAGGAAGAAGTGCTCTTTGCCTACCTCTTTGGATCAGCTGCAAAGAAAAAGACATCGAAGTTAAGTGATGTCGATATAGGCGTGTACCTAGATAAGTCCTTGTTAAGAGATGAGATGATTGAAAAAATAATCGAGCTTGCAAGCGAGCTTGAGCCCGGAATTAAGGTCGATATGGTACTCTTAAATGAAGCCTCTCCAAGCTTGGCTTTCGAGGTGATAAGGGGAAAGCCCCTGTTTATTAGAGACGAAAATGCATTAAAGGAGTTCGTTTACATGACCCTTAAGCGCTACCATGATAGAAGATTTTACGATCTAAGGTGGGCAAAAGCCATTTTGTCTAGGTGATAGCATGTATTTCTCTGAGAAGATAGCTAGGAAGATAGCTCTGTTAGAGAGGGCCCTTGCTTATCTTAGATCCAGAGCCGACGTCAAACCCATAGATGTGGAAAATAACTATGAGCTAAGGAGCGCCTTAGAAAGGAATCTACATGTTGCTATTGAGGCTGCTTTAGACATTGGAGAAATGATAATTGCCGAAGAGAACTTGCCTAGACCAGAGGAGTATAGAGGTGTTTTTCTTGCTTTGGGAAAGGCGGGCATAATCCCAGAAGATTTCGCAAAAAGGATAGCGCCCATGGCGGGGTTCAGGAACATCCTAGTTCATCAATATAACGAAATAGATGTTGATCTGATGTGTAAGTTCATTAAGGAGAGATTGGACGATCTTGAAGAATTCGTATCATACATAAGAAAATATGTTAAGACCCATTGAATTCAATTTTTCAAACTTTACTCTTAGAATTTGGCATCATCTTAACGGACAGCCCCTCAACAAATTCTTGAAAGGCTGTGGTTATACTTTAATATCCTCCAGGAGTTAAATTGGACTTCGAAAACGTTAATGTAGTTGTCCATATGAAGGATTATAAGCGGTGCGAGATAGAGGTTAAGGAGAGGCTAAACTATATTGCTTTAGACATCTTATTTCCCCTTCCTTGCCAGCTTAAAGTAGGATAAGGGCGCTCTTCTGGTCTCCACGTATTCTACTTTACCTACTATTTCCTTCCAATCATTATTATTCGAAACGATATCAAGCCTTATCCAAAGGTCTTTTATACCATACCAATAGGTTTTCCATGCATCCTCTAGAATCTCGTTTCTTATCTCTCCGATCAAGGGTCCCTTGAATAGATACTCATCGTTAAACTCTCCTTTTTCATCTGAGACAAAATACTTTATGCCATCTGGCTTCCATTCTAAGCCTAGAACGATCCAACCCCTTTTTTCTTTAAGATTGAAGTCTTTAAAGTGTGTTCTTGCGCGCTCTTTGATATATTCTTCATTTTTGTCATCCATACAATGAGCGAAAATATCACCAGAAGCTCTGTCAATTCCTATCAAATACCTGTACTTTTCTTTGTTGCCAAGCGCCCAAACTGCTATATTTCCCTTCCTTGCAGTACTTTGAACAAAATTCAGTTTTACTTTAACCCTTATCAAGTTAAATCCAGCTTTCTTTGCACGTATTTGTCCTCCTTCCCACTCATAGATTGTTCTTGCAGCCCCTTTTCTTTTCCTCGAAGTTAATTTTATACCGTCCTCTTCCCTTGTTACCACAAATTCTATATTTTCCTTAGAAGTTCCTCTGATATGATCAAGCGTAGAGCTCCATTTCGCTTCTAGTCCTTCTTTTGTAAAATCGCTATATTTTCGAATAAGCAGCTTCTCGTTTAACCAAGGAGTAAGCTCAGAAATGAGAAACATTGCTATAGACCCAAACATTCCTGCAATTAGATCTATCAATATCTCTATCGCTTTTCTGGCATAGTCCAAGATTCTCTTCTTATTAAGATCCATTTCCCTCTCACGGATTGTAATGATCAATCAGAGGGCTCATTTCACAACTTTTAAGCCTTCCTTCATGCAGGAGATTTGTTGCATTACTCATCCACTCCCTAATATTGAGAAAGCCTCTAGTCCTATCAAATCGTCTTAAGAGCAGAACTAGTGGGAGAATTGAATCCAAATCCAACTTTGAATTTTTCTCTTTAAGATCAAAAATGCCTTTCGTTTTATCTCGCATAATAACACTAATTGAGCCCAGTTTAATCCAGATAAGAAAGCCAAGACGTAAAATCTAGGAATTTTAGAGCCCTAAGCCACTCCATTCTGCGAACTCCCTGAGGAAATTTGAAAATTCCTGCTTTACATCCTGCCTGTCCTCAGGGATTTCTTCCTCAGTCCCTATTCTTCCAAAAGATACTTTAAGGGGTATAAAGGAGGAGAAAACCTTCAGATTCGGGGATACCCTGTCCTTAAAGAATTCCAGATAAGTCCAAATGTACCTTTCCTGCTTGCTCCCCCTTCTAACCATGTTAAACACGAGGCCTACCTTAGAGAGCAGCTCCTCCTTCCTCATATTCGTAATCTTAGGAAGCTCATTAAGCATCATCTCAGTCCTGTAAACATCGATTATCGAAGGCCTAAGGGGGACAATACACTTATCCACTCCATAGAGGACCATGATAGCGTACTTCCTATCATAGAAAGGAATGGTATCGATTATCGTGCAATCATACTTCTTTCTTACATCTAGCGCTTCTAACAAATCCTTCAGGATCAACTTCTTCCTTTCCATCGAGCCATACCAGAAAGAATCCACAACCCTAGTTAGGCTTAGGTCAGACGTGATAATGTCTAACTCTAAATCTTTGTCTGATGGAAAGGCCCAGGAAACCAGATAATCTTTCAGACATACCCTTTCGCCCTCAATTATCTTCGTGAAGATGTTAGGAAGGGTCATCCCCCTCTTTTCATATACGATCAGGTTTACCCTCTCCTTGATTAGAGTTAAAGAAAGGGAGATGCTAGGATCCATATCTATCAGAAGAACTTTCTTGCTGGCTTCTCTAAGGAACCATCCTAAAAGCAGGGCAAAAGTTGTTTTTCCAACTCCTCCAGGAGCAGAGAAAAAACCAAAAACCTTTCCATCTCCTTTGGACATAGCAATCCTACCTTTCTCTACTTACTTCAATAAGAGAGAATGCATAAATAATCTTACAGCCCTCCGTATCTTTGGCAGCTGGCGATGTTTCCATGAAGACGACCATGGTACCAAAGATCTCTTGTAGAACTTTCGAAGGCATCACATTAATTTCCTATACCCTTATTTCTTTTAGTTTCGCCTCAGACTTGGCTCTCATATCTCTATACACGTCTTCAGGAATTTTTCCCCATTCATATATCACATCCAATGTTCTCAAGAGATCCAATAATTCTTTAGCCTTAACTAGTTTCTGAAAGGATTTTCGCAGTAGAAGCTTGTATAGCTACCTTTCTTCTTTCAATCGTATCTGATAATAGGAGGCTACTAAAAGCATCGCACCAAGTAAGCATACGAAAATCCCTGAATCAGAAGAGATCCTGCTCGCTAAATCTCCTCACTGAAAAATTCCAATAAAAGGCAATCCCAGAACGAAGTTCGTATCCTTGCCTATGTATAATGAAATGCCCGTTTGGTATTTGAGGCCACAGCTATGTACTACCATCCGAGGATATGGCTAATGCCGTATATCCCTATCTACCCTTTTCTCCAGAGTAGGGAGATAAATGGTTTTCCACCAACTAGCAAGACTTGAGAGGAAACGAGATTTAAAAGAGGAAAGTAAATGTTTTAGCGCTGATTCCTTTTATTTTATCATCATTGATGTCTGCTAACGTTAATAATTCTTTCTTTTAAAAGACGTTAGTATCGTAAACCTGCGGGATTAGAAAAATACATATGATGGAGAAAGATTGCTGCCCGAATGCTTTCAGGAAAAGGGTAGAAGCGACATATTCTTATCTCATATGCTTTGATGGCAAAGAAAAGGGTAAAAAATTTCAGTGTGATAGGTAAACGGGGTTGTTGTGAGCAAAAAACGTTGGGCCCTTGTATTTCTTTGGACGTTGTGGGTGCTACTGGTAGGGTACTCGTCTGTTCAAAGTCATAACATCGTGTTTCTTGCCTACACATGGGCTTTCTTCATACCATTGTTCCTCTTCTTTATTTATGGCATTCGACGCATGCGTACCCCGGAAGGTTGGAACAAGGTTGAGCTAGCCAAGGTTTCATTTGCCATAGCATCCTTGATCTTGCTAGGTGCATCCAGCGTGCAGATTCTGGTGTATCGGTCTAAGATAGGACCGTATGCCCATCTCGTTAACGCAAACCTAAGATTTACATATCTGATTGAGGTAGATCTTCACGGAGCTGATCTTTCAGGAGCAGATCTCTTTAAAGCCAACCTTACAGGAGCAAATCTGAGCGGAGCTAAACTCAAAAATGCAAACCTGAGGAAAACAATTCTTGCAAGAGCCGATCTAACAGGAGCTGACTTAGAAGGGGCTATACTCAATCAGACAGATCTTACAGATGCTATTGGAATAACAGATGAGACTCTGGCTCAGACCCTAGGAGTCTCGATCGAGCAGTTGGCATCTGCCCTGATCCAGAAGAAAATAAGGCTTGAGCAAAGGGAGCATATCATGAGCTCCTTAAAAAACATCTGTTTAGGACAAGGAAACGAAGAAGCTTGTGCCTACTCTCCAGATGAAAGTTTTCATCCCGTAATATTGCTAGATAGCCGGGGAGAAAGACACACTTGGAGCCTTAAGATCAAGAAGTTGAATTGGGAGCCGATGGCCCTTCGCTTCTGCCAATTGGTAGCTGTTGTTGGAGAGGAGGAGGCAGTGGCTATCCAGACATGCAAGTACACTGTGGGAGGTATGCCAGCTCCTCCTATAACTAGGTACCAATACAAGCTTGAGGTTCGCCTTTTCTGCGCGAAAACAGGGCAGCTAATAGCGAGTCAAGAGTTTTTTGGAGGATATCCAAGGCCGTGTCCGAAGAAAGCACCCGTCGAGCAAACTTCGATATATGGTGGGCATGTAGGCTTTGAAGATCTTGAGGAGTGGCTGAGGAATTTTGTGAATCCACCTTAGATGCGGTTGAATGTTATAGGAAAGAAATGCCTCAAGACCAATTAATTCCTGTCAGAAACTTCCTTGATCAACAGGAGCTTGGATGCATCTTTTACATAGAGCTTCAATGAGCTTCCCCTATCTTACTTAGTGTCTTGTTTATGAAGCCCTTCAGGGCAACTGCTTACTAGAACTTGATTAAACCACTCTTTTGACCAAATCCTTCATCTTAAGCCCTTCGATCACTGTTCCAAGGATCCTTGGTGGATAGTCTCCGAGGCCAACTACGACAGCCTTGCTCCTAGGCCATACTACATCTGATTCCAGGGCTATCTCATAATGTATGGAGAACTCTGCTGGAAGATCCCTCTCTATCCTAATGCTCTCCTTCGGGCATAGAACCTTGCCTATACTCATTTCTCCATCCTTAAAGACTAGCTTTTCAACCTTCAAAGGCCTCACCCATTTGTTCCTTATCTCGATGACTTCACCCCTTTGCTCCAATGCTAAGTGCTGCCCAAGTCTGAACTTCTCGCCAAAGAATCTGACAACAGGCTCTGCCGATGTGATTTGCCCTTTATTAACCTTAGCTATCATCTGAAGCCTGTAGTCCACATCGAGCACGTAGAGGTACTTATCCGAGTACTCCCCCAAAATCCCTTGGTAGAGCTTTTGTTCCCCGTCTAGGTCATCAACTCTAACAGCAACAAGCCTTCCGATGCTGTTCTCTAGGAGAGGATCATAGGACTGAGCTACTGTTGCACCAATTGCCTTTGCCTCAGCCTCCTCAACAGCCTTCCTCAAATCAGCGGGCAATCCGGTCATAAATGCTCCAGTTGAAGAGGATATGGCAGATGTCAGCTTGTCCTTGACGTAGCTTAAGGCATTATAGGTTCTTCTCCTAGCTCTCTTGACGAAAGGCTTTACGTAAAGATCAGAGAGTTCCTTCCACCTCCTTCTCCTCTCATCCTCACTCATCGCGTCGACAAAGCTTACTATCATCCAAAGGTTGCCGAGCTCATTTGAATAAACTTTCTTGGATACCATGCTCGGAGGAGCCCATGAGTCAACCTTTATGTCATCTAGCGAAGCATCCTTCTCTATAAGTCCGTGCTCCTTTAGGTGCTCCATGAGAATCTTTGCCTTTTCAAGAAACCTTTCATTCCCGGTTTCATGATAGTTTTCAAGGAGGAACCCTATCATTGACTTGGGATTCTCTATGCCAGAGCATGTGTAGAATACTTCAAATCCTCCTTTTGCCCTTGGAGGGGTCTCTAACCTGCCGTAGTATGCCTCTTTCCCCAAGAAGAGGAAGACATTCTTGCCTCTAACTAGCTTAAGCACCCTATCAACGGAGAACATGTCCACAATAGAGAAGATTATGGAAAACGAGATGCCTAAGCCCATGAGGTAGAGAATCGGCTTAAGTGATTCCAATACATGCCCGATTGTCTCATTCCCTCCCATATAGCTTCAAAATGACTAGAAAATTGTAAACAGCTTATAACTCTTAACATGCTAAGAAGCCTGCTAAGAATGAAGTACAATAATTTATCATAAGAATTATCCAAAATTGATCTTAGAAGCCGAAGGGATAGGTAAATATGGATAATATGAATAGAGAGACGGAGATGAAAAGGATCAGTATATTTCTATTAGCAATCTTATCGTTGGGTTATTACTACGTTTTGAATCGGGACCCAAATTGGTTTGGAGAGAAGAATATGGATCCTTTGCCTGTTACAGATATCATCGACCTAGGCGACAAAATGTGAAGTTACAAGCTAAAATTGTTTGATATTTATTCGGAGCATTACCCTGAGTTAAAAAGCCAGAAGTTTCGTTCAAGTCTGCAGCATAAGGAATGGTTTAGAAGAGTAATTAGCAGTCAGCAAAACCTTCAAGTAATTAGCGGAATAATGCAACTACCCCAACCTTGTACAAAGCCCTGCTTTTCCACTTGATTTATCATGTCTGTCCATCCCTTCTAACGTCCTCTAGCAGGAAGACTAACTTAAGGAAATTGGGAGCATGCTCGAGATGTGGGAACAATGCTCCCGTTTTTTCTATATATTTCCTATGTCTCTCACCAGACCTCCTTGTTAGTTCATCATCCTCAAGCCTTATCTCAATAAGGGCTGGGATTAGGAAAATTAAGGCGGTTAAAACAGCCATCAAATTGTTTATCAAGAGAGCAAAGCCTAGGGTCAAGCAGAGGTTACCTGCATAAATGGGATGTCGTACGTACGTGTATATACCCGATCTTATTACCTTTCCTTCCTCTGGAAAGAGCGTGTAAACCCCCAACAGATGCGCGAGGCTTATCTCACCAGTTACCGCTGGTATGGATAGAAGAAAGCAATAGATTACGAGGAAAATGCCAAGCGGAACTGCAATCCAGCTAGGGAGGAGCTGGGTTCCTCTAACTAAAAGGGGATGAAATATAAGAGCGGACCAGCACACAAAGATCGGGATTATTCGAGAGAAGAAGTAGATCCTAAAGGCCTGCTCTCTGTACTTCGCTCGAAATAACGGGGCCTCTACCATAGCCATGTACTCTAAGTTTGCGGTTATTAATGCGACAAGAAGCTGGCTAACCAATGGTCCATACCAAATGAGCCTGTCAAGCCACCAGAAGAAGATCATCCATGCTAAAACAACCAAGATAACAAAAGCAATTATCAAACCTGTCTTCCAGGAGCTTCTTAGCTCTGGAATTTTCTCCTTAATTAGATCAAAGCCCAAATCCTTCTCCTTAAACAGCTCTATCACCTTTTCAAAATAAATAGATCTCATCTCAATGTGGTATGGAATGTTCGATTTAGTGATGATCCATGAAGCATGAGTAAATGCAGACTACAAACCTCTCCGTTGAAAATCCATTCAGATTTTTGTCCATTATCCTCTCCATATCTCGGTGATGTTTATTCTCTTTTTCTTTAGCTTTGAAATTAATGCCTTTTTAATAAAGCTAGCTTTTGGAAACAGTAATATATGGGCTCAAGCTCTTTTCTCTGATGATTGAGGGATTTTATGCAGATAGGGGAGGGCTTACTAGGTTATGGTCAGCGGTTATCGTAGCAGCGATCCTTTTTATCGTTGCCATAAGCGCTTCTTTTCTATGGATAAAGAAAACTAGGCCTTTCATGCCCTCACCTGAGGAAGAAGTAGTGGAATTTGGCAACCTAACGAGAAAAAGGACAGTTATAGAAGTTGAAGCAGAAGGAATTATCCTTCACTTTCGGAATGAGTCTTTTTGGGGAGAAGATCAATTCTCAAAAATTCTAGAAAGAAAGGAAGAGTTCAAGAAAGAACTTATTGAGCAATTCAACCAAAGCCTATTGGAGTATGGGGAGAGAAATGAGCATGCAATTAAAGCAGAGATAAAGTTTGACGAAGCTAAAAGATCAACAATTTTTGAATGTGATGTTGTTGGTGCGGTATCAAAGAGCGGAAACAGTTATCATGCAACTTTTAGATGGCTTTTAGGACCTCTTAACCTTGACTTCATCGATGGCAATTTTCAGCACACTAAAAATGGCCTTCTATGGGAAGGTTCCATATCTGGAGTTCCAACAAAGGTGATCCTAATATTTCCAGTCGCAGTTCCGGCTTGGGGGCAGCCAAACGGTCATTGCCATGCACACGTTTGGTGGCAGGCATAAGAAGGCACACAAGCTAGCGCTATTCGTTACTAATTGCTTTTGGTGCTGATAGAGGACTATAGAAGCTCACAAGCCGGGGAAGGAAGAAGACTAAGCTATGATGCAAAAAATAGAAGGAAGGAGCGTTAAGCTATTTCCTCTTCAAGAGGATAAGAACGCCGATTATTACAATTACTAGGACTGCTATCCCTACAATTAGGGTTAATGGTACTTTCGCCCTTTCACCTGGAGCTGTTAGTGCAGGCGTCTCAGCAGCTCCTACCATCCCGTAAAACGTTGCTTTGTTACCAGCAGCATCCTCAGCAACAACTTTGTAGTAGACCGGAGCTTCTCCCTCCTTTATTATGTAGAACGGATAGCCTGTCTCGTAGGTAGGCCCGAAACGACTCCACGTTTGGTTATCCTTGGACCTGTAGAACTCGTACTTAAGAACCCCTAATCCCTCATCGCTCAGCACGTATTGTAGAACTGTCTCTCCATGCTGGACTTTAGGAGTTATTTTAGTTCTTGGAGGGGATGTGTCAGGCTCAACGTAGATTTTTATCAGCCTTTCCTCTCCAGCCTTCACAGTAGCTCTTAGCACGTAAATCCCCTTTCCATTGTGCGAGTAAGATGAAATCAAATCTGCCCCTTCAACCGTCGGGCTTTCCGAGAATGATGAGAGTACTACAGGTATCTCTATGACCCTGTCCTCCTTGTAGTTGTTCCATGTGCGTATTGCCACTGCTGGTGAAGTTCCATCTGGCCACTGAAGGTAGCTAACCCCAAATGTGGCCAAAGCTTCAGATGATTCATTGCATTCAAGAGATCCATCCGATCGCACGATTAGGGGCCAATAATGTCCCCTGTCACACCTCGGGTCCAGATAAAACCACTCACCGGAATCATACTGCAGAGCGTTTGTGATGAAGTTCAGTATTGGAGGCTCTCCTATGGTCTCTAAGTGGTCGGTATGAAGGTCCCTGCCAAGTATCAGAGTTACGTTTATGAGGTGGAAGAAATCCAATAATTTCTTAACCGTTATTTGGTGGGCCTTTTCTGGATTTGGATCTATCGGACCCTTATCCACACGCTCCAACAGAGCTATCGAAGCCTTGTTCTACGACATCTAGCTGATATCTGCCCTTTTCGCTTGACATGTCCTCTGTTTTAGCTACCCAAACATCAAATTCTCCCCCATATATGGTGAAGCGGAACTGAACTATTCTAGGGGCGCGCGCTAATATTCTCTGGGGTGCCTGAGGGGAGGGTTATACCGAAAAGCCTGATAGGAGTGGCAAGGTCTTACCTTCATCCATCGGAGGAACCTGGAATAGAAGAAGTGATGCAGGAAGTAAGAGATGTATTAAAAATCCTAACGGAAGGCCTGCAGCAAGCTGAAGAACCCGACTATCTGAAAATCCCAAGGGACTTCAGGATTATAGGAACCATAAACACGTTCGACAGGACCCTCCTTCGTTCGATGGTATTTGCCTTGCTCAGGTGCTTCTCTCACATCTTCATAGAGCCCCAACAGACAAAGAAAACCTCGAGAGGGAGAGGGAGAAGGCCCTAAGTTTTGCCATAAAGACAGCCATAGTTGAGGATGAGGTGCTAAGAGATGCTGTTCAGGAGCTTAATGAGCTTGTTAGAGATATAAGGGGCATCGTCAGAAGGCCAATTGGAACCGGAACTGTATTGCAGGCGGCTTCCACAATAGGCTCGCTTAGATCCCAGGGAGTCGACGATAAGCTTCTTCTAGTATCAGGAGCATTCAGAATGGAGCTATTGCCTCAGCTTGAGGACATCTCTAAGACTCAATTTGACAACTTGAGGCGTATCTTGGACAGCAGGGGTTTGATGAATGAAAAGTTAGATTTGGTGCTTCGTGATCTATTTAAGGAATATTTCTAAGAAATCTAAACAAAAGGAGGTACGATGGGCCCTTATTGAAATTACTTTGCCTTTGTCATTTTGCAATTTCGCAAGATTTATTTAATTTTAACGTAGACTTTAAATATCAAGAGGTCAAGGTATAGTGGGATACTTTTCTGGGAGTTGTACTTTTTGTCTAAGTCTAATACGTCCGTAAATGAGACCAAAGCCGCCACCAAAGGCAAGAAAAGTGGTAAGAAACCTCCATACTATGAGGAGAAGAAGAAGGTTTGCCCCAAGTGTGGCAGCACGAAAATAATCGTGGATCAAGAAAGAGGAGAGCTAGTTTGCACAGAATGCGGATTGGTCATATCCAAAAGTCTTTTCTTAGAAGGGAAGGATTGGAGGGCTTTTAGTACCGAAGAATTCATGGATAGGGCGAGAGCAGGAGCTCCGGTTTCCCCTACCAGAACCGCTTATGGACTGGACACCAAGATTGCCTATTCGAAGGGCCTTAGCGGAAAGGCCATTAGGGCATTAAGAAGGACCAAGAAACACGTCAGAAGTAGGAAAGAGAAGAGAGTCATGCCAGCACTGTTTAAGATAAGGGCAATAGCAGAACGCTTAGACCTTCCATCTCATACCGTCGAAGATGCTGCAAAGCTGTACAGGCTTGCCTCTTCCGCTGGCCTCGTCAAAGGAAGAAGCATGAACGCCATGGTTGCAGCTGTAATCTATGCATCATGCCGCAGGACTGAGGTTCCAAGGTTCCTACAAGAGATAGCATCTTTCTTCGACCTCACCGAGAAGGAAGTCGGAAGAAGCTTCAGATTCCTTTTCAGGAAGCTAGATGTTAGGATACCACCGCCTAGACCAGAGATATATGTCACTAGAATAGTTTCAAAGCTAAAGCTTCCTCAAACCATTGTAACGAAATCTATAAGAATTCTAAGGCTAGCTAGAGAAGTAGGAGCTACTTTGGGAAGGGAGCCGGCAGGAGCAGCTGCAGGAGCAGTCTATCTTGCAACTCAGTTGGAGGGAATACAGAGGACCCAAAGGGAACTGGCTCAGGCCGTTTCAGTTACCGAAGTTACCGTTAGAAACAGGTATCGCGAATTTGTTGAAAAGGTAAAGCCCTTGCTTGAGAAGGAGGAAAAAGAGGCTGAAGAAGCAGAGGCAGTTTCAATCATGCCAGAACAGACAAATTGAGCTTATTCTTTTAGCAAGAAGATTCTTCCATCCATGAGCCATAAAATAGATTCTTTTGTCTCAAATTAATACTTCTCTTAGCACTATGAGGCCAAGAAGATATAAATCAGTATTTACTGACTTTTTCGAGGGAAGAGCTAAATAATTCGGCTAACAAAGATGAGCACGTATTTCATTTAAATTCCATCTCTAGAAAGCTTATATCCCTTAGCCTTCCAATTTAGCCTTCGATATATTATCAATTATGGCTATGAAGGACTTTTCCATAGTAGCAAGTCCTCCTGTCGGCCCTCCTTCACTAATGACTAAGTACTCGTTGGGAGCATGAGCTCTAGCTCCATGCCCGAGGCCTCCGCAAACAAACGGCAATTTGAGCTTATCTACGAAGACAGAAAACGGAGCACTCCCAGCTATTGTTGGCCAGATCTCAGGCTCCTTTCCAAACTCCCTAATCGACTTGATGAGTGCTTGTGAATACGGGTGTTTGTAGCTCATCCTCGCCCAGCCATATCCTTTCTCAAGCAGCCTTATCTTTAGCTCCTTGAATCCGTGCTTGTCCAAGTGCTTCCTGATCATGGGAATTATCTCATCTATCCTCATGTTTGGGACCAGCCTAACGTCAACCTTTGCAGTTATCTTATGGGGCAGCAAGGTTTTCGTCCCAGGTCCAGTGTATCCTCCCCAGATCCCATCTATGTTCAGTGTTGGGGAGAAAAGATAGAGTTTCAGGGCCTCAACTCCCTTTTTGTTTCCAATGAACCTCTCAACTTTGTTCACCTGCTTGAAAGTCTCCTCATTAAAAGTCTCTTTCAACTTTTCAAGGAGTTCGAGATCCTCCTCAGTTGGCACAGCTACCTTATCGTAAAATCCCTCAACTAGCACTTTATTTCCGTCTTCAGATGTCATAGTCGCTAAAGCCTGTATGAACCTCCAGACTGGGCTGTCAACCCATGCCTTATTGCTTCCGTGTATTCCAAACTCTGTTGGACCTCTCCCCCAATCCTTCCCGTTCAGCTCAAGCTCGAAGTAAATTATCCCCTTAACTCCAAGGTAAATTATGGGCTTTCCATCAACATCCTCGCTTGGCCAAGGGAAGTAAAGGACATCTGCCCTCCTAAGCTCGTTTGAGTATAAATCAACGAAATCTGGCAGGTTCCTACTACCTAGCTCCTCTTCTCCCTCGATGACAAACAATAGGTTAACTGGAAGCTCTTCACCTGCCTCCTGAACGGATTTAACCGCATTTATGAATCCTGCTAGGGCTCCTTTAGTGTTATAGACTCCTCTAGCTATCATGACCTTGCCAAAAGGATCCATTTCAACTATTTCTCCTTTAAATGGATCCACTTTCCAGTTCGGCTCATCAGCTGGCATCGTATCGTACATCATGTAAACTAGCACGGTTCTTTCTGCTCCAGCATCGTACTCCCCGTAAACTACCGGATTTCCTTTTGTTTCAACTATCCTTGCTTTACAGCCGATCTCCTCCAAGTATCTTTTAACTAAGCTTGCGCAGCTCAATATTCCTCTGTTCTC
The DNA here is from genome assembly GCA_964618805.1 of uncultured Nitrososphaerota archaeon. GTDB lineage: Archaea > Korarchaeota > Korarchaeia > Korarchaeales > Korarchaeaceae > QMVU01. The sequence continues at coordinate 23,888 of CAZUBM010000002.1, forward strand.
TGGGGAAACTGATATTTGCCTAACTAGCTCTCTAACCCTCTCTATATGACCACCTATATCTTGATCTATCCGACTAAAGACCTTTGATCTGTCCATGCTGAGTTATGGAGCGCCTTAAATTCTTAAAGAAGATATCAAAGCCGTTTAAAACTCATCATTGCCTTAAATTGCTCATTTTTTGAGGTATAACTAAGGATGAAGGGTTAAGGGCCTTCATCCATCCTCAGTCATAATTTTAGAGCCAAATGCAAACCTGTCCAACTTAGACTTTAACTACCCACCCTTACAAAGCTCTCTTACCGGACATGAATTGCATCTATCCTTCCTACAATAGCCTTTGCCAAGTCTGACAAGGGATGATTCGAGTTCGACAAATTCCCTTATGGATCTTCCCATCTCGCTCCATGCTTCCATGATCTCATCCCTTGCACCCTTTCTGTCCTCCTCCGAACTTGGGAGCTTCTCCAAGAGACCTAATTTGAAGGCAGACAGGCATGCAAGAGAAGAAAGCGGAGGATTTGCCTTTTTCCATATTCCTCTCATTTCTCTTAGGAAGATCTCAGCTGTGCCAGCGCCTATTCCCTTTGCTAGATCCATTATCCTGCTCTTGAGGTCCTCCGAATCTGCAGAAGACTCATGAAGGGCACTCAATGAACCTCCATACCTTCTTATCAGGTTTTTTGACATCTCGATAAGCTTCGTTGCTGTCTTGAAGTCGTATCTGGTGTAGCCTCCTTCATCCAAGAGGGAGACAAGTCCATCCCAACCCTTCTTGAGGATAAGCCTAGGCGTGATAAGGCCTTCCCTCATGAAAACGTGGAAGGTCTTCGTGGCCGAGCTCTCCCTTATTGGAGCTCCGTAAAGAATTGAGGCTAGGAACCACTTGAAAATCTCTTCTTCACTTAAGGATTCCAGCTCTATCCCGAGGGCTCTAGAAAAGGACCCTCCCAATCTTGTTGTCAGAACATCATATATCTTCTCAATCTTCTTCTCTCCTTCATACTGCTCTCTCATTCAAGCGCTTATTGAAGCCGGAAAATAATAAGACTTCCCGGCCAGAGATTCGAAAATTTGTGATTATAGCAGAAACTTGATCTTTCTGTAAGTTATGTGGCTAATGTTCGATTGAATTGATCCAATTCTCTGATAATCTATTACTTTGCAAAAAAGAGCGAGATGGATTGTTTATTGGTTTTCGTCTCTCTTATCCTTTACTCCTCACTCCTTGATAATCCAACTATCATCCTTGATGTGGATCTAAGCCTGAAAATGGCTCATCAAAGGCTTACAATTATGGTCAAGTACGGTCTTGGCATTCACGTAAAATCAAGCAAGCTAAAGATTGGAGGAGATATAGATCGCGTAGGCTTATTGACAATGAGAAGCTTAGATGCCAGGATTTACTTGAATCGAACTAAGGAGGGATTTTGGTTCATCAATCTAACAGAAATAGGAGTATCGGGAGTTAATCATTTCTTACAAGACTATTTTATCCAATATAGTAGTGAAAGCGGGAAGCTAGAGCTCAGCGTATTGCTCGAGGTAGAAGTTGGGAGAACGATACGATAAGGGAATTAGAATACAGCTATATTTTCAAGGAATTACCATTATGACAGAATTTTAGCTTTAATCGAATCCTTTTTAGCTAATGGAAGGGGAAAGAATCCCGGCTTTTATTTCGTCAAAGTGATCGAGTTGAAACTCTGATCAGATAATAGATCAATGATATTATCGAGACTATTATTAGGATAGGTGAAGTTGCAAAGATGAAGTTTCCCTTTCTGTAAACGTACAATATGATTGAAGGAAGCTTTTCAATTTCAGGGATATACTTGAGTATAAGAGGTAGTAGAAGCAAGATTGCTCCTAATAGCATCAGAATCAACCCAAGTATGGTGAAAGGTCGGTAGAACTCGGTCTCTAGCATACAAAATTCTTAGAGGGTTGATGATTTAAAAAGGCATGTGAAGCGAGTGAAACTTAGGATGACCTGATCCATAAAAAATTACTTAGTCTAAACTTGATATCAAATCCCTTTATGGTTAAAAATGAATGATTAGCTGAAGTCAAGCCAGCTGTTTTGCTACGGAGTAACTCCATGAGCCTTGAACACGCTTTCTAACTTTTCTCTATCATAGGCTACTCCTGCTTCCTCAAGGCAATTTATCAGGTTCTTGTAGAACTCCTTTATGTTCTTTGGCGGGCTTCTCACTACCCTTCCATTTGGATCTTTCTTCTCATTTATAGCGCACCATATGTGCTTGAAATCTATCGATACTCCGTCACTGTCTTGGTCATCTACACTGTTTGCTGGCCCATCAAACAGATCCCAAAGGATTCCCGCTATAGAAAGCTCCACGTCCTCGCCCTTGTTGGTGGCACTAATCCAGCTGTTGGAACTTTCATTCCAATACTTCCCATTTTCAATGTCAAACCTGATGTCATCATCATTTCCAGGCTCCTTATCCCAATATTCTGGATCCTTCTGCTTTACAGCCATGGAGAAATGAGCCCATCCCTCAGATAAAGCAAGTTCCCTTCCTTTCTCCTCAGCAAGGGATTTTAACTTGTTCTTAATTGGTTCTGGAACGTTTGGTGGGAGTCCTTTTGATTTAAGTTTATCCTCTGCTGCCTTAAGATATTCTTTGTACTTTCTCTCTATCAGATGCTCATCTATCCAATGTCCTCCTCCCGAGAGCTCCTTTTTAGCCTTCTCGTGCCAGATATAATGATCAAACTCGTGGAGTATTACGTCAGTATCCCAAACATCCGATTTCAAAAGCGTTATCGTGTTAGTGCACCAGGAGTAATAGGAGCCGCTCCCAAATCTTATCCCAGGAATCTCTATTTCTGCACCATGACCTTGAGTTCCTATCATCTGGATTAGCTTGAGCTTTCCGTATACGAACTGCAGTTGGATCCAGATCTCTTGCAACTTATCTATGTGGCCTTGAATTTTATTCTTGAGGTCTTGGGTCGAAGCAGCATCTTTTGCCTTGCCAAGTGTTTCTACAATCTTCTCGATCTCTGCTTTTACCTTCTCGATCCCCTCTATTGCCTTATCTATGTCCTTAAAAGCAACTAGATCAGTAAGAGGGTAAGCGAGGTCGGATCCAGCATAAAGCACTCTTGTACTTGCATTAGCAAGTAGATCCTTTAGCTTCCCGGTCTGTCCCTCGGATAAGCTCTTCAGATCCTCATATATCTTAAGCAGCCAGTCTATCTTCTCCTTTATCGCCTTTACCTCGGGGACAAATTCCTCTTTAATGGATCCATTTGAGAAGACAAAACCCTTCTTTTCACTAACTCCTTTTTCATCAACAAGCGTTAGGGAAATAACTAGGGGCATTGAGAGGATCTCTGGTTCATATTGATGTTCCACAACCGGTCCTCTGGCTGCTTTCCCATCCCCGAATTCCCAGTACCATTCAGCGATCATTCCGTCAGGATCATAGGATTCTGACGCATCAAACATGACATATCCCGTCTCAGGATCGAACGAAATGACCTGAACATGGGGGACTGGAGGTTGATCAACGTAAATCCTAACCGCTAACTCGCTAGTCTGTCCGATAAGGTCTGTAAGGGTTATCTTAATGGTGTACCATCCGCTTGGTAGCCCGTATGTGTCCCAAATTATTGCTCTCGTGGACCTTTCTATATCATAATCCGGATCAAACCCATCGTCCTCTCCAATAATTACCCATGAAGTTCCGTTCAAGTACTCGATCTTTGCTATCGGCAACAACGAACCCTTAACGTCTGAGACCTCAAAGGTGACTATACCCCCAACGACAGTACTCTCGGGCCTGAAGAGGTTGACTTCTGGCGATGGATAGGGTGTAGGTCCAACGAGCTTTCCATATGTTAAGTGCGCAAGTCTTGTAAGGTTCCTGTCACTTCCAGCTAGAATCCAAACGACTTGGCCCTGACCATATGGGTTGAACACTAAGAATAACCCATAGTTCCCCTCTTTCTCCAAGTATTGCTTTACATCACCAGTTAGGAGCCGATCTACTATAGATCCAATGCCTTCTGGGGCCTTATGGCCTCCAAGAATGACTATTATTGGGAACTCCTGAAAATTTTGGAATTCGTCTGCGGTAGCATGAATTATCCTATATCCTCTGGCTTCTAAGCTGGATATGAAATCCTCTGCTAGAGAAAAATCTATCGAATTTGCTAGGATAACTATTATGTCCTCCTGTGCTTGATTTATGAAGAAGTTGGATGGAAAGAGAGCTAGTACAATGATGAGGAGGAAAATCCACTTCCTGTTTAACTCTAACATCTAGGCTCTAATGATCGACATCCTCAATATAAATAAGGAGTATAAGAAAGATTTGAAGATTTTTAATGATTTCAGGGCGACTTTCATCTTCTATCGAAGTTAGGACCCAAATAAATGCACAAGCTGGGCGATTTTTTATAGTAAGAATTTCAAGATATTCGGTGGAATGTCTGAAAAGGCAAAAGAGGTTGCTTTTAGCTGGATATCTGAGAATGAGTCTCGTTTGATAGAGATAAGCGACAAAATATGGGAATACGCTGAGCTAGGCCTCATAGAATTCAAGTCATCAGCGTTGTTGGCAGATACGCTGGAAAAAGCAGGATTTAAGGTAGAAAGAGGAGTAGCTGGTATGCCAACAGCTTTCGTAGCGACATATGGATCAGGAAAGCCAGTAATAGGGATAATGGGAGAATATGACGCGCTTCCAGGGCTATCGCAGAAGGCCGTTCCCTGGAGGGAGCCAATAAAGGAAGGAGCCCCTGGCCATGGATGCGGCCACAACATTCATGGAACATCTGGAATGGCTGCTGCAATAGCGATAAAGGTTGCAATTGAGGAAGCGGGACTTAAAGGAACGATAAAGTTCTTTGGAACACCCGCTGAGGAGAACTTCAGCGGAAAGGTGTTCATGGTAAGGGAGGGTCTGTTCAAAGGAGTAGATGCCGTATTAAGCCATCATCCTGGCACTATGAATGCTGCAACTTTGAAGAGCTGTCTGGCCATCGATTCATATAAGTTCCACTTCTATGGCATATCATCTCATGCAGCTGCCTCTCCAGAGAGAGGAAGAAGTGCCTTGGACGCCGTTGAGTTGATGAATATAGGGGTGAACTATCTTAGAGAACACATGATCCAAGAGGCTAGGATTCACTACGTGATCGAGAAGGGAGGAGGTCAGCCAAATGTTGTCCCAGCGTATGCTCGCTCTTGGTACTACATAAGAGCTCCAGAGAGGGAGCAGGTTGAATCGATAACTAAGAGAGTTCTTGATATAGCAAAGGGAGCTGCTTTAATGACCGGAACAAGGCTGGAAGTCGAGATGATAGACGGCCTTTACAACGTCATCCCAAACAGAGTTCTAAGCGAGCTAATTGTAAAAAACATGAGGGAAATAGGGCCTCCTGATTATACAGATGAGGAACTAGAGTTTGCAAAAGAGATAGCCAAGACCATTCCTCCAGAGCAAAAGAAAGAAGCTTTAAGGAAGTCAAAGAGACCTGATTGGGAGAAGCTGATAGATGTTCTGATAGATCAAAGCGTCCCTGATCCATGGGGAGAAGGAGAAGTTAGCCCTGGATCAACTGATGTAGCAGATGTAAGCTGGCAGGCTCCTACTAAGGAATTCTCAACCACAGCGTGGGTATTAGGAACTCCCGGCCATTCATGGCAGGTCGTTGCTCAAAGCGGAATGGGCTTAGGCCACAAATCCTTGATATTTGCTGCAAAAGTTATGGCAGCATCTGCAATCGATCTAATGACGAATGAAGAGCTACTTAAAAGAGCATGGGATGAATTTAAGGGCAGATTGAAGGGTAGAACATACAAATGCGCGATACCTCCTGAGATAAAACCGCCTGTAGACATTTGGTCCAAGTAGCCCTAAGGCAGGGGAAGCATCATGGAGCTTTAAGGTTAGAAGGGAGGCTCTACTCCTACTTCTTCAGAGATTTGCCTCAACGAATTTACAACCTTCACATAAAGGGGAACTCCGTGTTTCATTCTATATTTCATTGTCAGCCAAGATTTCTCTCCATGAATCCAGATCCTTTTGAATTTAGGATGAAGCTTTGCCTTCTTTAGATACTTCTTGTACTCCTCCATTCTTTCTTTAAATTCATCAAGGGGCATGAAGGCTTCTACATTTATTGCCATGAAGAAGTGGCCAACATTGCTGGGCTTAGATCCCTGAGTTGGTCCAACAAATGGGCCCCAATTAGCTCCTGTTAGAATGCCGGATAATATATCTACCATGACAGAGAGGCCATATCCCTTGTGTCCGCCGGTAAGCTCTCCTAGACCTCCCAGGGGAAGCAAAGTACCGGCTTTGAGGGCATGAGTTGAGTCCGTTATTATGTTTCCGTCTTCATCTATAGCCCAACCCTCAGGTATAGGCTTACTCCTTCTCGAGTATACCTCTATCTTCCCTATAGGAACTACAGAGGTAGCCATATCGAGGACAAAATGAGGCTCTTCCTTTGAGGGAGCTGCAAATGAGATGGGGTTCGTCCCTATGGTTCTTCCTAGAGCTCCTGTATGGGCCACCAGAGGACGAGAATTTGTCATTGAAATCCCTATAAGATCCTCTTTCAGCGCCATGAGAGAGTAATAGCCTGCAATACCGTAATGATTGCTATTCTTCACCCCTACAATGCCGAAAAAGTTCTTCTTGGCCTTTTCTATGGCTATATTCATTGCCCTGTAAGCGACGGGCTGTCCTAGACCAAAGTCTCCGTCTACTAAGGCGTGTACTGGACTCTCTCTTATTATCCTTATTTGCGGATGCGTTTTTACCACGCCATTTCTAAGCCCATCCACGTATCTCCTTAACCTTGCTACTCCGTGAGAGCTTATACCCCTTAAATCGGCCGTAACAAGGTTATCTGCAGTTATTTCTGCATCCTCAGCTGGAATGCCTAGCCTTAGAAATACCTTCTTGACGAACTCCTTTAGATCTTCATGATTTACCCTAATGTAATCTTGAGGAGGGAGTAGAACCTCCTTTTCATATACTTCCTCCAATGTCTCACCAATTTTCGCCTTTAGTGTTTATTTTTTAACTTTGAATTCCATTTTCTAAGTATCGAAGCCTATCAGACCTATATCTCACGCTATCAGGTCTCTTCTCTCTATTATGCTTCTCAGTTAGAAAATCACCTGCTAAAGGGCTCCAAGAAATTATTGCGATCCTCTCTCTTGTATAGAGGGATCATCTCCCTCTCCTTCTCACGATAGCAAAGGTTATAATGATTTTACATGCTAACAAACGCACTGATCCCAATAAGCCGCTTGTCCACAGAGCTTTCAAGAACTGTCAGATCCACAAGCTTTATGCTTTATGAACACACAACGTTTATAGGGAAAACTTTACCGGGCAAACTTGGAATGTCTGAAAAAGCTAGGGAAGTTGCTTTTGGTTGGATATCTGAGAATGAGTCCCATCTTATAGAAATCTGTAATAAGATATGGGAATACGCTGAGCTAGGCCTCATAGAATATAAATCTTCTAAATTGCTTGCTGATGAACTGGAAAAAGCAGGATTTAAGGTAGAAAGAGGAGTAGCTGGTATGCCAACAGCTTTCGTAGCGACATATGGATCAGGAAAGCCAGTAATAGGGATAATGGGAGAATATGACGCGCTTCCAGGGCTATCGCAGAAGGCCGTTCCCTGGAGGGAGCCAATAAAGGAAGGAGCCCCTGGCCATGGATGCGGCCACAACATTCATGGAACATCTGGAATGGCTGCTGCAATTGCTGTTAAAGTAGCTATGGAGGAAACAGGACTTAAAGGAACGATAAAGTTCTTTGGAACTCCCGCAGAGGAAAACGCTAGCGGCAAGGTGTTTATGGTCCGGGATGGGGTGTTTAAAGGAGTAGATGCCGTATTAAGCCATCATCCTGGCACGATGAATGCTGCAACTTTGAAGAGCAGCCTTGCCAACAATTCAGTAAAGTTCCACTTCCATGGAGTTGCGTCTCATGCCGCAGGCTCTCCAGAGAGAGGGAGAAGTGCCTTGGACGCCGTTGAGTTGATGAATGTTGGAGTAAATTACCTTAGAGAGCACGTAATTCAGGAAGCAAGAATTCACTACATAATAGAGGAGGGAGGGGGTCAGCCAAATGTTGTTCCAGCGTATGCCCGTTCTTGGTACCTAGTTAGGGCTCCAGAGAGGGAACAGGTTGATGAGATCTATCAACGCATTCTTGATATAGCAAAAGGAGCTGCTCTAATGACCGGAACAAGGCTAGAAGTTGAATTCATCAAAGGGATATCAAATGTCATCCCAAACAGAGTGCTAAGCGAGCTAATTGTAAAGAATATGAGAGAAATAGGGCCTCCTGATTATACAGATGAGGAACTAGAGTTTGCAAAAGAGATAGCCAAGACCATTCCTCCAGAGCAAAAGAAAGAAGCTTTAAGGAAGTCAAAGAGACCTGATTGGGAGAAGCTGATAGATGTTCTGATAGATCAAAGCGTCCCTGATCCATGGGGAGAAGGAGAAGTTAGCCCTGGATCAACTGATGTAGCAGATGTAAGCTGGCAGGCTCCTACTAAGGAATTCTCAACCACAGCGTGGGTATTAGGAACTCCCGGCCATTCATGGCAGGTCGTTGCTCAAAGCGGAATGGGCTTAGGCCACAAATCCTTGATATTTGCTGCAAAAGTTATGGCAGCATCTGCAATCGATCTAATGACGAATGAAGAGCTACTTAAAAGAGCATGGGATGAATTCGAAAAGAGATTAGGAGGTCGCAGGTATAAATCCCCGCTACCACCAGATCTAAAGCCTCCTCTAGATTTATGGGCTAAGAAGAAATAGATTAAAACAAATACCTTTAGCTATCCTGAACTTGTATTATGGGATCGTTTCTGCCCTAATGCATGATAAAGGTCGCTTAGTCTATGAACTAGCAGGAAATCTTTGGCTGTCCTACCTAACTCGATTGCCTCCTCCTCACTCAAATGAACCTCTCGATACCTCTCCTTTCTCTCCTTCCATGTAGCCTCTAATATAGCAAGATCTGCTCCATCTACCTCTCGAACAAGGGACTCGCATAAGCCTGTGTCGCCGCTATAGACTATCCTCATATCATTGTACATGATCGAGTACCCAACCGCTGGGATATAGGGTCCTACAGGCTCTGTCTTTGTGCTTCCTCTATGGACCACTTGAAAGGCCCTCACTTTGATGGGTCCGTATAGGAACTCATCGCCATCACAAACCTCCAGAAGCCTAATGTTATACGTCAAAGAGGATTTCCTGAACTTCCTTAGGGTACTGACGAAGTCAGTAACAACAATTGAAGGCTTTGGGACGAAAACTTCCAATGGCTCCCTCCTTCCTATCATGTGCATGAAGTCCATTAATGGATAAAGATCCCCAACATGATCAAAGTGCTCATGGGAAATTAGTACGGCTTTGATCCTCTTAAAGCCTTCCTCACTGAGGTAATGATTCAGCAACAGATCTCTAAGAGTCCCGCTCCCGCAGTCCAAAAGAAAATCAATTCTTTCTTCCTTTTTACCTACTGAAACCAAGATCTGAGTTGCAACTCCTGGAAGGGAGAGCATCACCTTTACCATGAGGTCCTTCCTTTCCCAAGTGTAGGCCATCGCTACCCTTGAATTAGAAAGCCCAATAAGATATAAGACAAACTTAATCAACGTCCATTAGAGGAAAGGATTTATAGATAGGGTCCCAGAAATTTCCGATGAAACCGGTCAAAAAGCTCTTAGTAGTCCAGACCTCAAATGCCTTGCTAGGAGGAGGCCTCGGAGCAATAGTCCCACTGCTCATGAAAGCTAAGGGAATAAGAATGGAACAAATAGGTCTAATAGCCTCCCTTAGCCCAGCCATATTTCAATCAGGCAGAATTTTGATAGCATCGCTCTCAGACATTGTAGGAAGGGTTCCATTCTTAGGGTTAACTGGAATCCTCTCAGCTCTCACACTAGGAGTTTACTACACGGCAACCACAAAAGCTGAGTTCGCGCTCGGTACTCTGCTAGATTCACTGAGAAACTCCTCTCTTTGGGCTGTTAATAGACCATTTGTTTTAGAACATGCAGAGGAAGCAAGAGGCTCACTTATTGGCATGATAGGGATGACGCTGATATTCTCTTCTTTAGGAAGCCTAATTGCAGGTATAGTCTCCTCTCATTTCTCCTTAGAAGTTACCTTGCTTTTCTTCCTTCCTCTGTCAGCTGCCATTATAGTAATTACTCTTACTATGAAAGTCGAGGCAAAGAGAGGGAAAGTGTCATTTAGAGCTGTTTTATCAGGCCTTAATCCTCTAAAAAAGAGCAAGAGATTCCAAAAATTGATAGCAAGCTATATTCTTGCTGGTTTTGCTGCAGGAACATTGCTTTCATATGTAATGCCCCTCTACTATTCCTCAAAGGGACTATCTCCCAGCCAGGTAGGAATAGCCTTGAGCATCCAATCCATGATCTCTGGGGTGCTTGCTTACTTTATTACAACTAAGTTCAGCTCAATAAAGTTTCTTTCTTTGGCTGGAGCGATTTATTTCTCATCTCTTTTGGCTCTAGCTACTTCTCCCTTGCCCCCCCTAATACTTCCTATCTTTGCGGGCATAGCTGCCTCGATTTTCCACGGAACTAACGAAACCTTAATGAGCATATTTCCAGAAGAGGGTTCGTACGGTGCTGATGTAGCTCTCTTAATGCTAGGACTTCATTCCGGAAATACCATAGCTCAGGCATCTGCTGGGTTTGTCATTGCAAGCAGGGGATTTCTTCCAGTATTTCTAATCTCAGCTTCTACCTTCTTGATATTTTCTATAATTGCTTATGCTTTGGCTAAGCGCCGTAGCAAGGCCTAAACCTTGAAAAAAGAGTTGGTCTTGGGTTCAAATCATTTCTTTTCAATCATGATTAAATATGATATATCTAATATAGACACAAGATGGGCCCATCTACCTTCAAACCCAGAGGGCTGGTAAGAACCCTCATACTCTTAGTTCTACATAAAGGTCCAACGCACGGCTATCAGATAATGGATGAAATTGAAAGGCTAACTGGTCATAGACCTAGTGCTGGTGAAATCTATCCGTTTCTAAAGAGGCTTGTGGATGAGGGCTACTTACAAGTTATGGAGGAGTGCAAGAGGAGGAAAGTTTACGAACTAACTGAAAAGGGAAAGGAGTTAGTTGAGGATACCGTTGAGAGGATGGCCTCTATAGTTGAAGCAATCGTTAGTTCAAAGCTGGATGTTTGCGCTAACTGTGGTGTAAAGATCTATGAAGGCGGAGTTGAGATGACAATTAATGGAAAAAAGCTCATGTTTTGCTGCAAGCACTGTGCTGCTAACTTTTTAGCTGAAAAAGGGTTAAAAAAGCCGATTTTAAGCCAAAAACATGAGAAGTAATTCTTTCACTTTATTTAGTAGCCGGTGGAGAAATTGGTGGAGCCAGGTTCCAGCCAAGCTAGAAGCTAAGGGGATACGTTATGGAAAAGGTCTTTACTAAAGAGGCACTCTCGGTTATCTTGATCCTAGCAGCCATAATTGTAAAATCCTTCTCCAGGGCTTATCCAAGGCAGGAATTTGGTATTTTGCTGATCTACTTTACATTGTACCTATCAGCAATAATTACAGCATCTTTAACCTTCTGGAATAATGCATGGATCCTTTTGCTGTCAGGAGCTTTAATAGGCTCTATTTCAGAGTTCATCGGGACTAGAACAGGGGTGCCATTTGGCCTTTATTATTATCAAGAGTTGAAGCCTCAAGTTTTTGGAGTTCCTGTGCTCGTGCCTATTGCATGGGGGACCTTCTTGTTCCTATCTTATTTAACTGCAAGCTCCATGTTTAGAGGATTTAAAGCAGTTCTAATGGCTTCAACTCTCATGGTAATAATTGATTTGGCATTAGATCCAGTAATGACCAGCTGGAAAGCTTGGGTTTGGGTGACTAAGACTGATGTTAACTGGTATGGAATACCTTGGACCAACTACCTAGGATGGTTTGTGGTTTCACTCATATCCCTCATGTCATATGGATTTGCGGCTAGGAAGTTGGAGTTTAAAGAAACTAGAGCGTTAAAAGCCATGCCTGGTCTCTATTTACTTGAGATGTTCATCTTTTATGCCTTGGCAGCACAGGAAACTGCTGAACCAACTCTCTATGCCCTGCTGGTAGCCATAATAGCTATTGTGGCCGGCTTAGCACTCCGCTCTTACGAAAAGAAAAGATAGAAAGTCATTCTTGTAAATCATGTTGGAACATATTTAAACGCCTCTTCTACCTCTTCTCGGCTTTTCCTCATAGAGACCTTAAACAAAAGAGACTTCATATAAAGATAAGAAATTTTCTGGGCTGAATGTTAGAAAAGAGTCATGCTATGGCGCTTAGCTAGGTCTTAAGAAAGTAACTTTTTACCCTTTCTAACGCTCTTGCTGAGTGATTGTCACATGACTGAAGGAGTTATCGGTATCTTGGGAGGAATGGGTCCAGAGGCCACAGCTGAATTATTTTACAGGATAATAAAGGCGACTCCAGCAAGAAAGGACCAAGATCACCTCAGGATCATAATAGATAATAACCCTAAAATACCCGATAGGACGGCAGCGATACTCCATCAAGGGCCCAGTCCTCTTCCGATGATGATCGAGACAGCTAGAAATCTTGAAAGGGCTGGAGCTAGCTTTTTGATAATTCCATGCAACACTTCACACTATTACATCAACGAGTTACGGAAGGAAATTGAAATTCCAATAGTAAACATGATAGAGTTAACCGCGTTAAAGCTCAAAAACATGAATTTCAGAAGAATAGGACTTCTTGCAACCACTGGGACGATAAAAACAAGACTTTATCAGGATGCGTTGATGAAAGAGGGAATGAAGGCAATAATACCCCCCGAAGACCTTCAAAATGAGGTGATGAGTGCAATATATGATTACATTAAGGCAGGGAACCTTAAGACCGGAAGAAAAATTGTACTCAGAGTAGCAAAAGAGCTAATTAAAAATGGAGCGGAAGCAATCCTCTGTGGATGTACGGAGATTTCTCTCGTCCTTAAGGAAGGAGATCTTTCTGTTCCTGTAATAGATCCTCTTGAACTCTTAGCAAAAGAGGCAGTTAAACTGGCCTTTGAATTTGGCGAAACAAGTAGGAAAGTACTTTCTTCCAGAGTTAGGAGAATAAAGGAATCAGCTACTATGAAGACTTTAGAGAAAGCAAGGGAAGTGGAAAAGAGAGGCGTCAAGGTTATTTACCTGAGCATAGGTGAACCTGATTTTAATACCCCAGAAAACGTGATTAAGGCTGCATTTGATGCTATGAAGAGAGGCTTCACCCACTATACAACCAGTCAAGGAATTTTAGAGCTTAGAGAAGCAATCTCAGAGAAGTTTAAAGAGGAAAACGGTTTGGATTTTAGCCTCGATAGCATAATCGTGACTCCTGGGTCAAAATATGCGATATTTGAAGCCGTCATGGCTTTAGTAGATGATGGAGATGAGGTAATCGTCCCATCTCCGTACTGGGTGAGTTACGAGGAGATAGTTAAGGCTGCTGGAGGAATATTGAGAGTCGTTCCAACCAGAAAGAACTTCACCCTAGAAGTTGATAGGATTAGGGATGCTATAAGTCCGAGAACTAAGGCGTTAATCATAAATTCACCAAACAACCCAACTGGGGCAGTATATGACGAGAAGTCCCTAAAAGAGTTGGCTGAAATCCTAAGCGAGAGAAAAATATACGTTATATCAGATGAAATCTACGAGAAGCTGATCTATGAGGGTAAGCATGTAAGCATTGCTTCGATGGATGGGATGGAGGAACTAGCAATCGTTGTAAACGGCTTTTCAAAGGCTTATGCGATGACGGGGTGGCGTCTAGGGTATGCGGCAGGGCCAAAGGAGGTGATATCTGCCATGAACAAGATCCAGCAACATTCAGTCTCATGTGCCCCAGCCTTTATTCAAAAAGCCGGTGTGGTTGCATTGAGATCGTCTCAAGAGTTTGTCAAAGAAATGGTTGAGGAATTTAGAAGGAGAAGAGACTATATAGTGAACAGGCTTTCTAGAAATTCATCGTTCGATGTTGTAAAGCCGAGAGGAGCATTTTATGTTTTCCCAAACATATCCGGAACTGGGATGAGCTCATCTCAAATGGCTGACGTTATGCTGCAAAAAGCTGGCGTTCTGGTAACTCCAGGAAAGGCATTTGGTGGCTATGATGATCACATAAGGATCTCATATGCTAACTCCCTTGAAAACATAAAAGAAGCGATGGATAGAATAGAGCAGCTCTTTGGATAGGAAGTTCATTTAAACTTATTTCAAGCGTTTTCAATGGACGGTTGAAGTAAAGAGACTAGAGAGATGTTACATTAGTCCTTACAAACACTTACATCACTAAGCGAGTTATGAATCAATGAACTTATTTCTTACCCTTTTGGTAGATAATTGAGATGTATGAGATAAGTCAAAAGGAATATGAATCCAGAAGGGAGAGGGTCAGAAGTGAGCTTTACAGGAGAGGATTAGATGTTCTAATCCTCTTCAGTCCATTGAGGATATTTTACCTGACTGGCTACCACTTGCTTTCCACAGAAAGGCCTCTAGCTATGATATTTCCGAAAGACGAAGATCCTATATTTTACGTCCCTAAGCTCGAGGAAGATCACGTGAAGTACAGAGTTCCATGGGTAAGAAGGGTTTTCACCTACTTTGAGTATCCAGGAACCGAGCATCCGCTTAAGCGCTTTGTAGAAGTCTTGAAAGAAGAAAAGATAGCGGAAAAGAGGATAGGAGTTGATTCAGATGGCTATTTGGGCAAATATGGGTACAAGGGTCCAGCCTTAAGCGAATTGCTAGGCAAGGAGGTCAAAAGGGTCCCTGAAATAGTGGATGACATGAGACTTGTGAAGTCCCAGGAGGAGATCTCCTTGCTTAGGGAGAGCGCTAAGTGGTGCACCCTAGCCTTAAGATACTTGCAAGAATACTCAGTTCCAGGCACATCCGAGGTTGAGGCATCCATGCTTGCTTCTATAGATGCTTCTAGTGCCATGATAAGGGCATTAGGCCAAGCAACTTTTGCATGGATCCCTCCTGCAAAGGCTTACTTCAGGGGCCAGGTGGGTAAACTATCATACTACCCTCACATGATGTACAACAATGTCTTGATCAAGGAAGGAGATGTGGTAATTGGAGAGGCATCTGCATACGTTGGAGGATACAGTGCTGAACTCGAGAGGACTATGATAGTTGGTTCTCCAAGCGAAGAACAAAAGAAGTACTTTAAAGCAATGATTAGAGCAAGGGAGGAAGCTCTTAAGGAATACAAACCCGGAAACCCTTGTTATGCACCCAATAGAGCTGCATTTAAGGTTTTCAGGGAAGAAGGTTTGCTTGAAATGGCTTTACATAGGACCGGACACGGAATAGGGCTTGAGGGTCATGAGCCTCCCTGGATCGAGGAGGGAGATTCGACGGAGATGAAACCTGGCATGGTGTTCAGCTGCGAGCCAGGGATATATGTGCCTGGTTTAGGAGGTTTCAGACACTCAGACACTGTTGTAATTACCGAAGATGGGGCTGAAATGTTGACTAGCTATCCCACAGAGCTTGAAGAACTGATAATAAGGTGACCTATCCTAAAACATTCCTTAGCTCATGTTTAAACGGTTTCCTACCTCGATTAATTTGAATTGATATGTTCTCCTCACAAGAAATTGAGAAGATAAGGGCTGATTTCCCCGTACTTAAAGAAGTCGTTCATCTGGCTGCAGCAGCCACTTCTCCAATGCCATTATCTACAATAAAAGCGATTCAAGAGGGATTTAACAGAATCTATTTAAAATGGGACTGGTCTTGGGCAAAGGAAGTTGAGAAAGAATGTAAAAAAGCCATCAGCAGGCTAATAAACTCTGAATTAGATGAGATAGCGCTTATAAGAAGTACTACTGAGGGGATAAACGCCGTAGCTTCAGGAATATCTTGGAAGAAAGGCGATAACGTGGTTATAGATGACCTAGAATATCCTGCAAATGTAATTCCATGGTACCACCAAGCCAAGAGGCACGGGATAGAGGTAAGGATAGTGAGAAATGTAGGGGGATTTCTGAATACAGAGGCCTTTAGCGAGTCCATCGACAAGAACACAAGAGTTGTGGCTGTTAGCCATGTCCAGTTCGTTAACGGCTTCAGAGTAGATCTAAAGGAGCTTTCAAAGATGGCTCATGAGGTAGGCGCCCTCCTCTTTGTCGATGCCATACAGTCGTTAGGAGCAGTTAAGGTTGATGTTAGGGAATTAGGGATAGATGCTATGTCAGCAGGAGGCTATAAGTGGCTTTGCGGTCCTGCTGATACCGGCCTTCTATTTGTTAGAAGGGAAATAATGGAGGAGATAAGTCCTTCCTATATAGGATTTGAGAGTATAGACGATGAAGAGGAGAAGAAGCTCTGGGCAGATGTTGTCACAGGTCTAAGCTATGTTAAAGGGTACAAAAGTCTTTCAAAGACTGCAAAAAAGTTTGAGTATGGGTCCAGAAGTCATGCTTTGATTGCTGGCTTAAAGTCCTCCGTTGAGTATCTGTTAACCATAGGGATCGAGAGGATAGAGGATAGGATAGCTGAGCTAGTAGGCTATCTTCTCAAGAGATTAAATGAGGAAGGATATCGCACAATAACGCCAATAGAGAGGAAGTACAGGGCAGGGATCGTGAACTTCAACCCAGGGATAGATCTGAAGAAGGAGGAAGAAGCTGAAAAGCTTGTCTCCAAGCTTAGAGAGAAAAGAATCGTAGTAAGTGTGAGAGGAGGGGGGATAAGAGCATGTTGTCACTTCTTCAACAAAGCTGAGGACGTAGATAAGCTTCTTGAAGCTATTAAAGCAATTATTAAGAGATCTTGAGCTGAGAATTGAGGATCTTCATATACTCAAAGCTCAAGACACAGCTCCTATCCCTAATGCTTTAGAACTCTTCCTGGCAACTTTCCCGTATGTTCTCCTTTCTCAACAACCAATTCTCCATTAACAATTACGTACTCAATGCCCTTAGGATACTGATGTGGTTTCATGTAAGTTGCCCTGTCTATTATGGATCTTGGATCAAATATCACTATGTCTGCAGCCATTCCTTCCCTTATTATGCCTCTGTCCTTTAGGCCAAGCTTGTTTGCAGGAAGTGATGTCATCTTCCTAACTGCTTCCTCTAAGATCAGCAATTTCTCCTCCCTGACATACCTTCCTAATATTCTTGGGAAGGTTCCATAGCTTCTTGGATGCGCAACTCCCTTAGCAAGGATGCCTTCAGGTTTCAAAGCATATCCATCGGTTCCAACCATCACCCATGGTTTAGTCATTATCTTCCTCACGTTTTCCTCAGATTGGTTGAAGTTAACTATACCTACTCCTTTTTTCTCCATAGCAGCAATCTCTACAAGCTTTATTGCAGCATCTATAACGGACATTCCCATTTCTTTAGCGACTTCTGCGAGGGTTTTTCCTTCAAAACTCGGATTTGGTTCAAATCTGGAGATCAGAGCATTTTCTCCCCCTCCTCTTACCTCTATTACCTCTGCTAGCTCTTCTTTTATCTTTTCTCTTATCTCTGGATCCTTTAACCTCTCAACAAGCTTCTCATATCCGCCTTCCTTTGCCCATTTCGGTATCCAAGCCATTAATGAAGTCCCACTTGCCCTATATGGATACTGATCTGCATTTACATTTACCCCCTCCCTTCTTGCGTTTTCGATTATTCCCAACATCTCGTCGCAAAGGTTCCAAAGGGGCCTTGCTAAGATCTTTAAGTGAGAGATCTCAACCGAGACTCCGGATTCTCTCCCTATCCTTATGGCCTCTTCGATCGCCTCGATTAACCTTCCACCATCTCCTTCGTCCCTTATGTGTGATGTATAGATTCCTCCTCTTCCTGCTACAACCTTTGCAAGCTCTATGATCTCTTCCGTCTTTGCATATGATTGTGGAACGTATCTCAAGCCTGTTGACATGCCAACAGCCCCTTCATCCAACGATCTTGCGATAAGAGATTTCATTTCATTCATTTCTTCTTTTTTTGGCTCCCTAGCTTCATATCCCATTACGCTAAGTCTAACTGTTCCAAATCCGACAAGAGCAGCGACATTTATTGATATCCCATTTCTCTTAAGCCTTTCTAAATATTCGCCCATATAAGTCCAATCAACCCTTAGCTCATACCTCTCAGCAATCCTTTCAGCCTCCTCCCTAGCTTCTCCAAGAATTGGAGCCGCTGATTGTCCACAATTCCCTATAACTTCTGTTGTAACTCCTTGCCTTACCTTGCTATCTGCAAATGGGTTTACTAAGAGCGTGTAGTCAGAATGTCCATGCATGTCAATAAAACCAGGTGAAACGACGAGATTCGAGGCATCGATTTTAATCTCAGCACTTTTCTCTTTTATTTCTCCAACAAGTGCAATTTTTCCGTTCTCTATGTAGAGATCTCCAACGAAACCTGGTCTTCCTGTTCCATCAACTATAACTCCATTTTTTATCAATATCGTCCTATCTTTCAGCTTAACCCCTAATCCAAACGGAATTGTAAAATATAAACATAAAGAGTGTGAGGAAACTTTACAATCCTTAGAGGAGACTACAAACTAGGAATTCGAAAATTTGGAAAATCTGATAATTCTACGACCCTGAATCAGAACTTTATGATGATCTTCTTGTCAGGGTAGGTTTTGTTCCACTGGATTATCTTGCTTTTTCCTAGCTCGCATCCACCATATTTCTTGAAACACCTCTCACAGTCTTTTGGTGTGATTAGCCATTGATATAAAGGATTTTGTTTTCTCTTACCTTGAGGGTTTTTTTTGTTTACGAAATATTCGACGGGGCAAATATATCTGAAAGGCTGTTTATCTTCGCTCATCTCTCAAGCCACTTAGTTTACATGAAGGCCAATCTTATAAGAATTTTTCTGGTTGGAAAGTTAATTTTTTTAACATAAATTCGGTTGAAAAATTTTACAAAAATATTTTCCCATTTTCTCATAAATTTGAAATCAATATTGGAGGAAAACAGCAACTGCTTTTCTCATTTATTCTTTTTTGGTCCTGCAAAAATTATATTGTACAATTTTTTCAGTTGGGGAACTAAAGTTCCTATGATGCTCCCAACGAAGACGCATAACATGATAGCGAGGGTTACTCCTAAGGATCTTTTTGCTGAGGAAGGAAATATTACGAGCATTAGGATCAAGATTGCACCAGTTCCGACCTTTATTCCCTCAAAGAGAGGTCTTCCAGATGACCTCTTAACTATCATGTACGAGGCTATTGCTCCTCCAAGAGCATAGACAAAAAAGGAAAGGAGCACGATTATACTCATAGTTTTTTCAGAAAATTGCGGAAGTTTCCGTAATAATATTCCCCAAATCCAAACAAAAACTCCTGCAAGTGTAGACGCTGCCATATAATCGTAAAAAGTTGGACGCCTTTCTTCACTCAATTCGAACAAGCTAGCTTGTTTTCATTCAATAAAAATTTTTATAGGTAATATCATAGGTTAAATGGGAATTTCTAATGCCCAAAACTCCTCTAGATGAGATGAAATTTATTCTTGCAACAGATGTGGGGAGTACGACTACGAAGGCCAGATTCTTTAAGAGGACTGAAAATGGATGGAGGTACGTGATCAGCGGAGAGGCTCCAACAACAGTTGAGAAGCCATATGAGGATGTTACTCTTGGCGTAAGAAATGCTGTCAGGGAAGTAGAGGAACTAACTGGCCATAAATTGCTTTCTCCAGATGGTAGAGGAATTTTGATGCCATCAAGGAGTAATGAAGGAGTAGATCTCTACGTTACTACTAGTAGCGCTGGAGGAGGACTCCAGATGATGGTAGCAGGCCTTATAAGAAGCATGACTGCAGAAAGCGCTGAGAGAGCTGCGCTTGGTGCTGGAGCGATCGTAATGGATGTCATAGCAATAGATGACGGGAGGGAGATTTATCAGAAAATCGAGAGGATAAGACACCTAAGGCCAGATATGGTGCTCCTTGCGGGAGGGACCGATGGCGGGAACATAAAGGATGTCATCGAGATGTCCGAGATCCTAAAGGCAGCAAGGCCAAAACCGAGATTTGGAGTAACCTATAAGCTCCCAATTGTATATGCAGGAAATAAATTCGCTAGAGATCAAATTAAAGAACTTTTTGAGGAAGTCTTTGCGTTAACCATAGTCGATAACATTAGACCTACGTTAGAGGAGGAGAATACGGAGCCTGCAAGGAGAGCAATACACGAGCTTTTCATGGAGCACGTTATGGCTCATGCTCCTGGATACGATAAATTGATGAGGTGGACAGATGTTCCAATAATGCCAACTCCAGCAGGAGAAGGCATGATGATGCAACTTATCGCCAAAGTGTTCAACTGCAACACCCTGGGTGTTGGATTAGGAGGAGCAACGACTAACATTTACTCCATATACGATGGAAAGTTTGTCAGAAGCGTGAGCGCTAACCTTGGAATGAGCTACAGCATATGTAATGTCATGAAGGAAGCTGGAATAGAAAACATAATGAGATGGCTTCCATTTGAGAAGAGCGAAGATGACATAAGGAACAGGCTAAGGAACAAGATGATAAGGCCTACAACGATCCCTCAAACCCTCGAAGAACTCATGATAGAGCATGCGGTGGCTAGAGAAGCGATAAGATTAGGATTCAAGCACCATAAGACATTAGCTAGACCTCTAAGGGGAGCAAAAAGGAGAAGAGGTGCTCTATGGGAAGGAGCTGAGATCTCAGATATTTTTGCCGTTGAAGAGGTCTATGGAACCTACATAAAGATGATGAATGTCAAGATAATAGCAGGAACGGGAGGTCTCCTGTCTCATGCTCCCAGGAGAGTTCAATCGATGCTCGTCTTAACCGATGGTTTCAGACCAGAAGGCGTTACTAGGATGTTTCAAGATAGCGTTTTCATGATGCCTCACCTTGGCGTGCTATCAACAGTGTATCAGCAAGCTGCTTGGGAGATATTTGACAAGGACTGTCTTGTAAGGCTTGGAACGCTAATTGCTCCGAAGGGGATAGCAAAACCTGGTGATAAAGTTTTGGACATCAAAATTGAGAAGCCGGATGGTATAGTGATTAAGGAAAGCGTTAACTTCGGCGAGATGAAGAGAATAGAACTTCCAGAGAGGGTTGAGGCGGATGCCTTCTTGGATCCAACGGGACATTTCGACCTTGGAGAGGGCCCTGGAAAGCCCGTTGAAACGAAGGTGTACGGAGGAGTGGTTGGGATAGTAATAGACGCCAGAGGAAGGCCTCTAAATCTTCCAGAGGATGGCAAGGAAAGGAGGAGAAAGTTGTTGGAGTGGTTCTATGCATTAGATGCATATCCGAAAGAGTTCCTTGATAGAATTAGGGAGGAATGGGCATGAAAGTGTCACAATCTTCATATGCTTACACTCCAGGTCTAAAGATAAAGAGAGTCACGGTTGTTAGAAAAGAGAGGAAGCTACCAATTCCAGGAGACGTTCTTGTTAATGAAGGTGATCAAGTTTCATTTGACACAATCGTTGCAAGGACTTTCGTTCCAGGAGATCCCTACCTAATTAAGGTCGCAAGAGAGCTTGGTCTACCCCCCGAGGACATAAAGTTCTATCTACTGAAGAAAAAAGGGGATAGAGTAAAGGAAGGAGAAGTTATTGCAAGATACAGAACGCTTTTCGGTCTAATAAATAAAGAAGTTGTCTCTCCAACGAACGGAGTGGTAGAAGATGTATCAATGACCACTGGCAGGATTATAATAAGAGGAGATCCAAAGCCTGTGGAGCTGACTGCATACGTAGCAGGAAAGGTAGCTAAAGTCTTGCCAGGAGAAGGTGTAATTGTAGAAACGAGAGGAGCATTCGTTCAGGGGATATTTGGAGTCGGAGGAGAGACTAATGGTGAGATTAGGGTTCTCGTCCATTCACCTAGCGATGTACTTGATGTCAACATGCTTGACGATGACTGTAGAGGAAAGATCGTGATAGGTGGATCGTTAATAACGAAGGAAGCTTTAGAAAGGGCAATAAGTCTGGGAGTTGGAGGAATTGTTGTTGGAGGAATTAAGGACACAGATCTAATGGATGTAGTTGGGTATGAGATAGGAGTTGCAATTACCGGTCATGAGGAAATAGGGCTCACCCTGATCATAACTGAAGGATTCGGAAAGATGGCGATGTCAAGAAAGGCTTTTGACATATTCAAGGAGTTTGAGGGGTACAGGGCAGCAATGAACGGAGCAACTCAGATAAGAGCTGGTGTAATCAGGCCCGAGGTAGTCATACCTCATGAAAAGAAGATATCGGAGTCTGAGCTTCTTGAACTTGATAAGGGAATAAAGCCAGGAACCATCGTTAGGATAATAAGGGAGCCATTCTTCGGAGAGATAGGAAAAGTCGTTAGCCTTCCGGTGGAACTTCAACTCATAGAAACCGAGTCAAAGGTAAGGGTTGCAGAAATAGAACTGGAAGATGGAAGGAGGGTTGTGGTCCCAAGGGCTAATTTAGAAATAATCGAGGAATGAGTCCTTACTTCTTTTTCCTTTCTTTTTCATTTTCCTTCTCTTCTTTCATTAATTCTTCAATTTTTTTAATTATTTTTTCTACATTTTCTCTTTTTGACACCAGCATCAAGAGGTCAGTTCCTAACTGTCCCCATTTACCTAAGAGCGGTAGGATGGGAGAAAGGAAGAAGAGGCCAAGTTGACCCCCAATAAAGGAGAGGGGCTTATAGCTCTCTAGATAAAGTAGAGCTACTGTTCCAAATCCAGATCTTACAATTTCAGATGCTATCTTATTAATCAAATCCTCCTCTTCTTCAGGAGTTAATTCTCTTGGGATCATGGACAACTTGTTAACCCTCTAAAAAGCTCTACGATTTATTCTAAAATCTATTCGTGTGCATTGTTTTTTATGTGCTTAAAAATCTAACTCAAACATGATTTAAAGGGATAGTTCAAAATTTTAGTCACAAAGAGGACAAAACAAGGATCCTACTATTGCTTCTCTCCTGAAAAGAAAAAAGAGGAAAAAGAAAGGGAAGGTTAGTGTGTTCTCTATTTCAGGCTATCCCAAGCCAGTCTCTTAGAAGGAACAACATCCTGCCTTGGTACTGTGAGAACCTTGTCATAACGGTATTTCCGAATGCAGCTCCGAATGCTAGAAGCATGCCCCACCTTCCTATCTTTGGCAGCCATGACATAGTGCCTACATGTACTTGTCTAACTGTGAAGATGAAGTGTGTAAGGCAGGTCAAGCAAAGGATGAATATTATTATGGAGTTTAATGTACCAAGCGCGGTCTCTGCAACCAAGGGACCAGCAGTAGCAGCTATCTGTTTGATGAAGTCGGTATGAACCATCCCTCTCATGCTCAATCCTATACCTTGACCTACTAGAAATGCTATTCCGTACCTGTAAAGCCAATAGTACTTCGGATGATACCTGAAGTACAAGAGAACCCCTAGGATAAATGGAACTATGTAAATGGCCTCTCCTCCAACCAAGTGAGACCATCCATATTTCTTGACGTTTTCAAATCCCATTACTACAGCATGCCCAGCTGCAACCCCAATGAAGGTGTACTCAGCGAACTTGAATATTATGTTGTCCTTGAAAACATAACTAGTAGCAGCAATCGTATAGAAAGCAGCAATCCAAACCGAAATATCAGTTGACACCATTCTTATTTACCTCCCTCCTTACCTCTAGTTGCAAAATATGCTATGTTTCCAAGAATAACCAGTATTAGAACCCATGTCTGGGTCAAATTCAATATGTCCGTCGTCTTCATGGCATCTCCAGGCTGACCTATCAAGTACTCATACTCTGCTGCCCCTCTTATACCATCCAACATTCCTGCAAGCGCTCCTGCATCGTAATACGGCTTCATAGATGGAGTCATCATGCTAAGCCATCCACCACATGTTACCTTCTTGTACCTGCTGTACGCCTGATAAACCCAGCCCTCAGAAGTCTCTCCAGCGGTAGTTAGGTATGCGACCACGTCTATGTCATCTGCACCTCTTATGTTTGCCATCATTGGAAGGGTGCCAATTGGGTTCCCAAAGTGATCCACTGGAGCTGCAGCATGAAGATCTCCAAGCACAGCAGCCATAGCTGTTTGAACACCAGCTATATATCCCAAGAAAACGTAATCTTCCCCATACTTCGCGCCATAAACCTCTTCTGGCTTAACTTCATCCATTATCAGCGGGTAAATTACGCATCCCTCTTGTGAAGTTGCCATGAGCACTACTTTGAGGTCTTTTGAGAAGCAATGCCTTAGAATTGCGATTGTTGCGGGACCCAACGTCGGGTACCCGCCCGATCCAAACCCTATGTCGAATAGAACAACATCTCCTGGCTTTAGCTGATCTATAGCATTGTAGTAGTCCTTTGTAGACTCAGATACAACTATTGGCAGCCCAAGCGGATGAAGCAACGGAATTGCCATGAATATAACCACTAGCGTCATTACGAACCATCTAGGAAGGGCCCCAACCTTTGCTACTGCAGACATCTTTTATTTCACCTCCTCCCGAGATATCCGGTCTCCATGCCCAGCAAAGTTCTGATTCCTAGGACTATTGAACCTATTCCTACTCCTATCCTTATTCCTCTGTAGGATCCGCTAACTATGACATCAAAGATCCATTTTCTCCATGAGAAGAAGCCTTTCCATATGGCTGGGAACAGAGGAGTGTTTCCAAGAATCACTAAGAATGCAGTAATTAGTAGAAGAGTTGAATCCAATGTCCTTGCTTTAAGAACCTTGTAAGCGCCCGCTGTCATGTAGAAGCACAGAGATGCATACATTGTGGCTCCTAGAGGCAGATAAACTGAGTTGTAAATCCATAGGTATTGATCGCTTGCTGAAGAAAGCGAAACTCCTACAACAGCTGTAACTATAAGTAGAAAGAGGAGCCAAGCGCTAAATGCCCTGTCAACCATGCTAGGAGCCCTTTTTATACGTCTTCCATAAACTATAAAGAGGTTAACAGCCCCGAAACCTAGAGCGAAGGCGGATATAACTATTCCCCAGTTCTTTAGGACGGTGAAGGCGTTCTCTGTCGTAGGAACTGGGATGTAGTACTCTAAAACTGCAATCAAACCGCTCAGGAACGTTATCAAAAGGGGAATTTCTCTCTTATACATTTACATCTCACCTCACTTACTTAGAAGTTCAACTACAGTTTTGATGCCAGCAGTTGAAAGTATCGCTCCAATTACGGATATGACGATGGCAGCTAGCTTGTAGACATCCTGAGAGAAGAGGCTTCCGATCTTCACTGGATCCTTGCTTAGATATGCGTCTGCGGCAAACATTTCCTCTCCAATCAATACATAATCAGCTACTGCTGCGAAGAAAGGCAATTGATAGAGTCTTGCGGTTCCAGCAACCTGGTAGGCACCTACCCTTGCAAATGATTCAGCAAACATCATGCTCTCAGCCCAGAATGGGCCTACCATTATGTTTGCTGCTGGCTTTAGCCTTGCGCACATACCTATTATACCGCTTGCCCAAGCAAATTGGGTTCCTGAAAGGTATGGTAGCTGCTCATCAACATCTAGTTCCTCTAACTTGCCAGCCTCAGCATATGCTTGTCTTACAGTTTCGATGGCAACGGGCATGACATCCACAGAAGCCTGTGGAGCAATAAGTCTAGCACCTTTTTCAGCACAGTGCCTTGCTACATAACTTAGAACTGATAGCCCTGCGATCGTTTGGGGTGCATAAACATCTGTGAATGTACCCATACCTATTATGTCAAAAACGGGCCTTCCCATCTCTACTGCTCTTCCAACGGCCTCTTCGATTTTGTCAAGCCCAGGAATTCTTCTTACGCTAAATTTTCCTTTTTTCCCATAGGATATTGATATTAGTGTGATGATCCATATTAGTATAAGGGTGATCAGGGCTGTGAGTCTTCCTTCCGCTATCAACCACACCATTATTCTTGTCCCTCCTTATTCGCTATTTGTATGGCAAAAACTGCGATTTATTTAATATAAGTTTTATCAAATGTTATCAAAGTTTATAAGGGTTCGATCATGACATCCGACGATTTCATGAGAGATCCTACATTAGAGGAGTATGTGGGTGGAGCTTCCGTTAGTTTTGGTTTAGTTACTCTTGTTCTTCAGATCTTAGGAGGAATAATCTCGTACAAGGGACTTGAGGAAAAATTGTACTTGTACGATCCTTTAATTGCCCTGATACTTTACTTAGCACTTCATATAGTTAGTGGATGGCTAGGTGCATATCTCGTAACGAGAAGGATACAAAATACCCGTATTAGGCTAGTTAGAGCAGGACTACTTACTGGATTGGGGGCATACATAATTGAAGCCATAGTAACCCTAATATTCGTTCGCAGCTTTCCGCAGTCTGCTTGGGCCTTAATAGGTTTCGTATTTGGTGGATCTCTTGGAGGGATGACCTCGAGCATATTCCCTTCTAAAGCACGATTGTGAAGAGCTTTTCTTTTTTCGACAAAAATGAACCTATTATTAGTATATAGTTAAGTAAACTTTGAAAAATTCTTCAATATTAAGGATTTGCTGTCACTTCTTCTGATTTTCTAATAAAAAGATTACCTGCCTGTCAAAAGTCTAATTTTCCAAGACAATTACAAAATCCCTTATCTCTTATAAGAAAAGCTCATGTATATCGAACGTTATCATTAAATCAACCAAAGTATTTGGTCTGTGAACTCATTGGGAATTTCCTGTTTCATCCTGAGCTCCCTTCAAACTCAGATATGGGCTCTTTTTTAAGGACTAATTACCACAAGCACGACTTTAGCGTTGGAAAGGTATAGAGGTCTAACTTCCTCCACAAAGGGCAATTTTGATATCTCAGCTATCGATTTAAGGGACGCCTTTCCCATCAACGTTCCAGCTTTGAATAGAAGGGCTTCGAATCCAGCTTCCCTGAGAGCATTCATCTCCTCTTTACATATCTCTCTATTCAGAAGTATTGCGGTTTGAAGCCTAGTTTCCTCTATTCCTTTCTCCTCGTAAGCCTCTTCAGCAATTTTCGTCTCCTTTCTCGTATTTCCAGCTATTACTACGCACAAAACCATCTCATCCAATATATCCCTAATCCAATAGCCGTAGAACCCCCTTCTCTCTCACAAGCCTCTTTTTAACCTCTTCTTCCAAGTAAAGGCTAGATATCGATCCAATACCCTCATATGCTTGTGGTCCTCCAATTATTATGAAGACATCGACTTTACCAAGCCCTACAACTATGTCAAAGCTTCTTGCCCCATATATAGAGACGTCATATCCCATGTTTAGCAAGAAGTCCATCAACTTTTCTGCGGTTTCTAAATCAACACTATTTGAGAAAATCGCTATCTTGACCTTGATCTTGCTATTTGCATTTGCTTTCATAACCGAGAACGGAATTAATAGCAGGAGTATCAAAAGGAAGGAAAGAAAATACCTAGTCAATTTTCCTCAAAATATCTAAGATGGGATATAAAATGCTATTTAGCATTCTGAAGAAATATCCTACTGGAACCGAGGGAGAGAGTCGAAGTGAGCTTGAAGAACTAAGTTATTGCCGCGATTGTTTGAATGCGTACTAGCGATAAGAACCGCCTTTTAGCTTTCTTCTCTCATGACTACATCTCAATAATAACAATTCTGAGATGCTACATGAGATCTTAGATTAAAATCTAAAGCTATCGAGCTCAATTACACAATAAAATATATTAAAAAGAAGCCTATGCCTCGAACATCATGTGTTACGAATCCTAAGAGATGCAAGTAATCGCTTGAAGGTAAAGTATGATCATATCTTGCTGTATTTACTTGCGTTTCTTTTCAACATTAGTTGGGTGCTAACAACATCGCTTATGCCCCTCTATCTCGATTACTTGGGATATAAGGGTGCAGGAATAGGTGCGTTAAGCTCTGGACGAACTATCTTTGCAGCAATAGCTGCCATCATAGCTGGAAGGATCTCAGATCTTTACGGATATAAAAGGCCAATGTCTCTCTCTTTAATGCTATTTGCCCTACTGGGAGGCCTTTTATATCTTAGGGAGTCTTCAAAAATTGTTGCATTATTCTATCCTCTTATGGGCCTTTGTTTTGGCTTGTTTAACACTCCTATAACAAGTCTTCTTTCGGAAATATCTCCAAGCGAATCTATGGCCTCCTCGTTCGCTTTCTTCTACTCCGTCACAAATCTAGCAGGGATTATTTCCTCTAACCTCTCTGGATGGATGGCTGGCAATTTTGGATATAGGTACCTTTTCCTAACAGCATCTTTGATAGCAATAATTTCATCGCTTATTGTAGGCAAAATTCCGAGCAAAACCAGGGCAGCAAGGGAGAGAATAAAACTTCTAGATATTCTGAAGGGATCAAGGTCGCTTGACAGAATGTTTTACATCTTTTTAGCTGGAATGCTTTTTCATGGCTTTAGCCTTATGACAATATGGCCCTTCTTCTCCCTTTATGCAAAGAAAGGTATAGGATTGAGCGAACCAGAGGTAGGTTTAATTCTTTCCATGAGAAGCCTAGGGCTCCTCCTGACCCTTGTTCTGTGGGGAAAGATTTCCGACAGAATTGGATCTTCCTCAATGATATTTCTTCACGTTTTCTTTTCCTCCTTTGCATGGATAGCTTACCCCTTCTCTCCAGATCTCCTCACTGCAGGAATAGCTCTTGGGATAAATGGAATTGTCGGAGCGATGGACATGCCAGCCAGGAGGTCTGTAGCAGCAGAGTTCTCGGATAGCAGGATAAGGGCTACGGCCATGGGTCTCTTGGACTTTACTTCTGGAATTGCTTCAAGCATAGGTTTCATCTTCGGGGGCTTCTTATGGGATACAGCTGGAATGAGAATACCCTTTGTGGTGGCATCGCTTACAAATGGAATTGGAGCAGTCCTCCTGTATGTAGTAAAAAGGAGTGGTGCCACGAAAATCTGAGATTTCCTTCTAGGATTGTTGAAAGTATCTCTTTATTGGTAAAAGAAGCCATTTTTACGCGCGCTACTTCAAATGTGACCTTTACTCTTGTCCTGTAAAGGTCTATCTTCCCACTTCACTGTAGCAGACATGCTGAGCACCTTAATTCTCCTGACGTTTCTAATAGTCTTCTTCGCCTGTTCTAACGCCTCAATAAGGGCTTTCTCAAACCCTTCCTTAGATTCGCCCATCAATTCTATTTTTTCAAAGCACCTTCATCATGTTCTTTTAGCTAAAACAAAACTATTTGGATCAAAGTAAGTACTTTAAGCCGGAGCCCGTATTCATCAGAAGAATCCTGTCGTCCATGGAGAGGATTCCATCATTAACGAGTTTCTTTAGTCCTGCATACGTAGCAGCCCCTTCTGGACAAGCATATATGCCTTCATACCTTGCGAGATCCTTGATAGCGTTCAAAATCTCCTCATCTGTTACGCTAATAGCAAATCCATTGCTATCCCTCAGTACCTTTAGTATCAACTTGCCTGCGAATGGCCTGGGAACTTTTAGGCCAGCAGCAATTGTCTTCGGATTTTTCCATTCTTCAACTTCTTCTTTGCCTTCTTTAAAGGCCCTGACAACCGGAGCACAGCCAGAAGCCTGCACTGATATCATCTTTGGGATCTCACCGCTTATCCAACCAAGCTCCTTAAGCTCTTGGAAGGCCTTCCATATACCAATTAGACCAGTTCCGCCACCCGTTGGGTATATCACTACGTCAGGCAGTTCCCAGTTGAAGTACTCAGCTATCTCCAGTCCCATCGTCTTCTTTCCCTCAAGCCTGTAGGGTTCCTTGAGCGTAGACATGTCAAACCAGCCTTGCTCTTTCGCCTTCGCCTTAGCTACCTTTCCAGCATCAGCTATCGTACCCTTTATAAGGTGGACATCAGCACCAGATACAATGCATTCCCTCTTTGTAACATTAGGAGAATCCTCTGGCATGAAAACATGGGCTTTTATCCCTGCCTTGGCGCAATAAAAGGATAGAGCAGCAGCAGCGTTCCCAGCAGATGGCAAAACTATGTCTTTTATGCCAAAAGTTTTTGCCTTTGAGACGGCTACGGCCATTCCTCTTGCCTTGAACGTGCCTGTTGGGTTCAGCGACTCGTCTTTTATCCAGAGGCTCCTGAAACCCAGGTTGCTTGCTCTCAAGATTGGAGTAAACCCCTCGCCAAGGGTAATAATATCTCTTCTATCTTCTATCGGAAGGAACTCAAAGTACCTCCATAAAGTTCCTTCTCTCCCTAAGAGATCTCCTTTTTTCAGCTTATCCTTCATCTCTTCCAGATTATACTTCACTAGAAGAGTGCTACCACAATTCTTACACACTGTCTGTATCTCCTTGTGGGAGTGTTGAGCTCCACAGTTACTGCACTCAAGCCTCTCAACAAACATGATCAATCCTCTCTATTTCACCTCATTACCTTTGAGAAAACCGTCAAATGATTTTCTCCAAGGATTTTCTTGATCTCTTCTTTGCTGTATCCCCTAGAAACGAGTTCTATAGTTATGTTGGGCATCTTGCTTACGTCTTCTAAGCCAATTGGAGTTGAGGATATTCCATCAAAGTCAGAACCTAAGCCAACGTGATCAATTCCCACCAAATTAATTATGTGCTCCATATGATCTACAACATCGCTTACTGAGGCCCTACCTTCCCTTTTCAAGAACTTAGGGTAGAAGTTCATCCCGATAACCCCTCCTTTATCTGCTATTGCCTGTATTTGTTTGTCAGTTAAGTTCCTAGGATGATCGCAGAGGGCTCTGCAGTTGGAGTGGGAAGCTATTATTGGAGAATCGGTTATTTCAACCAAATCCCAGAAGCACGATTCGCTTAGATGAGAGACGTCTATCACAATCCCCAGCTTTTCCATTTCCTCAACAACTCTTACACCCAGGTTAGTCAGCCCGCTTCTAGTTCTCTCCTCCTTGACCCCATCAGCCAAGTGGTTCCTGTAGTTCCAAGTTAGGCTCATCATTCTGATACCGAGCCTATGTAGGATCCTTAACATCGAAACATCTGCTTCTAGGGCTTCTCCTCCCTCTAAAGAGAGCATAGCAGCTATCTTACCTGATTCAATTGTTCTAAGGATCTCATCATACGATAATGCCGGCGAAATCTCATCCTTGTTCTTTTCGCATTCTTCATAGAACGTATCTACCATGTTTAATGCTCTATGAAGAGGCTTTGGTGGATCAGGAACTTTGGAAACGAAGATAGCAAATACTTGGCAGTCAACCCCTCCTTCTCTCAACCTAGGGATGTCAACATGTCCCTTCTCTGACCTCTTTCCAAGACCTTCCTCCACTCTGAGAGGAGTAATTGGTGGAAATATATCTGCAAACAAGGCCTGGAGGGTATCACAGTGAGTATCTACCACGTGACACCTTTTATGCAGGATTATAGCTTCATC
>CAZUBM010000002.1:55412-131012 GCA_964618805.1 uncultured Nitrososphaerota archaeon
CAAGACATTCGTTTGCTCTTTAGTGTTTCCAGCCTCATGACCTCTTGGGACATCAAATCTACGAAAGCATTACAAATTATCACTAAATTAGAGCCATATGCGAGATCTTTCTCCTTTGCAAAATCGGAAAGGAGATAATTGGATCCCTCTTATGTCTTGGAAGGTAAGGCATAGTAAACATTAATTTTTCCCGCTTTCAGCTAGCATGGATGTCATTGGATCCTTCGGTTGCTATCGAAGAGGCCAAATCTGCAGGAGCAGATTATGTGGATGTGAGGTTAGTTAGGATAACAGAAGAAAGCATATTAGTAAGAAATGGCAAGCTAAGAGGAGTTCTGTCCAATGAAAACTATGGAATTGGGATAAGAGTTCTTTTGGATGGATCTTGGGGCTTTGCTTCAACCTCAAGAGTTGACAAGGAAAACGTTAGGAAGATCTCAAGAGAAGCCGTTAAGATAGCTAGGGCCAGCTCCTTAGTTAAGAAAAGGAGAGTAAGGCTAGCGCCAGTAGAACCTGTTGAGGACAGCTATTCAACACCAATAAAGGAGGATCCATTCAAAGTTTCTTTAGAAGAGAAGATCTCTCTTCTTTTGGACTGTGATAGGGTAATGAGGTCAAAGGGGGAGGAGATAAGGGTAACAGAAGCTTCTATGAGGGCCTACAAGGAGAAGAAAGTATTTGCAAGCAGCGAGGGCTCCCTAATAGATCAAAAGATTGTGTGGTGTGGTGCTGGCATTTCTGCAACGGCTGTCGAGAAAGGAGAAGTGCAAAGAAGATCTCTTCCTGCATCTTTTAGAGGAGACTTTGCCACCGCAGGCTACGAGTATATTAGGAGCTTAAACCTTTTGGATCTTGCTCCTAAGTGCGCTGAGGAGGCAATATCATTGCTGTCTGCACGTTCCTGTCCATCCGGCTTTCTTGACATAATTATAGGTGGAAGTCAGCTTGCCTTGCAGATACACGAGTCTTGCGGTCATCCAACCGAGCTTGACAGAGTCATGGGTTCAGAGGCAAGCTACGCTGGAACAAGCTTCCTTACAACAGATAAATTGGGAAAGTTCAGATATGGAAGCGAAATAGTTAATTTGGTCGCTGATGCAACCGTTGAAAAAGGATTAGGCACCTTTGGCTATGACGATGAGGGAGTACCGGCTCAAAGGGTGTACTTGGTGAAAGATGGAATATTTACAGGCTACTTAACTGACAGACAGTATGCAGCCGAGCTTGGATTGGATAGAAGTACCGGAGCAGCAAGAGCATCGGGATGGAACAGGATTCCTATAGTAAGGATGACTAACATAAACCTGGAGCCCGGAGATTGGGATTTCGAGGAACTAATATCTGATACGAAGGATGGTCTCTTCATAGAGACGAACAGGAGCTGGAGCATAGATGATAGAAGGCTAAACTTCCTTTTCGGAACCGAAATAGCCTACAGAATTGTAGATGGGGAAATGAAGGAGCTGATAAAGAACGCAACTTATACGGGCATAACCTACGAGTTCTGGCGTTCATGTGACGCGATCTGCAAAGGAAAATATTGGAAGATGTGGGGAACTCCAAATTGCGGAAAAGGAGAGCCTCCACAAACGATGTTCGTGGGACATGGGTGCTCCCCTGCACGCTTCAGGAAGGTTAGGGTTGGTGTTGGGGGGTTATGATGATGAACGCTGACATCTTGGATATAGCTAAGTTTGCCGTTGATCAGTGTTTGAAGGCAGGAGCTACGCAAGCTGAAGCAGGGGTATTCAGCTACAAGTCCTACCTGACTAGGTTCGCTAACTCAGAGATCCATCAGAACGTGGGAGAGGAGAACTCAACTCTGAGGTTGAGGTTCGTCTTAAGGAAAAGTATATCAGTGATAACCTCAAATTCTTTGGAGGAAAAGGCCATAGGGGATCTTGTTGAAAGAGCAAAAAGGATAGCTGAGCTTCAAACTGAAGATCCCGATTTCGTAAGCCTTCCAGAGCCTGAGCCAATAGAACCGATTTCTGGGATATTCGTTAAGGATACTGCGGAGTGCGAACCCATGGAGAGGGCTGAAATAGCAAAATCTTTGATAGAGAGAGCCCATCAATTTAAGGAAGTTGAAGCTGTTGCAGGAAACTGCTCAACCACTATCATAGAAGCTGCCATCGTTAACTCGCTTGGTTTGGAGGCAAGAGCTTCTGCAACAGTTGCACGCCTTAGGTCAAACGTGATAGCATCTGATGGAACATCTATGGGATATGGCTTTGCAGAAACTGTATCTAGAGACATAAAAGATCTTAATCCTGAGGGAATTGGAGAAGAAGCTGCAAGAAGGGCCGTAGAAAGTCTTCATCCAATGAGAGTAGAACCAGGAGAGTACGAGGTTGTCTTCCTCCCATATGCGGTAGCAACAGCTATGTTTTACCTCAGTTATTACGGGTTTACAGCCCAGTCTTATCAGGATGGAGTTAGCTTTGTATGCGACTACATGGGCAAGAAGGCGTTTGCGGAATCCGTCAATATATGGGACGATGGAAGGGATCCAAGGGGCTTGGCCTTCCCATTCGATATGGAAGGAGTTCCAAAGAGAAAAGTTGTCCTGGCAAAGGACGGTGTCCCAACAGGTCTCCTATATGATTCTTATTACGCCCACAAGGAGGGAAAGAAATCGACCGGTCACGCAGGTCCGTTTATAGGAGCCTTTCCTGCCCACCTTTTCATGGGTACTGGAGATGCTAGCGTGGAGGAGATGATCCAAGAAACAAGGAAGGGAATACTTGTTACGAGATGGCACTATGTCAGGGTGGTCCATCCTAGGAAGGCCGTTGTAACGGGTATGACAAGAGATGGGACATGGCTTATAGAGAATGGGGAAGTTAAGGGGCCAGTAATGAACATGAGATTCACAGATAGCATGATTAGCCTTCTAGCAAATGTAGAAGCCGTTGGAAAGGAGGCTAAGACGCTTCCATTTAGAATGGAGCCAAGCTCATTTAGAGTTCCTGCCCTAAAATCAAAGAAGTTCAGGTTTACTGGAGTAACAGAATACTAACAACACTTTCTATTTTCCACAATCAATCCCCTGAAATTTCCTTTCAGCAAGCCATATTAGCCAGGGGCTTCAATTGGGATCTCTAAGAAACCTAAATATCCTTCCTCTCCTAAGACCCTAACTTTCATTGATTCAGGAGGCATCTCAGCTGAAAGCGAAATTTGGATGTATTCGTACGGTGATAATGGATTGATCTCACTTTTGAGTAAAAGCATTTGATTCTTCGTTTCCGCAGACCAGTTGACTGGTAGGGGTTCAGC
The DNA here is from genome assembly GCA_964618805.1 of uncultured Nitrososphaerota archaeon. Taxonomy (GTDB): domain Archaea; phylum Korarchaeota; class Korarchaeia; order Korarchaeales; family Korarchaeaceae; genus QMVU01. The sequence goes on from CAZUBM010000002.1 coordinate 58,695, forward strand.
TGCATACATCATAATCTGAGGAACTTGGTCTTCGGCTCTGAACTCGAGACCATAAAGCTTGAATGGTCCTATATTTAGTATCGTTAGGTTCACAAGTCCGAGTCCTGGATCAACAGTAGCCCATCCAACCAGAGCCCAAGAAAGGTTTGATTCCTCAGATCCGGTCCAGATTAGAGGATTAGAGCCTGAAACCACTTCATCCTTGTCAGAAATGCCATCACCATCTGTGTCTTGCGAGAGTGGATTTGTTCCCAGCTCTATTTCATCTGGGTCCGAGAGACCATCGTCATCAGAATCTTTCCGGAAGGGATTCGTTCCGAGAAGCCCCTCCTCTAAATTGCTAAACCCATCTCCATCTATATCCATATCTAATAGAGCCAAAGTTTCTCATCTAGTATTTCCAGCCACTACTACAGCTGGCTTAGGGACAAAATCGAATAACTTTGGAACTAACAGAGCAGTTCCCGATCCGGGTTGAGTTTCAAGCTGATCTTTCACATTTTCAGGCAAAATGAGTTCAGCTAAGTTAACTCTCATATTCTCATCTAAGTATGCCTTATGCCCTCCCAGAATCAGGATTCTGGCATGGTTCTTAAGCATGGAGGCATTAGTTACCCTTTCAACGCTTATTCCAGGCTCAGAGGCTGCCTTCTCTATTTTTTCCCAACAAAACTCGTAATCTATTTCATTACAGTAGACGGCTGTTGAGTTAGACTCAGGAGCCTCCTCTTCTTCCTTACCTAGCTCTATTATCTCCCATTCCTCTGGTAGATCCCATTCCTCCCAGCAACAGTCAATATGTACCATTCCAAAATAGCCAGCCCACTTTAGGCTGATGAAATCTGGTAGCTCCTCCGTATTTATTCCTTCATCAGATAACAGCTTCTTTATCATACTAATCAGGCCCGAAGCTCCTGGTTTGAGGGATCCTGGGCCCTTAAAGATTTTTTTAATCACATCTACCCATGCCATCGGATTAAAGTGTAGATCCACTTTAGAAAAGAATTTTATCGCGAAATATCCCTTGTGTGGTATGGAAGCCCAGCGCGAGCTGCAGAAAACTCTTCCATTTATGGCTAAAGAGTACGGAGCCTCCTCAATTGGGATATGAATGAGGATAGCGAAGATTCCATATTTATTCGTTCGCACGCGTATCTTCCCCCTTCCCTGTGTTCCCCTTTTATCCCAAACCCACTCAGTCAGATATTGGGTTTCTCCGCTCTCTATACTATCTATTATAACTGGTCTGTTCTTTAGGGGCTTTTTATTGCATTCAACATATCCGATCAGGTAGACTGGAAACCCTTTCTTTATTTTCACCCTTAAGGACTTCGTCGTAACTTCTCCGTACTTGCTGGATATCTCTGAATCTCTAAGCTCGTAAACTTTTACGATTGCATAGAGATCGGGAGATCCTCCATCATCTAGCTCGCTTGGAACTACCCAAAAGGGATAGCAGATTTCATTTTCCCCTTCCCTTAGGTAAGCCCATGTTTCGGTTTCGTCAACAAGGTCATCCCACCACCAATCGTCGTCGTACAGGAATATCCTTATAGCAACCCATCTCCTCGCATCTGATTCAAGCACTACGCAAACCTTGACCTCGACTTCTTCATTATCTAAGACTTCTGTAGGTGCAAGTATTTTCACTTCCTTTATTTTCACCCCATTTCCAGACTGAACTAACAAGAGGTTGCTAGAAAGGACTAGAAGCAAAATGAAGGGCAGGGGAGCTCTGCTCAATCCGTTAAATAACTCTTTACTAAGCTAATAAAAGGTTTTTTGGGCAACTCTCTAGGAAAATCTTTGTGGCTATTCAATGATTTTTATCATGTACGGAGAGCCATTTAACTTCTTGTACCCTCTTTTTCTGAAATATTGCCTTGCTCCAACCCCTGAAATCACTAAAACCTTCTTCTTATCGAAGTCCTCAGAAGCTATCCTTTCTGCCTCCATAAGAAGTGCCTTTCCAAAGCCCCTGTGCTGAGCCTCTTTTCCGGGTTTCTCCCCTATGGGAACTTGAATACCGTAGACATGGATTTCCCTTATCATAGCGGTTGATTCATCAACCTCCCATCTATGGGCTTTTTCGGAGGGGATTCTTAACCTGAGTACCCCTATCAATACGTCGTTTTCCACATCCTCTGCTGATAGGAAGACCTCCGTCCCCTCGCTTGCCTCATAATCGGTTCTAAGTATTCTAACGGCATCGTAACTCGGCCTTATTCCCCTAGATATAACGTGACCTGCCTCCCTATACCTTATATCTGGGTTCTTTAACCCTCTTCTCTCTATTTCCATCTCTACAAGTTGCCTTAAGTTCCTTCTCCTTACACCTGCCTTGATGTATGAAGCTGGTATATCCCTCTGAACGTGTTGAATCCTAACCCATCTTGGGATATATTGATAGGCTTCAACAAGCAGCTCTATAGCCTCATCTTCTTCCAAGGCCCTATATTCGCCCCTTAACCACATTTCATATAGCTTGGTTCCCTCAATAACTAGAGTCGGGTATATCTTTAGCATGTCTGGCATGAAGTGGCTCTCCCTAAACACCCTCTTGAACATCTCTAAGTCCCTCTCAAAATTGCTGCCAGGAAGGCCTGGCATCAAATGATAGCAAACCTTGAAACCAGCGTCCTTTAGAAGCCTTGTAGCTTCGATTACGTCTTCTATCGTGTGGCCCCTTTCTATGATCATTAAAACGTCCTCGTAGATTGATTGTACTCCAATCTCAACTCTAGTGGCTCCTAAACGAAGCATGTTATCGATATGTTCTTCCTTGGCCCAGTCAGGCCTAGTCTCAATTGTAAGAGCTACACATCTGGCCTCTGCTCTTTCGTTCTTTAGATGAGCCTCTTCTAAGCAGGAGCTTCTATTGCTATTGCTTCCATCTGGATAATCGTTCATAGCATCAAAGCAAGATTTGATGAACCACTCTTGGTAGTCTAAGGGAGTTGCAGTAAAGGTCCCTCCCATGACTATGAGTTCAACCTTTGATGGCTTGAAGCCCATCCCCTCTATCTGCTTTAATCTCATCCAGACTTGCTTATACGGATCATAGCCAACTTTTTCCGCCCTAACTACTACTGGAGATGCATCAACATAGCTTTGAGGGAGTTCTCCCCCTCCCGGACAGTAAATGCACCGTCCATGTGGGCATGGATACGGCTTAGCCATGACAGCTACTACAGCTACGCCTGAAGCTACCCTAGACCTTCTTCCCATTTTGGATCCTTCTTGCTACTACCAAGTGATTCTCAGATAGAAATCTTGACTTAAAGCTCTTTCCATAAACCTTCTCAATCCTAAATCCTGCTTCCCTGACAAGCCGAACTAACTCTCTCTTGGTGAATAGATGATAAAACCTCATAAATGTGCCTTTTCTGGATTTCCAAGGCACATAGGTATCTCCGAACTCCCTAACCTTTCCAATTACTCGATTAAAAAGCATCTTCGGAATTTTCTTGAGGAACCTCCTCTGATATAGGGCCCAAGCGCTTATAACAAGCATACCCTTATCCTTCAAAACCCTCTTAACTTCTCTTAGGACATTTAGCCTATTCTCATTTCCTCGAATGTGATGGATTGCGGCTAGAAACAGGACTCCTCGAAAAGATTTATCCCTAAAGGGAAGGTTAGACATCTCGCAGATCACTGCATCCACAATATGGGAAAAGTTTGAGGCTCTTTCAAGGGCGATTTCAAGCATCCTCTTAGAAATGTCTGCAGCAACTACTCTGATACCTCTCTCAGCCATAACCTTCGCATGTCTGCCAGGACCAGAACCTAGATCAAGGACAGGTCCTACTTTGAAGAGATATGCCTCCTCCCAAGGTCTAACTCTGGTTGCTGCGTATTCCTCAGCTATCTCATCGAAAACTCTAATAATTTCAGGAGCCATGATGAATCCTTCCCTTAAATCTCCGTTCTTGCTAATTTGTTGATATTCATCCTAGAAGGGTTGAGTCAAGCTTCATTATTTAGCCTGGATTAAATATATTCTAATCTAACTGGATTAGTCTCGATTATTTTTGCTATTCATGTGTTCCAACAAATTTTCAAAAAATAATCAAAGCATTCTCTAGCCACTTCTATGTGGCTTCTTCGAGGCTTCTTAACTTGCCTTTTAACTGAGATATTTTATAAGGCCTTTTATACTGAAGTCTTGCGCCTATGATGTAGCTTATCCTAGGATAGAGCGTGAGCCTCAAAAGGGGTAAGAAATATGTGGACATGCTATGAAAGGCTAAAGATCCTCCAAATAAGCCTTACGTATGTTCTAATAGCTTTAAACGTGGTTGTTTACTTAATTCTATCAGTAAAGGGTGGTAGCTTTTTCTCTCTTTCCTGGGACATGCTCGGAACTTACGGTCAGTTTAACCTGATGGTTCGTTACTACGGGTGGTGGTGGCAGCTGATAACTGCGATGTTTGTCCATGTGAATTTACCGCATCTCGCGCTTAACATGTTCTGGCTTTACATATTGGGGCGCAGATCAGAACTTCTTTTTGGAAGAAAGCTTTTCTTGGTCATATACTTGCTCAGCGGGCTTACTGGAAACATAATGGGACTAGCACTTCCTTTATACACGATAAGCGCTGGAGCTAGTGGCGCAATCTTTGGGATCTTTGGAGCTAATATTATGATGGAAAGAGCCTATAGCGGTTCAAGGCTGTCTAGCACGCTGCTATACGCCTTCCTAATCCTCATGATAAACAGCTTGGTTGGAGTTAATGTGTTTGCTCATCTGGGAGGCCTCTTATTTGGGATTGTATTTGGTTATGTTTATGGGGAGAAAGTCATACGGAAGTATTTTTATCGAAATGAGTGGTATTGGTGAATAAGGTAGAGATTTAGGAAAAAGAAGAAGTTACATACCTAATTGATTTTAGAATAGCCCATTCCTCAAGATTATTGCGTTCTTTGTCACTCAGCTCCAAAGTTACAGAGAAAAACTTCTTTCCCAAAATCATTATTCTATCACAGCATCGTTAGGATCTAAAGATCTCCAAACGATCCTATATCCTGCTGCTTGAATCAAAGGAATGTGAAAATCATCCCTAAAGCCAGCCTTTCTCATTCTCTTTAATATTTCCGGCAAAAGTTTTGTGTTAGAACTTTCAACTACCTCTCTTACCTTGTCTAAGAGTTCTTCCCTTATCATCACATCTCCTGCGATGACATAACCCTGAACTATCCTCTCCTTCAAAAATCCCTGGAGCTGATCCTTTGTAACCCCTATCCTCCTCGATAGCTCCCCTAAATCAACACAATCTTCCAACTTAAGCCTCGCAAGCCTTTCCATGATCTCCTTTGCAACGATTTTCCTAGAGCTTTTTTCTATTTCAGAGAGAAATCTAGCAAGTGAACCAAAGTTTATCCTTCTTTCATAGTAGAAAACAGGGTGTGGAAGCCTCTCGAAACTTGAGCAGGCCAAGTTTCTATCTACAACCAATATCAGCCTTTCTCTCACCTTTCTTATCTTCTCAAGCTTCTTCAAAAGATAATTTGGGGTCCAGAACCCCACAATCTCCACATAAACTGATATAGGACCCTTCACAAGTTTAAAATCCGGAATAAACAGTGCTTTCCCTGCAAAAAGGGCTTCAGGTTCCCTTTCGATCTTCCAATCCAGCGCTGAGGCCATCTTAGAGAATTTCCTCTCAACTTCGCTATCAAAACTCTCTACAATTAGTTTTGACTTTGGAAATAGAGCCTTTTCCTTGCTACTTATCCTAAGTCTTAAAGCTTTCTTCCCTCTCCCTTCGCTTTTCCTAATTACAGAAGCTTCCAACTCCCAATGGTTCAAAGAGATAATAGAGGGAACTAGCTTCGCAAGAGAAGTTCCATATCTTGTAGTCATCTTCATAACTGATGCTGGTCCATCTATCCTAAGGATAAGCATTCCATCCTCCTTCTCAGCATGATACATGAGCTTTCTGAACTTTATTTCCCTCAAAACTCTCTTTACTTGCCACCCAGGAGCTCTTGTCCTTAGAACAAGGTTCAACGCCTTAAACAATGCCGTCTGAAGCAATGATTGATTATATACTTTCAACAGCTCCTCCGTCTCAATTGAATTAAAGCTGATTAGCTGGAGATTCTCCTCTAGATCAGCCCACAACGCTTCTTCAAGCTCATCTCTAGATATTCCAAGGTTCCAAGCAGCCTCATTTAGGACAGAGGTTCTCTCCTCTTGAGAGACAACAAATCCGCCGAATTTGGTGTTACACATCTCAAAGACCGTTTTTCTTGCTCTTCCTGGCTGTACCAAAGTCTCCAGTTTAGAAAATTCGCATCTTCTCTCCAAAAGGGTAGAGAGTCCTCTTACCAGCTTGTAGTCAACTCCTATGGACTCATAATATTCTTCAAGCTCATCTAGTGAGCTAGATAGCTCCCCAAGCTTCCTTCCAACATGTCTTTGAAAGGTATCAATCAGATCTCTAGCTAGTTCAAGCTCAATAGGCCTTCCTCGAGCAAATAGTATGATAAGCCTCCCTTTCCAAGATCTAACCCTTAACAAGGGTAAAGGCAGCACAAGATCACCCTTTTAGAGCCCTCCTTCTCCTGTAAGAAACGCTAACTTCTATCGTTCCAGAAGAAATGACCTCATAAAGTATAGCTCTCTTCTCCTTCCTTCTCAAGATCCTTCCCAGCCTTTGGATGAACTCCCTTCTGCTTCCGCTCCCTCCAAGCACGACCGCAATCCTTGCATCTGGAACATCAAGGCCCTCATCTAGCACTTTTGATGTAACTACCTTGGTGTATCTTCCGGTTCTGAAGCCTTCTAAGATGTCTTCTCTCTCAGCTGGACTTGTTCTATGAGTCAGAACTGGGATAAGGAATTTCTGGCCTATTTGATGAGCCATTTCATTGTACTCGGTGAATATGAGAACTTTGTCCCTCCTATGGGCTTCTAGGATCTCTTTCAAGGCCTCAAGCTTTGAAACCGAATTTATTGCGATCTTTCTAGCCTTATTCCTTGCTATTAGGGCTTTCCTAGCTTCTTCGCTTATTCCGCTCCTCATAACTAACTTCTTAAAGTCCTCAAGTCTTTCTAGCCTTATTCCTGCTCTTGCAAGGCTCTTCTTATACTCAGACATGAGCCTTTCATATTCCTCTTTCTCCCCTTGTTTCAGCTTGACTGGAATTTTGATGACCTCAAAGTCTGCTAATTGTCTTCCAGCAAGTTCTGTCGGCTTCATCTTGTAGACAACTCCTCCTATCAGAGAAAGGAGCCTTACATGAGCGCCGTCTTCTCTCTCAAAGGTTGCTGTCAGGCCCATCCTGTGCTCAGAAGCCAGCATCTCTCCTATCTGTGAATACCCCTCAGCTGCAAGATGGTGACATTCATCAAATATAACGAAAGGGAATTTATTTCCAAGTTCTTCTGCCCTTAAGTATGCTGAATCATATGTGGACACTGTGATCCCTTTTATTTCCCTCTTACCCCCACCTAAGATACCGATGTTTACTCCAAAATAGCTTTCTAACCTCCTTACCCATTGATCTAGCAGGGGTAAAGTAGGTACTACAATAAGAGAAGGTTCTTGAAGCCTTTCCATTGCCTTCATAGCTATAATAGTCTTACCCGAGCCAGGAGGAAGGACTATCACTCCCCTTAGGCCTGAAGCAAACCAAAACTTTAGTGCCTCCTCCTGATATCGATGAAGTTTTATCTCCTTCTTTCCCAATAATCGATCCACTGGAAGAAGGTTTAGTACATCATCCTCAAATTCAATACCGCTTTTCATGAGAAAGGCCTTGATGTCAGCATACCTATAGGCGGGAGCTCTAAAAGCATCCACTCTATCGTCCCAGACCGAGAAAGGAGTTCCATACTGTCCTTTGATTATTAGAGTTCCCCTGTCATACAGCAATTTAACCTTCATTTTGTCTAGCTTAATGATTGATACTCAAACAAAAACTATGTCTCCAGCTTTCCAGTCGAACAATGTTCTTCGTAAGAGATTCAAATGTGGTGCTGGTAGGAGAAAGTTTATTCTAAATATGGGATCAGACGTATGGATGAATACAGCGAACCTGAAAAAGTGGAGTACATGGTTATCTAGCTTGATCCCTCTCTCCTTGTTGGGAATTGTTGCTAGAATAGCCGCAGATGCTATTCACATCCCAGGATATTATGACTCATTAGGAGCAATGTGCGTCTCCACTTCCATAGGTCCCCTTCCATCTTTACTGGCAGGGATCATCTCAGGAGCACTTCTAATCCCTTACTATGAGGTTTATATGGCGGCCTTTTGGATTCCAGGAGCTGCAGCCTTTGTTTATGGATTTCTAAGGAAAAAGGGTTGTCCAACATTAGGAGCAGTCCTCTCCTCCCTTATTTACGTCCTTGGATGGTCAATCGTTTATTGCTTAGCAACAGGAACCTGGGGGAGCATAAGGTCTTATCTCTTAACGAGGGGAGCTCTGATACTCTATATCGACGTCTTCATATGCTCATCTGTTGCGGAGGTCTACGCAAAGATAGGTAAACCATCTAGAAAAGCCCTTGCAATCATGGCTTTACTCTCTCTGGTTGCAATCTCTGGCTTCTGGGTTACCGTTAAGAGGAACGAGTGGAGCATTACTAAAGCTTTCCCGGAAAGGGAAGGATGGAAGAAGTTCCACTCGAAAATGGATCTTGTCTGGATTTGGATGGGAGAAAAGGGCATAAACAATTATTATTACCCAGAAACCAGGTTTGCTAGAGAGAAACCAGGATATCAAGTTTGGGTGGGCCTGTACTGGGTACAGGGATGGAATGATGTTGCCGATGTTTCCTTAGATAGCGAGTTTGCCGTATGGGATCAAAACTTCTGGAACGGGGTTCATGGCGTGAAAAATCCATATACATATGTGATTGATGTTCACAACATCACTGAGATCAATTTTAAGGGGTACAAAGCGTATCTCATGTATGGTGGGATGATCACTCCAAGCGACGTTGAGCCTTATGAAGAAGTGTGGATTGAGGGCTTTTTCATCACATTCTACGACAAGGAAGCTGACAGAACAGCCATAATATATGCTTGTGCTACCAAGGATAATCTTCCAAGGATGATTGACGAATTGTGGAACTTAGTGAACTCTTGGAAGATAGGCACAGGCTGAGAAGCCACTAAATTAAAGATATCCAACGGACCCTTTATTGTAGATAAGAGGTTATTAGTTTTGTTCTAGTCTCATCCACTTAGATGCATATTGGAGTTGAGCAAGGAGATATTGCTAAAGATGTTTGAGTCGATGGTAAAAATAAGAAAGTTTGAAGAGAAAGTAGCCGAGCTTTATGCCAAAGGATTAATACATGGATTAGCCCACCTGTATATCGGCCAGGAAGCCGTAGCAGTAGGTGTATGCACTGCGTTGAGGGAAGATGACTATATACTAAGTACACATAGAGGCCATGGACACGCAATCGCAAAGGGGTTCCATTATCGGTATTGATGGCAGAACTTATGGGTAAAATCTCTGGTTGCTGTAAGGGACTATCAGGCTCGATGCAACTTGCATACTTGAAGAAAGGCCTTGCATTTTCTAGTTCAATTGTTGGAGGTGATGCCCCGATCGCTGTAGGTTTAGCTCTTGCTTGTAAATTAGAGGAAACTGATAGCGTTGTTGTATCGTTTTTTGGAGACGGCGCGATAAATGCTGGGCATGCACATGAAGCGTTGAATCTAGCAGCGATATGGAAAGCTCCAGTGATATTTGTCTGAGAAAATAACCTATATGCAATATCAAAACCTGTTTCTAAAATGGTCTCCATAAAGGGTTTGGCTGAACAAGCCTCAGCTTATGGCATACCAAGCGCTGTTGTTGACCGTAATGATATAATTTCAGTTCATTCCCATGTTATGAAAGCGGTTGAAAGAGCGGGAAACGGTTATGGACCAACGTTCTTGGAATGCAAAACTTACAGGTATCTGGGCCATCATTTAGGCGATGTATTACAACCTTATAAAACTAAGTTAGAAGTGGAAGAGTGGAAGAAAAGAGATCCTATAGACTGATTTAAGACATACTTACTAAAAAATGAGTTAGTAAGCCATCATGATTTAGAATCGATAGCTCAAGAGGTGAAAACCGAAATTGAGTTAGCCGTCAAAACCGCTGTAGAATCACCTTATCCGAGTTTAAGTCAATTAAATCTATAAGTGTTAAGTTAGCTCGAGACCTACTTTGTTTACCTTTGTTCTGCTGAGATTTTTCCCTGTAAGACATCTTGCAGCCAAGCCGATCAATAAAACTTCAATTTGAATCGTTTGTTTATTCAACTGCTTTGCTTCTACTAACTCCCGTAAATAACGGGTATGATAAAGTCTAGGCCAAGTTCTCTCAATTTTTCTATTGAAGGTCTTCCCTGTTCATCATATCCCCGCTCTTTATAATACTCCTCTAGCATTATGTCTAAATTAACCGTTTGTCCCTTTATTGCACCATCTGGCACTGGTTCTTTTAAGAACCTCTCTGGGAGTCTATCATCCTTGCGATCTATGCCCATTTTTATATTAAAAGCTCTTTCTATAAGCCATATCCTTTCTGCTGCTTTTAATAACTCTTCAAGGGTCACCTTAAACCCGGTTGCTGCGACGTAAAGATCTGCTAAGAGCGTTAATGGTACCCTAGGGAAGAAATAATTGAATTTACACGCACCTATGGCATCAATAAATGTGCAAGCATCCTGATGAATTTTTGTAATTTTACCTTTTCCTTTTTCTATAAATGGATCGACTTTAGTATCAAGACCTAGTTCTGGGCTTAAAATTCCGCGTTCTACGTAACCTGGACTACCTCTGTTATGGCATGCGCCTCTATTACATGTAGCATACTGCAATCCCATTGCTTTAAGTCTGTAAGGATTGTGAAATGGGAGTTCGAGTCCCTTCACATGCATTGCATACCTATTAGAGCCCTTACCTATAATTTTCGCTGCCTGTTTAACCCCCTCTCCTAAAATGGCCCCGAATCCTTCTTTTTTAACTATTAGTTCTATCATTTTTAGCATGGTGTCAGGGTCACCCCATCGAAGTTCTATTCCTCCAGTGTCCCCTTCTGAAATTATGCCTTTCTCAAATAGTTCCATTGCAAAAGCTATAGCTGATCCTGCTGAGATGGTATCTACTCCATAGTCATTACATATATAATTCCCCTTTGCAATTGATTGTAAGTTAGAGTTCATAATCAACGAACCTAGTGCGGCTATGGTCTCATATTCGGGACCTGCAACTTCCCCCGGTAGTGCATATGGACCTTCTTCGATTTTAACCACCCTACCACAAGCCATCGGGCACCCAAAGCAAGACTTACTTCTGACTAAAATTGTTTCTGCCATCTTCTGACCACTGATTTCATATGCCGCCGGAAAAGTACCTCTTGACCAGTTCTTTACTGGCAAATTACCCATTTGCTCAAATGCTACCACACCCGCTGAAGTTCCATATAACCTAAAGTTCTTGGCAGCCGTGCTCTCTACTATGATTTTAAGAATTTTCTCTTTGACAGAATTGAACTTATCTTCATCATCCACCTTTATTTCTCCTTCTCCCCTTACAGCTATTGCTTTAAGATTTTTAGATCCCATAACAGATCCTAAACCACACCTTCCAGCAGCTCTCCAATCATCACTTATTACATTAGCTATTCTAACAAGTTTTTCACCCGAGGGACCAATGCCTATAATACTAGTTTTAGAATCCTTCAGTTCATCTTTAATTGTTTTGAAAGTTTCATGTAGTCCTTTTCCCCAAAGATTAGATGCGTTTCTAATTTCAACGTCTTCATCCTTGATCCATATATACACTGGTTTTTCTGATTTACCCTCAACCACAACCGCATCATATCCCGCCCATTTTAATTGAATCCCAGCAAATGCTGAAAAAATTGCATCTCCCCAGCAGTTTGTTAGAGGAGACTTTGAAATGACTATAGACTTATTTATTGCCGGTCCTCTAGTCCCGACAAGTGCTCCAGTAGCCCAAATGAATAGATTCTCCGGATCATAAGGCTGAGTCTGCTGGTTTATTTCTTCAAACATTTTACGAGCTACTATTCCCAATGCCCCAATATACTTCTCAGCTTCTTGAGTATTCCATGTCTCTACTTTTATGTCATTAGTAGAGAGATTAACTCTTAGGATTCTTCCAATTAGAACCCTAGACATTAGGTGACACCTAGTCTCTCTGGTTCTCTCTTTTAAAATTCTTTAATAAAAGCCATCAATGCTTTCTTGAAGGACTCCATCGGGGCTCTAACTATTCCAGCACCTACTTGGCCTATACCTGGCTCTTTATGAGCTATTGCTGTGTTAATAAAAGGGAGCATTCCAGTTTCTATGACTTTTCTAAGATCTATACTCGTTCTCCTTGATGATATCTGAAGCTTGGGAGACTCGACAACTACCTAGAACTAAATTTATCGAGCATGCAAAGTATTATGGGGTGAATACCCTTAAATAGGCAAGTTTAGGAGATGAAGAGAGGAGAAGATGGTTTTGAGATAATAAGCAAGAGGAGAAAACTTAAGCCAAGTGCTTGATATCGGCAACAAGTCCCTTTATCTTCAACATGCAACCTTCCAGGTTATTTTGTCAACTTCTGTTCCTGCTCAAGAACTCTGCTGTTGCTTATTACAAAGAGCTTCTGCTGAGAAGTAACCTCAAGTTCTTTCCATTCCTTTAACTGATTTCTCTCGATGTTTCAATTTCCAGCGCAATGAATATTTTCAGCAACACCCTTCAGATCAATATTAGAGTTTCTCTCTCAACTCATAGTCATAGACCTCTCTAATATCTCCTTTCTGTCAGAAGTTAGGATAGAACCTTTAAAATTTGAAAGAAAGCAGCGAAATATGCCATTTATACACTTTTAATTTAAAAGACCTCTTTGAAAGATAAAAAGAAAAGGGAAGTATATGGATGTCAATCCCTTTCTTCCCACGATGGAGCTGGCCAAACAGGATCTGTGGTGGCGTACTCTATAGGCCAAACTATCCTAAAGGACCCTTCTCTTATTTGCGCTAAACATATGGCTGTATGAGGATTCTGTCCCTCCTTTGTCAAATCAATCTTTGAGTAGGGTAATATTACGTTCACTTCCTCAGAAGGAAGCTCCAACACTACGGAGGCGAGTGCGTCCCTAACCTTTTCTGGTTCTATCGATCCAGCTTTTTCTATAGCATAATAAAGGATCCATGTAGAGGAGTAACAGTCCGCAGAGATGCCAGTCATATCATAGCCGTATTTCTTTTTGAACTCCTCATTGATCCACTTGAATTGAGATAATTTTGGTGAGAGCAAAAGGTCTGGTTGCCACTCTGTCTGAGTGAGTACATACTCGCAATCCTTGCCGAGACCCTTTATATAATCAGGATGAGTTTGTCCAGCTGCTCCTAGGCCCATATATGCCTTTGGATACCATCCCATTGCCTTTAACGTCTTCATAAAGAGTATACAATCATCAGTATAGCCCACATGCACTACTATGTCAGGGTTAGCAGCCTTCAGCTTTGTGACCAGAGGGCTAAAGTCGGCTATAGGATATGGATAAGCTTCCTCAAAGGTTACTTCATATCCTGGCGCCAATTGTTCGAGATATTCCTTGAAGCCATCAGCGCTTGATATTCCAAACTCATCATTAACATAGACCAAGCCGATGGTCTTAAAATTCGTTCCAGCTCTCTCATTAAGATCTAATATGGCTTTAACAGCATCTCTCCCGTACCAAGAGGCCTTTCCATGAATCCTAAAGACATATTTGTAGCCTCTTTCCGTTATCTCATCAGCTATTGCATCTGCCACCATGAAAGGAATCTTATACTTCTCTGCTACCCCAGCTACAGGAAGGGTTACAGCACTCTGATAACAGCCTGTGAGCACATGGACCTTCTCAACCGTTATCAGCCTTTCTGCCTCACTCATTCCAACTTCAGGCTTACTGGCGCTGTCAGCCCATATAGGTACAAGCCTCGCTCCCCCAAGCGATTTTATTCCTCCAGCTGCATTTATGTGCTCTATTGCCAGCTCTATGCCCTGCTTGGCTAACATACCGCATTTTGCAGCTCCACCAGTAAGAGGGAGTACAACACCGACTTTGATCTCCTCAACTTTGGGCTTTACCGCAGCTCTATAGACATAATACCCGCCGATAGCAGCAATAATTAAGATTGCAATCACAATCAGTATGAGCGTGGTTCTAGCAATCCCCCTTCTTCTCATCTCGTTCACCTTGATCTTATTCTTATTATTCTTGTAAATTGGTTTTGAGATAAAGAATAAAAATATTAAGGTAAAATTTCTTACTTTAAATCAATTGCAATTATAAGGAGATGAATGAAGATGATAACACTTGAAGTTTTGCTCCAAATACTGGTCTCCGGGGTCCTATTAGGAGGTATATATGCGCTTGCTTCCCTAGGACTGGGCCTTTCCTGGGGAATAGTTCACGTAATAAATTTTGCTCACGGCGAGTGGATACTTCTCTCCATGTATGCCTCTTACTGGCTCGTTAACCTCTTTGGCGTTGATCCTTTATTGCTTATACCCCTTAGTGCTCTAATTGGAGCTGGAATAGGGGTCTTCACACAAAAATTCTTGGTGGAGACAACCGAAAGAGGAGGGGCTTTAGCTACAATACTTTCAACCTTCGGCCTGTCCTTAACGATAATAGGCACAAGTCAACTACTTTGGAAATCCTATGCAAGGACAATACCAAACAGGTATATTGAGATGGTCATCAAAGTTGGAGTAATAAGGATCTCAGGCGCTCACTTCGTGTCCTTTTTAGTAGCTATCGCCTTAATCACGTCCATTTACATACTTTTTAAGAAAACTCTCACCGGAAAGGCAATACTCGCTAGTTCTGAGATATTTGGCGACGCAGAAGTTGCGCTCTTAATGGGAGTGAACGTTAAAAGAATAAAACTGTTAACAATGGCTCTTGCTGGAATTTCAGCTGGTATAGCTGGAAATCTCATTGCTACATTTTATTATATTCATCCCTACATCGGGATGCTTTGGTGCATCTTGGCGTTCGTAGTCGTAGTTCTTGCAGGGCTGGGAAGCTTAAAGGGAATCATAATAGCGGGGGTGATAGTTGGGATATTAGAGTGTTTGGGAAGCCTTATTATAGGGACTGCCTACAGCTACATCCTTGTCTTTCTAGCCTTCATTCTAACCCTTTATTTGAGACCTAGGGGGTTGATGGGCAGAAGGTGAACAAATATGCTCAGCGAAATCCTCAGATCTAAGCCCTTCGAGAATATCCTCAAGCTTTCAATCTTGCTAATCGCAATCTCTCTACC
Organism: uncultured Nitrososphaerota archaeon; assembly: GCA_964618805.1. GTDB lineage: Archaea > Korarchaeota > Korarchaeia > Korarchaeales > Korarchaeaceae > QMVU01. Next base: position 73,998 of record CAZUBM010000002.1, read on the forward strand.
ATTTAAGCTTCTCAAGCTTCACTTCGTTCTGTATGTAATGACACTAATACTACTATATGGGTACCTAGGCCAGTGTTGGAACATACTTTACGGCTACGCTGGTCAGCTGTCATTTGGTCACGCAGCCTTTTTGGGAATGGGGGCATATGTCTCCACGATTTTGTTGTTGAGATTTGGGATTACGCCGTGGGTAGGTATGCTGGTAAGCGGAGCTGCTTGCGCTCTCTTTGCCCTTATCATAGGTTTTCCGCTGTTAAGGCTCAAAGGAGCTTACTTCGCTCTAGCAACGCTTGGGATGGCTGAAGTAGTTAGGCTGATAGTCTTGAGACTTGACTTCATAACAGGAGGAGGAAGGGGCCTGTTACTTCCTGTCGTCACATCACCACGGCTTTTTCTATTCGGCGACATATGGCATTGGTTTCTCATAGCCCTGGGGATGCTCATCTTTCTCCTAGCCGTTTCATATAAAATAGAAGGATCTAGGCTAGGGATGGGATTCAAAGCCATAAAACAGGATGAGGAAGCTTCCTCATCCGTTGGAGTTGATGTCTTTAAGTATAAGATAATTGCTCTTTTACTAACGGCTTTCTTTACTGGAATTGGAGGGACGTTTTATGCACAGCTTGTAGGATACATAAGGCCTGACACAATTCTTACACCTGAAAGATCAGATGAGATAGTCGTAGTTGCAGTTATAGGGGGGACTGGTACTCTATGGGGCCCATTAATTGGCTCAACCATTCTACTCTCCATAAGACAGCTCATTTATTCTCTCTTAGGGGGGAGTTATGCGGGAGTTCACCTCATAGTATATGGGATATTGATTATATTGATAGTAACGTTTGCTCCTGAAGGGCTCTGTTTGACACTTAAGAGGAAGATTTTAGGCATAGCAGAAGGAGCTAGATCCCCAGGTAAGCTTTCTTGACTCGTTCATCCCTCAGCAATTCCTCGCCTTTTCCCTCTAAGATGATCCTACCATTTTCCAACACATACGCCCTATCGGCCAGTTTGAGGGCCATTGCTGCGTTCTGCTCCACTAACAATACAGTTATGCCGTGTTCCTTATTAAGCATATTTATCACGTCCAGAACTGAGGAGGCTAATTTTGGAGCTAAACCAAGAGACGGCTCATCTAGCATCATAAAATCGGCCATTGACATTAGGCCTCTTCCAATCGCAAGCATCTGCTGTTCACCTCCGCTAAGGGTAATGGCCATTTGGTTCTCCCTCTCTCTCAGGACAGGAAAGAGATCATAGACCATCTCTAGGTTCTCCCTCAACCTTTTTCTTGCTCTAGGATTGAAGGCGCCCATCTCTAGGTTCTCCCTAACTGTTAGATAAGGGAAGGGACGTCTGCCCTCTGGGATGTATATAATTCCTAAATTCACCCTTTCATAAACTGGTAGATTGTTTATATTCGCTTCATTGTACTTAATCTCACCCTTTCTTACAGGTAGTAAGCCTGCTATTGCTCTTAGCAAGGTTGTTTTTCCCGAACCATTTGAACCTACAACACTCACGAATTCTCCTCTATCTATGCGAAGGTTTGCGCCCCTTAGCACAATCAGGTCTCCATAACCTACCTCTAGATCCTTTATCTCCAACAGAACGCTCAAAATACGTATCTCCTCCCCAAATAGGCCTCTATCACTTTCTCATCTCTAGAGATTTCAGCCGGAGAGCCCTCAGCTATTTTTTTCCCGTAATGAAGCACAATAATCCTCTCAGCTACGCCCATAATGGCTCCCATTACGTGCTCTATCCAAAAAACTGTGACTTTAAGCTCATCTCTTATCCTCCTAATCAATTTGCAGGCCTCTTTAATCTCAGCAGGATTAAGACCTGAGAGGGGTTCATCTAAGAGGAGGATCTTAGGCTCCGTGGCGAGTGCTCTTGCTATCTCAAGAAACTTCCTCTCAACTAGGTTTAAGCTACTTGCTAAAATGCCTTTCTTATCACTAAGACCTACAAAATCTATGTACTGAGAGGCAATCTCATTGGCTTCATCTTGGTTGATTTTAGTGCAAGATCCAAATAAAACCCCCATCATAACGTTCTCCTGGACGGTATATTGAGGGAAGGGCTTAACTATCTGGAAGGTTCTTGCTATTCCAAGCCTGCATATTTGATGGGGTTTAAGTCCAACAAGCTCCATCTCCTTAAACTTGACAGATCCTTGATCTGGATATACAAAGCCAGTTATTACGTTAAATAAAGTGGTTTTACCAGCCCCATTCGGACCTATCAGGCCTAATATCTCGCCTTCCATCAAACTAAAGCTGATATTATCAAGAGCAATTACCCCTCCAAATCGTTTAGATATAGCCCTTCCCTCAAGAATCTGACCCAACAAATCACCTAGGTTCTATTTAACTTTGTTTATCTTGGAAATTTGGAATTAGGCTATTTAATCACCTCTTTAAAGACCTCAGGCCTACGCCATAGCGGATATGTGTCCTTGTTATACTCCCTAATTCTTCTAAGCGTCTCCTTGCTTACCTCCGCGTAAGCTATACCCTCATAGAAGCCGCTTACGTAGCCTATTATTTCTCCCTCAGGATTGGCTATCAAACTTGGTCCCATGTAGTAAAGCGGGTATGGGCCTACCTGTTCCTCCCTCAACCCAGCCCTGTTTGAGGCTGCAAAGTAGCATTGAGTGACATAAGCGTATGTGGAGGTTATAGCAGGTACAAGATAGGCCCACCTAACGCTCCAGTTTAGGGGCCAGCATATTATTTCTGCTCCCTTCAAAGCGTATATTCTTGGTATTTCTGGAACGTTTGCATCTACATCTATCAGTATTCCGATCTTCCCTAGCTCGGTGTCAAACACCTCAAGATTGTTTGATGGTGAAATTCCAAGGCCAACCTCATGTTTTGAAGAGTGATTCTCAGGATGAGTTTTTCTCTGCTTTCCTATAACCTCCCCCTCTGGGCTTATGAGAGTGCTGGTATTATATACCTTATCACCCTCTACCTCGATTATCGTTCCTGCAACTACGTAAAGGCCAAGTTCCTTGGCCTTGTTGCACATGGCCTCGATCGAGGCACCTCCAGGAATTGGTTCGCCAATTTTCTTAAGTTCATCAAGGGTTTTTTTCCTTGAAGGGCATTCTGTTAAGAAATACTCTGGGAATACAACGAGTTTCGCCCCATATTTTGATGCTCTTTCTATCATATTTAAGGCCTTTTTAAGGTTCTCTTCCTTTGAATAAGAGCTTATACGCATTTGAACTGAGGCCAATATAAACTCCTCGATAGAGATCACCTCCAAAACTTAACACAGAATATAATTTTTAAATGTACCTATCAGATTATTTATTAATGAATTTACAAATCTTCAGTTAAACACTAATTTACGAATGATAATGTATTCGTATGAAGGAGAACTCAAATGACTACTTACCTCTAAGCTCTATAATGCTTTTAAGAAGAAGATTATAGCATTAACAAACCTGATTTGAAGGTCTAACCTCTTAAAGTTCAAAGAACAGCACATAGGAGTTCCTTTCAATGTTGTAAAATAAAAATAAGGACCAATTCTCTCAAGTCTAACTTAATTAAAAGAAGAGTACCCTACAAATAGTCAGTGACACGAAGGACCTGGTTGAATCTAAAGTTCGGCGTTAGGATACCGAATTGGACCCTTTCCAGCTACTTTCCGATGTACGAGAGGTTGGATTATAAGGTCATAGTGGACTATGCGGTCGAGAGCGGGTCCCTTGGGTACGATTCCATCTGGATGAACGACCACCCAGTATTTGTTCAGGCCATATTGGAGTCTTGGACCGCTCTCTCTTTTCTCTAGTGCCGGTCTCAAATAAGATTAGGTTAGGAACGCTTGTTTTATGTAATAACTTCAGATTTCCCTCTGTGCTTGCAAAAATGGCCGCTACGCTGGATTATATATCAGATGGAAGGTTAGAATTCGGTATAGGTGCTGGTTGGAATGAAGAAGAACATAGAACCTATGGAATTCCTTTTTCTAAACCAGCAGAGAGAATAGAACGGCTTAGAGAATCTATTGAGATAATAAAGAAGATGTGGACAGAGGAAACTCCTATTTACAGGGGAAAATACTACAAGATTGACGGTGCTATCTGTGAGCCAAAACCCTTGCAGAAACCACATCCTCCAATTACGGTAGGAGGAGCTGGGGAAAAGCTGATGATAAGATTGATAGCTCAACATGCATACAGGTGCAACTTTGCTCATCGCTCCCCTGCAGAGTATGTTCACAAGCTAAGCATTTTGAGGATAGCATGCTCCAAAGTTGGCCGCGACTTCGATGAAATAGAGAAATCTTGGTGGGGAAGGGCAATAATTTCAAGGGACGAGGCTAGAGTTAATGCACAATTAAAAGCTCTTTACCTATCCCGAAAGAGAGAATCTCCCTTCGAGGAGTGGATTAAAGAGGTGAAAGCAAACAGCATAGTTGGGACACCTGAAGAATGCGTTGAGAAGCTTAGGGAGTATTTGAGATTAGGAGTAACCTACTTCATCCTCAGGTTTGGGGATGCACCTTCCAAGGATGGGATTAGGCTTTTCGCTGAAGGGGTCATTCCAGAATTATGAAGATATATATGAAGTACGTACGGGGAAAGCCATAACCTTCTTTTCAAGGATCCTCTAATTAGTGTTGGCAGGAGGAAGAAGGTGTAGTTTCTTACAATCTCTCCCTATACATTTTCAATACCTTCTCTATGTATCTCGTATGTAGCCTTTCATGATCTACTAATCTCCTTAGTACCTTTCTGGCTGTCCACAGATTGCATACTGGGTTCGAGTCTATCTTAGGCTGAAAGATTCCTCTCATTTTATTGCTTGGAAAGTTCCTTAGGTAATCAACCACTATTTTTCGAGTGTAATCAAGCATCTCAAACACGTCTTCGGGATACTTAGTGGGTAAATCAACATTCAGCCGACTAATATACCATGGTTCAACGTAAGCTATGTGCCTCAAGCAATTTCTTATTGTGCGAGGCTTTTTTGGAGGCAACCAATCAAGACATTCATCACTTAGGTCAGAAACTAGCTCAAGTAAATCTACACGGGAATATTTCATCAAGCAAAGGGTTCTCGCAATATCGTCCCTAGTTATTGGAAGCACTTCAGACCAGAATAGAGGTTCTGGCTTGCCGGCTTCGACCGGGTTATAATCAACCCTTAACATTTCAGCTACTTCTACTTCAAACCATCTAGCTTCATCTGGTACTTTTTCTCCATGCTTCTCAACCCATTTGAACCACTCGGCAATCGCTACCTTAACTTTCTTTAGAGCTCTTTCCGGCGTTCTCCCGAAAACCCAGCAACCCGGATGGTCTGGAACAAAGGCCCCAGTACCTCCTTGACCTACTTCAAGACAAACTAATATTTTCTCCACCTTCTCATCTCTTTACCTCTAAAACTGGAAAATCAAAAACTTTCTAGAACTGGCCTAGAAGCAGATTACCCGGCAACTTATCTTAGGTAGCATTTTTATCTTTTAGGCTAGTGAAAAGAGCCGATGTCTAAAGATCTAAGAAGATATGTCGGCTATTGTGGGCTCTTTTGTCCTTCTTGCGATTGGAGAAATGGTGTTATAAGGTCGACTGCAAGAGAATTGCTCTCCATCTTGGAGAGGAACGATGAGTTAAAGTATATTGCAGAGATGACGGGGGCTTTTAACTACGAAGAACTAATGAAGGCTCTCAATTGGCTATCCACAAAGCCGAGGTGTAATGGAGGAAGTTGCAGGGCCGGAGACGGCTGGTCAGATTGTCCCATTAGAAAGTGCTGCAAGGAAGTTGGCGTTGATTTCTGCTATGAGTGCCCTAATTTTCCCTGCGAGATGTTTGCTAAACATCCGCTATTTGGGGAAAGTTTCATTGCAATTCAGAAGGAGATAAAGGAAATTGGACTAGAGGAGTGGGTAAGAAGACAGGAAGAGGCTTTCTGACTATCTCCTTTTGAGGACTTTTCCAGGCTTAGCTTCAGTGTGCCTTCCCTTTTCTATCACCACTTCGCCATTGACTAAGACGTACTCAATGCCCTCAGCATATTGATGGGGGTCTAAAAACGTGGCCTTATCTATGATTTTCTTAGGATCAAAGACAACTATATCTGCAATGAAACCTTCCCTTATCAACCCTCTATTCAAAAGCCTTAGCCTTGTAGCTGGAGCGCTTGTCATCTTCCTTACAGCTTCTTCAAGGGTTAAAACCCTCCTTTCCCTTGAATAATATCCTAAGATCCTGGCAAAAGTTCCATAAGCCCTAGGATGGGGTCTAGTCTGTGAAAGCGGGCCGTATGGTGCAGAACAGGAGCTATCACTCCCTATGCAGGAGAGTGAATGCTTCATCACCCTAAGTAAGTCTTCTTCATGCATCCCATGGATTATGATCCCAACCCTTCCCTGGGACTTAAGCAAGAGTTCAAAGACCGTCTCATAAGGATCAAGTCCCCATGCCTTAGATACCTCTGCAATAGTCTTTCCCTGAATCGATCTATCTGGAGCATAATCAGTTATTCTAATGATGTCATATACTTCCTTGTCCATATAATGCCCTTTCTTTACCCTTTCTTCCATATATGCCCTTATCCTCTCCCTAGTTTCTGGATCGGTAAGCCTTCTTAACATGGCATCAACCCCTCCTTCCTGCGCCCACTCCGGAATAAGGACATCAAGCCCCGTTGAGCTTGCAGTGTAAGGATAGAAGTCAAATGTCACCTCAATTCCTCTCTCTCTAGCTTCCTCAACAATCTTACAAGTGATCTTTGTCTTTCCCCAGTTCCTTTTGCCAGAAGCCTTGAAATGGGATATCTCTACCCTGCATTTTGATCTCTCTCCTATCTCTATAGCCTCTTTTACAGCATCTATCAGCGTATCCGACTCCCCTCTTATGTGTGAAGCGTACATCCCCCCATATTCTGATACCACCTTACAGAGTTCTACTATCTCATCGGTCTTTGCATAGGAGCTAGGTGGATATATTAGGCCCGTTGAAAGACCGAATGCTCCAGCTTCCATTCCCTCTCTTACGTAGTCCTTCATCTCTTCAAGCTCTTCCTCTGTCGGAGGTCTGTTCTCAAATTGAAGAACATTCATTCTCACTGTTCCGTGACCAACAAAAGGAACTACATTTATGCTAATTCCTCCTTTCTGAAGCCTATTCATGTATTCTTCCATAGTTCTCCAGTCGATGCTAACATACTCTCTTATGTGATCTGGCATTGTCCTCTCAAGATATTCTGCACTCCAATCGTTTATTGGTGCGAGGGAGTAACCGCATTGCCCTATGACTTCAGTAGTGACGCCCTGCCTTATCTTGCTCTCAGCATACGGATTAACTAACAAGCTGATGTCGCTATGTCCATGCATGTCAATGAACCCAGGACAAACCATGAGACCTGAGGCATCTATGATCACCTCAGGTTTTTCGCCCCACTCCAAGCCCACTTTAGATATTATTCCATCAGAAATGTATACATTTGAGTTAAACCAAGGTCCTCCGGTGCCATCTACGACTTTCCCCTTGACAATAGCTATTTTCATTTTACTCAGAGTTTACAAGGAATTACTTTAATTCCTTTTCTCACGGGAAGTCAATCTTTTATGATTTACCTGAGCTAAAGGTGGAAGGCTTATGAACATCAGCGTCCTAGATCTTGCGGCATCCCTAATTTCTGTAGATTCAACGAATCCTGGAGCACTTGAGTTAGAGATAGCGGATTTCTTAGGAGATGTGCTTGAAGAGCTTGGTTTTCACGTTGACAGACAGAAGTACAGCGACTTAAGGATGAATCTTTTTGCATACAAGCACCCAGAAAGAGTAAAAATACTGCTCTGTGGACACTTGGACACAGTACCCCCAGCTGAAGGGTGGAAAAGGGATCCATCTACGCCGAAGGTTGTAAGAGGAAGGCTTTATGGGCTTGGTTCATGTGACATGAAAGGAGCTATTGCTGCCATGATCGCAGCTGGATCCGAGTCGCTAAAGGAGGATGAGGAGATCGGAGTTGGCTTCTTATTCACTTCAGATGAGGAAGTTGGTATGTCAGGGGCTAAATTTGCCGCTCCAAAAATAAGAGATGTCTTTAAAGCCCTGAAACTGTGTCTAATAGGAGAACCAACAGATCTTAGACTAATTACTTGCCACAAAGGTGTACTCAGAGCTACTTTAAGGGTAAAAGGGGTTGCATCTCACAGCAGCATTCCTGAAAGCGGATCGAATGCAGTTCATCATGGCATAAGGATACTCGATAAAATGTTGAGAGAAGGTGTGCCTGACTTAGAGCATCCTCTCTTGGGAAGGCCTACCCTCCAAGTCACGATTATTAAAGGGGGAGTAGCTGAGAACATAATACCGGACAGTTTTGAGGCAAAAATAGACATGAGATTAGTTCCCCCTGAAACAGAAGAGAGCAGAAAATCTCTAATCCTGAGGATCCTTGACGAGTACGAGGAGACAGATGCAAAGGAAATGAAATTCACGCTTGCCCTTTCACCATATGAAGCTCCTCCCATACCCGAAATTGCAACAATATCCAGAATTATGAAAAGCATGGGACTGAACTCACAACCTTCAGGAGCCCCTTATCTAACTGAAGCTCCAATTTACTGGATGCAAGGAATTCCCTCTATTGTAATAGGACCTGGGGACATTAAATATGCTCACAAACCAGATGAGAGCGTTTACATAAGCAAACTTGCTTCAGCCAAGAAACTGTACAAGAGGCTTATACTGCTATTCAATAGTTCTTGAATGAAGTAAATCAGAATAACAGGATTTAAGTCAATTGAATTACAAATTGAAAGGAAAGCGTTCAAGAGAAGATTAGCTGCCTTCTTTCATCGAAGAACTCCAGTTTTGAAAAATTTTGTTTCCTAGAAAATCTCTGAAGTCCAGGCAATTAATGGTTGAATAAATTGGTAACTGATTTTTCCCTTAGTTTTCAACAATATAAGCCCCTAAGTTCTCATACTAAGAGCCTGAACTGGCAAATAATGAAGGAAAAAATGAAAAATATATTTGAAAGGAAATTCAAGAAGGTTTGATGGAAGCTGAATCTGTATTCATAAACGGGAGTATATTCACGCCTCTAGGGAAAGCAGAGGCCCTTGCCATTCATTCTGGCCGAATAATGAAGGTAGGGACGAACGAGGAAATCTCCCCTCTGATAGGACCTAGAACTAAAGTGATAGATCTCAAAGGAAAAACCGTACTTCCCGGCTTAATAGATGCTCATGTCCACCTGTCTAGTTATGGTCTTGCACTAGCTCAACTTGACCTTAGGGGAACGAAATCTATCGAGGAGCTTAAGAGCATGGTGAGAAAGAGAGCTATTTCCCTATCAAAAGGAGAATGGATCCTTGGAAGGGGATGGGATCAGGAGCTATTTGAGGAGAGAAGATATCCCACTAGATGGGATTTAGATGAAGTAGCTCCGGATAACCCTGTTTTTCTAAAGAGGGTATGTGGTCACCTTTGCGTGGTCAATAGCAAAGCCCTCGAGATAGCTTCAATAACCAAGGAAACTAAGGATCCTCCTAGAGGGAAGATAGATAGGGATGAAAGTGGAGAGCCTACTGGAATCTTAAGGGAGAACGCAATAGACATTGTCTATAAGAAAATTCCGCCTCCAAACCTAGAGCAGTTAGAAGAAGCTCTTGCAAGGGCAATAAAAGAGGCCGTAAAAAGGGGATTGACCACAATCCATTTCATATGCTCTGACAGGTTTCCAGACGAGCTTAGAGCACTTCAACTCCTTAGAAAGGAGGGAAGGCTGCTTTTAAGGATCTATTTAATCCCTCCATATGATTTTTTGGAAAAGCTAGAGGAAATCGGCATTTTTACAGGATTTGGAGATTCCATGCTGAAGATAGGAGCAATAAAAATAATTGAAGACGGTTCCTTAGGTGGAAGGACAGCGGCTCTCGAGGAACCCTATACAGACATGCCTGATAAAAAGGGAATGCTGATTTATTCACCAGAAGAACTAAGAGAAATGGTGCTAAAGATCCATAAAGCTGGATTTCAGGCTGCAATACACGCGATAGGTGATAGAGCCATAAGAGTTACTTTAGATGCGATAGAGAATGCAGTTAAGCTGATGCCGAGAGATCATAGGCACAGAATTGAGCACGCATCCGTCTTAAATCCTAAACTAATTGAAAGGATGAAAAAGCTCAATGTCGTTGCTGTTTGCCAACCCCATTTCATATTTAGCGATTTTTGGGCTAAGGAAAGGGTTGGTCCTGAAAGAGCAAGGTGGGTTTATGCTCTAAAATCCTTAATGGAGAACGTAATAGTTGCAGGATCATCAGATTGTCCCGTTGAACCTATAGATCCTTTAAAGGGGATTTGGGCAGCTGTAACCAGACCATACCTTCCTGAAAACGAGAAACTGACCGTAGAGGAGGCAATAGAGATCTATACGAAAGGAGGAGCATACGCTTCCTTTGAGGAGGAAGAAAAAGGAACAATAGAGGAAGGAAAACTAGCAGATTTCATAATCCTTTCGGATGATCCCACAAAAATCGAACCAGAGAGAATAAAGGACATCAAAGTGGAAATGACTATTGTAGGTGGAAAAGTAGTTTATGAAAGGAACAGAAGTAATTAACTAAGGAAAGAGATTCTCACATTTGTTCAGGCTTTGTAATGCTAAAGAAGCTCTTTCTGATAACATACTTGCTAATGAATTGGTAGTATACCTTTTTTACATGTCTGGGGGAAATATTCTAAAGGATCTCAGCGCTTGTTGGCGCAATTATCAATAAAAATTTATATTTATTCAAATTCGAATGGGACTTGCGCGATGAACCCTAAGAAAGCTATGGGAAATGCAATTTTACCTTTCAAAAAGGAAAAGCTTGAGAAGTTGGAGAATGTGAAAGTAGAAGGATCCTCAGTGGCTCATGGATCTACCGAAGCAAAGGGAAAAGATGAATGCCCTAAAGAAGTTATAAGGAGTGTTAAATTAGTAAAAATATTGTCGGGAGCTATGTAAGATGCCCCATTTTTTGGTTCTTGAGAAGGATGAAATAGATCTAATTGTAAATTCTGCTCTAAGGGTACTAAATGAAGTTGGTGTTAGGGTTTACAACGACGAAGCGCTCAGGATTTACTCTGAAGGAGGAGCAGAAGTCGATTTTGAGGAGAAACTAGCTAGAATAGGAGAAGATCAGGTTAGAGATGCCCTCAGCCGAACTCGATCCTCTTTTACAATGTACTCAAGGGACGGAAAAACGAGCTACACTGTTGGAGAGGACAACACGTACTTTATACCTGGTTCAGCTGCTATAAGAATTATAGATAGGGGGACTGGCAAAGCAAGGCCTCCTTTGGCTAAGGATTACGTGGACCTTGTACGTTTAGTAAATGGCCTTGAAAACCTAAAGTTTCAATCAACGGCCTTGATACCTTCAGATGTCCCTAGGGAGATTGCAGACAGGTACAGGCTTTACATTGCCTTATGCAACACAAACAAGCCAATATATACCGGAACTTTCACGATAGATGGGGCTATTGACATGAAGGACATGCTAGTAGCCGTCTCTGGCAGCGAAGAGGAGCTGGCAAAGAAGCCAAGAGCTGCTTTCACATGTTGTCCATCACCTCCACTAAAGTGGAGCAAAATAACATCTCAGAACATAATAGATTTAGCTAAGTACAACATTCCGGTATCAATACTTCCAATGCCTCTCGTAGGCTTGGCTTCTCCAGCAACCATCGCAGGATCTCTAGTGCAACACGTAGCAGAGTTCTTTTCAGGGTTGGTTCTAGTACAACTTGTAAATCCAAGAGCTCCTGTTCTCTTCGGCGGCTCTCCAGCTCCAGTTGACCAGAGAACTGCTACCACGCTAATGGGAGCTGTTGAAACTGTCTTGATGACCTCAGCACTTTCTCAAATAGCTAGGACGTTAGGGGTTCCTACAGATATGTACGTTGGACTCAGTAACTCCAACATCCTCGACGAGCAGGCTTCTGCTGAGACGATGCTTGGCATGTCCCTAGGTGCCCTTGCTGGTATTAACATGATAGAGGGAGCAGGAATGATTGAGTTTGAGAGTTGTCAGAGCTTTGAGAAACTGGTCGTGGACAATGAGATCGCGGGAATAGTCTATAGATTGCTTAGAGGAATCGAGGTTAAAGAGGAATTGCTGGCACTGGACATAATTAAGGAGGTTGGAGCCGGAGGGAACTTTACGTCAAACATAAGGGCATTGAGGTTCGTTATGGAAAGGTTCAAAAAGGAGATACACATGCTTGGTCCAGTCTTCAATGTAATGGACAGGAAGGCATGGGAACTTCGTGGAGGGAAGGATGTCAACACAAAAGCAAGAGAACTAGTTAACGAACTTTTATCCAAACAAGAGCCAGATCTTCCTCCAAAGGACGTTATTCAGGAGCTTAACAAAATTATGGATACCTCTGCTAAGAGATATGGGATCAGTTTGGACGCTTTACCTTGGAAATGCGTCGTGTAACCTTCATTTCGCAGCTTTCTATGCTTTTTGGAGAAAAAGCATCTTGGAAGCTTAATATGCTACTTAACTTCAGCTTGACTTACTTTTTTCCTTTTTGTACTTATTTAACTCTACAGTTTTGATAGGCTTCTCAGGTAATAATCCCTCAGGCTTAAACATGAGTATGAGTATCAGGGTAAGACCTAACAGGATGTACTCAAGCCAGACTACATCGAAGGGCAGTATGGGCTCTAACCCCCTCTTATAGAATATTATCAGCCTCCTCATCACAATGAAGGTCACGGTGCCAAGGGCAACGCCCCAGTTGTTAGCCATCCCTCCAAGCACTACTATTGTCCAAGGCCAAAATGTCCAATCTACCCTATCATAAGCTATGCCAGATACGTATGTGATGTAAAACGCGTAAAGAGCTCCAGCTACTGCGGCCGTAGCTGAACTAAGAACCATTATTTTCATTCTGTAGCCAGCTACATCCTTTCCGAGGACCTCCGCAGCTATATCACAATCCCTGATGGCCTTAAGGGTTCTGCCAAGCGGGGACTTGGTAAGTCTCTCTATGTAGGAAAACGTTCCTAATGAGATAATTATTATGACGATGGATATCCCTATAATCCTGTAGGAGCCAGCTAAAAACCTGAATGGGTCAGGGACAGTCACACCATATGGGCCACCAACCAAAGGAGCGTAGCAATAAGCTACATACCTTATTGCCTCCGCCATGGCTAGCATGAAGATAGCTAGGTGTTCTCCCTTAAGCCTGGCCACGGGATATGAAGCAAGAAAACCGAACACAGTACCTAAACCGCCAGCAACGATGAGGCTGAGCAGCAGCATAGCGGCTGCGATAGCAATGTTTTTCTGAAGGAATTTGTTTATAGTCGCCACAACTTTCGTATTATCCATTATGTAGTCGCCTTTTATTGCAAGCAAGTACATTAACAGCCTCCCAGGAATCGCCCCTATGCTGTAAGCCCCTATAGCCACTGCTCCAGCCTTTCCGAAGTCAGCTATGCCTGTGTAACCATACTCGATGTTCAGGCTTATCGAGACTATGAGATATATGGCTATAAGGGTTAGAGTATCAAGAACGAACACGATAAGGGCTGGCAACATTATCTGATCACTCCCTTTGCTATAGGTATTCTGGATAGCTTGGTCATAACTACTCGCATCGCTTCGGCCCATTCTATTCCGGTGAGGCCCTCAGGAGCGAACAGAAGAGTAAGAGCTAGCATAATGAGTGGTATGACTATCCTATAGCTTAGGAACCATGGACCTACCCAAGAAGCAACAAAGTAGGTTATAAGGTACTCAGAGAGACCAGCTATGGCTCCTCCAAGCATGGCACCGTATATGCTGTAGAATCCTCCAACTATGCTTGCTGTAAAAACGGGAACTATAAGTATAAAGCCCAAGCAAGGACTTCCCCTGAAATAGAAGGGAAGGAGGGCACCTGATATTCCAGCTAAACCTCCTGACAATATCCAAGAGACTGTGTACACAAGTTCCGTATTCACACCAAATGTGCTGGCCAAATCAGGATTTTCTATTGTAGCTCTCATGGCTACACCAAATCTTGTTTTAGTGAGTAATATGTGAAGTGTAGCTACGAAAAGGGTCACACTTAAGATTGAGGAAATAAAGACGCCTGGTTGGCCTAGGAACTCGAAGTCATATGCCTTAAAAGGCATAAATCCCCTTGCCTTTATCTTATATACCCTAGTAAGCACGTCTGCGTATATATTTAGGACAGCAAAGATCAGCATATCGTAGCCAAGCGTAGCTATCATGAGGTGGTCTATTGAGGCTTCTCTATTCATCAAAGGCTTGATAATGAACTTGTAAAGGGCTAAAGAGGCGAGAGCGCTGAGTAAGAAGGCCAAAGGGAGGCAATAATAGGGGTTCATGCCAAACAACTTCAGCGTAGTCAGTGCAACGAAGAGCCCTATGACAGCTATCTCTCCATGAGCAAAGTTAGGTACCTTTGTTGTTATGTAGGTTAACGTTAGCCCCGTACTCAGTAATATTAGCATGCAAGAGTAGGTTATAGCATCCCTAAGTAGTACCCACAAGAGCCTCCCAAATCCATCGATTAAAGCATGCTTTTAAGTATTTCGTGTACCTAAGAGCTGGCAGATGCTGATAACTTGTTTTCTTGAGCACGAAAGCGCTCATTTAATGATTAGTAAAGAAATTTAACTAAATCTCGGTAAGTCTTTTAATGTTGTAGATTTTCTCTTTCAGTAGGTGAGAGCATGGTTAAGAATTCCGTAGTTGCAGCCATCGCAATAATATGTCTGATAATAGGTGCTGGCATAGGCTATGCAATTAAAAAGCCCGCTCCACCTCCAGTCACACCTACACCTACTCCTGCTCCCACACCAGCTCCTCCGCGTCTCACTGGGACACTAAAAATAGGAGGACTGATAGAGCTTACGGGAGACCTCGGTCCATGGGGACCGATGTATAAGGCTGCTCTGGAGCTAGCCGAGAAGGATGTGAATTCTTGGTTGAAGGAAATAGGTGCTGATTTCACGATAGATGTGGTGATAGAGGATGTAGCCAGCGATCCTGACGTAACCCTTGAGAAGATGAAGTCCTTACATGCTGCTGGAGTTCTCTTCTTCGTTGGTCCAACATCTAGCGCTGAATTGAGCGCTATAAAGGAGTATTCAGATGCTAATCAATTACTCGTGATTTCACATTCTTCTACCGCGGTGGGTTTGTCCATAAAGGACGACCTTGTATTTAGGACTTGTCCAAATGATTTTGCTCAGGGCCCCGCCATAGCTAGGATGATATACGACACTGGTGTAGAATATGTCATCATCCTTTACAGGCAGGATGACTGGGGTATAGGCCTTAAGGACGCGGTTGATAATGCCTTCACTAAGCTAGGAGGTCATGTCTATGAAGCTATACCTTACATAGAAAAGGCAGAGTACAGTGCTGAGGTGGCAACTTTAAATGACAAGGTTAGTGCTGCTGTTAATGTATACGGGGCTGACAAGGTGGGAGTCCTGGCAATAAGCTTCGGTGAAATAGCCTCTATAGTGGAGGCAGCTAAGGAGTACTCAGGCTTGAGGGAAGTGAAGTGGTTTGGATGCGACGGCTTCGTCATGTGTACTGAACTTCTAGATCCAGCGGTTGTCGATTTTGTGTTGGACACTGGCATGGTTACTACAGTGTTTGCTCCTTCCAGATCACCGAAATTCACACATGTTAGAGAGTACATATACTCACAAGTTGGGGAGGAGCCAGATGCATACGCTTATCCGATCTACGATGCAGTCTGGCTGATAGTGCATGGCATAATGCATGTGGGCGAGTATGATCCTATGAAAGTCAAGGCTGTGCTGCCAAAGATAGCTGAAAACTACTTCGGCGCGACTGGTTGGATGAAGATGAATCCTGCTGGAGATAAAGAGGCATCAGACTATGATCTGTGTGCCATAGTGGAAGTGAGTCCTGGAGAGTACAAGTGGGAGTATGTGGGTAAGTGGATATACGCGACGGACACAGTAATATGGACGAAACCCGTCTACGGTTAAGGCTCCAACCCTTTCTTCTTTTTTGCGGTGGGATTTGTGTTGGAAGACGTGATACTGCGTACAGAGGGACTTAGAAAATCCTTTGGTGGATTAGTGGCATTAGATGGCGTGAGCATAAGTGTGAAGAGGGGCTCAGTTACGCTTATGATGGGACCTAATGGAGCCGGCAAGACGACTTTCCTGAGAACGGTTTGTGGTATCTACAAACCAGATTCTGGCAGGGTATTCTTTAATGGGCGTGAAATAACTGGACTTAAGCCTCATGAGGTGTATAGGCTTGGACTAGTGAAGACATTCCAGATACCTCTTCCGTTTACAAAATTAACGGTGCTCGAAAACTTGTTGGTGGCAGCTAGAGGAAATCCAGGTGAGGCTATCTTAAGAGCGCCTATGAGGAGGATTTGGAAGGATTATGAGGAGGAACTTGTGGAGAAAGCATTTAGGATATTAGAACTCCTTAAGCTGGATCATCTTTGGGATCGCTATTCTTACGAGCTAAGCGGTGGTCAGATGAAACTTCTCGAGATAGGAAGATCCCTAATGAGCGGTGCAAAGATGCTCATGATGGACGAACCTGTTTCTGGAGTGAACCCTGTCTTAGCTCACGAGATATGTTCTCGCATTCTCGAGCTACGAGATAAGCTCAATCTCACATTCTTTATAATAGAGCACAGACTAGAAATAGCTCTGAAGTACGTGGAATATATTTATGTCATGGACAGGGGTATGCTCTTGACGGAAGGAAAGCCTGAGGAAGTTATGGCCAACCCTAAAGTCATAGAGGCATACTTGTAAGATGAAATGCGATTGTGGTAGGATCATAATCCTAAAGGATTGGAGGCAGGTGGTTAAGGAAGCATGTTGGTCGTTGAAGGTCTGAATGCAGGATACAAAAAGTTTCACGTCTTATTTGATGTAGCGCTAGAGGCAAGGGACAAGGAAATAACAGTAATAGTTGGCCCTAACGGAAGTGGTAAGTCTACCTTGCTTAAGACCATATTCGGTCTTACGACAATATATTCGGGTAATATAAGGCTTGATGGGGAGGAGTTAACCATATATCCACCACATGAGATAGCTAAGATGGGAGTGGCCTATCTACCTCAGGTAGAGAACGTTTTCGTCAACCTAAGCATAAAGGAGAACTTAATCACCGCATCATATTCGCTGAGGAAGGAGGAGATAGAGGATAGGATTGAAGAGGTCCTCAATATGTTTCCGGTTCTTAGGAAGATGATACACAAGAGAGCTAGAAACCTAAGTGGAGGAGAGAGGCGAATGCTAGCTATAGCTATGGCTCTCCTTAGAAAACCCAAACTCATGATGTTTGACGAGCCTACTACGGATATGGCCCCTAAGTTAGCTAGGCAAATACTGGAGAAGATAGTTAGCCTGAGGGATGAAATGGGAATGACCATAATTCTCGTCGAACAGAGCGCAAGGAGGGCGCTTGAGATAGGAGATAAAGCATATTTGCTCGTAGATGGGAGAGTGAACTTTGAAGGAAGGCCTGATGAATTATTAAATCACCCAAGGCTAAGTAAGTTATACTTAGGAATAGAGACCGGCTTGTAAACTTGTGGACAATAATGTCTTTTTTACTCAGATTCATCATAGTAATTATCGAACTTCTGCTCATCCTTTTATTGTAATGGTTGATTTGGGCGTCCTCCAAATTTCTTCATACCAACTTCCCTTATCCTCCCGCCAAAGCTCTATCCAAAAGAAAAAAGAGTGCTCTCCTGGCAAACTGCTCTCTATCAAAAAATCTATCCTTCCTAGATACCTTCTCTCATCTCTTCCAATATAAAAAGACTTATTTGGGAAAGCTACCTCATAAAAAGCCTTCTTTCCGACTTCTTCCATCCAATCGAAGTGAATTCCAAACCAGACTATGGAGATATTCGACTCACCATTTTTTATCCAAACATCCACATAACCCTTTTCACCTAAATGATAAGAACGCTTATTAAAGCGGTACTCCAGAATCGCATTTGCTACCTTCTCCGATGGAATACTTAAAGGAAGAGATGAGATCTCGGTTCTGATCATCTGCAAGAGGATCAAGGAAAGGAAAAGGAAAATCAAACATGCAACAATGAAGTATCTTGAACTCTCCATTCAGTTCTTGAATGATAACAGGCTTTTCTCTTTAAACTTTGACACATGTAAATGCAGTAATTTGGAAAAGTAAAGCAAGAAATTATTAGTGTGTTAATTTGTCAATCTCATGATGGAATTTCAACCCACAGGGCTGTTAATTATATCGCTTGGAATTTTATTACTTTTATCAAGCTTATTTACCCTATTAACTGAATATAAGAAAGTATCAAAAGTCAACAAGCTAGATAAGATGATAAACAGCAGTATTGAGGGGCTTGCTGATGGAAAAGTTGGAATTTGTGTTCTGGACGCAGAAGGAAACCTAATATACGCTTTAAATCCTGATTTAAAGCTCATTCCTGCTTCTAACTTGAAGCTATTTACTGGAGCAGCAGCTCTTCTCCTTCTTGGGCCGAATTATGCTTATGAAACTAAGGTTTATTACGCGGGGACCATAAAGAACGGCACGTTACACGGAAACTTAATAGTAAAGGGATCTGGCGATCCATCCTTAACGTACGAAGACATTAGCAAGATTGCCATTACAGTTTCTAAAATGGTTAAGGCGATTGAAGGGAACATAATTGTGGATGAAAACATTTTTGATCAGAAGTACGTAGAGAGCAGTTGGGACATAGAGGATCTACAGTACTATTATGCAGCAAGAGTCTCTGGCCTCTCTGTTGAAAAGAATGTCATAAGGCTTGTTGTATATCCTGGAGAGAAGGAAAGAGAACCAGCGAGGATAGAATTGATCCCAAACACTTCTTATGTAAAGATTATCAACATGGTTAGAACCGTAAGTGGAAGCGACTCAAATATACAAGCAAGAAAAGCTCTTATGGAGAATAGGATCGTATTAAATGGTGAAATTGGAGTTTATTCAGAATCAATGGAGTTTATAAGGGCAATAGAGGATCCTCCTTTATACTTCGGAACTCTCTTAAGAGAATTGCTTGCTCTAAATGGGGTAGTAGTAAAAGGACAGGTTAAGAAGGGAATTTTGCCCGCAAATGCTATCGAGATAATGAAAATAAAATCAAAACCTTTGTCCGAGCTTTTAAGGGATATGATGAAGAGCAGCGACAACATGATGGCTGAACACCTTTTAAAAACCTTGGGAGCAGTCCAATATGGGAAAGGAAGCTTCGAAACAGGCATAAAGGCCGTAATTTCTTTCTTGAAAGAGATAGGAATCAACTCAAGCCTAACAATGGTAGATGGATCTGGCTTGTCGCATTTAAATCAAGTTTCTCCTAGAACGATCGCACAGCTCCTGCAAAAGATGAAGGAGCAAAAATACTTTGAGTACTTCATAAATTCACTTCCTATAGCTGGAGTTGACGGTACTCTTAAGAAAAGAATGATTGGAACACCAGCAGAAGGTAAAGTTTTTGCAAAAACAGGAACTTTATCGGGAGTTTCAACTCTTTCCGGCTATATAAAGACGGAGAAAGGGGAAGCAGTCTTTTCTATAATGATAAACAGTTCAACTCAAGCAAAAGAACGTAAGAGGATAATAGATGAAATCTGCGTTAAGATCCTCGATTATTTCATGGATCAATAGAGGTGGCATGCGATCCAACGTCCGCTTTCTATTTCTCTGATCTCCGGCTCCTTTTCTCTACAAATCTCCCTTGCATAGGGGCATCTCGGATGGAATCTACAGCCTCTAGGGATATTAATTGGACTTGGTACTTCTCCCGAAATGGTAGCTTTGGCGTTAGTCCTCTTTGGGTCTGGGATTGGTATGGCTCTAATAAGAGCCCTCGTATAAGGGTGTAAGGGATCATCTATTATATCAGTAGCCCTTCCCATTGCAACAATCTTTCCCAAGTACATCACAGCTATCCTATCACAAATCTGCCTAGCAACCGCTAAATCATGTGTGATGTATAGAAGAGATGTGCCATAATGATCCCTCATCCTAAGCAGTATCTTCAAAATTCTCGTTCTTATTGAAACATCAAGCATTGAAACTGGCTCGTCAGCAACGACAAGTTCAGGATTCAGTATTAAGGCTCTTGCAATAGCAACTCTTTGTCTTTGTCCCCCACTAAGCTCGTCTGGAAATCTGTTAAGAAATTCTTCCGGAGGATTCAAGTCAACTTCTTGAAGAGCCTCTATTACCCTTTCCTCCAATTCAAAACCGTCCTTAAACAACTTGTTTATCACGAGTCCTTCTGAAACACACTGAAATACAGTAAATCTAGGATCCAAGGAGGCGAATGGATCCTGATAAATTATCTGCATCTTTGTCCTTAACTTCTTAAGTTCTTTTTTATCCAATTCAAGTATATTGACGCCTTTGAAGAGTACCTTGCCATCTGTTGGTTCTATTAATCGAAGAACGGCTTTTCCTGTCGTTGTTTTTCCACAACCACTCTCTCCTACAAGCCCTAAAATTTCTCCTTCATTTAAAAAGAAGCTAATTCCATCGACTGCTCTGACATAGGCTTTTTTCTTATGCAATAAGAGATCAAACAAGCTCCCGCTTACAGGGAAGTATTTCTTTAAATTTTGAACTTCTAAGATCTTTTCTGGCATGTTTGTCACCTCCTTAATGCAATATGGCAGGAAACAAAGCGCCCTTTCTCTACTTCAATGATCTCCGGCTCCTTTTCTCTACAAATCTCCCTTGCATAGGGGCATCTCGGATGGAATCTACAACCTTTAGGAGGATTCAAAAGATTTGGAGGGCTGCCAGGCACTTCAACAAACTCCTTTTCTCCCTTAATACTTGGAAATGTCCTTATCAGGAATTCTGTATACGGGTGTAAGGGATCCTCATAGATGTACTCTATTTTCCCAGATTCTACAAGTTTTCCGGCATACATTACGCCAACATCACTGCAAAGCTCAGCAACTACTGCAAGATCGTGAGTTATTAGCATAGAAGTTAGGTTGAGCTTTTTCCGTAGATCTTTAATGAGTTCCAATATTTGAGCCTGTGTAATCACATCTAGTGCTGTTGTTGGTTCATCAAAGATTGTAAATTCAGGATTACATGCCAAAGCCATTGCAATCATAATCCGCTGTCTTTGTCCCCCGCTAAGCTCATGAGGATAATAGTTTATTCTTTCCGGTGAAATTCCTACTAATGATAGCAATTCTCTAACTCTTTCCTTTGCTTCTTCCTTCTCTAGGTTCTCATGCAATAAGATCGCCTCTAATATTTGATCACCTACCGTAAAAACAGGATTTAGGGCATTAAGCGATCCCTGAAAGACGATTGAGATTTTTTTCCATCTTATCTCTTTTTTTAAGGCATCTTCTTTCATTGACAGAAGGTTCATTCCATTATATTGGATTTCGCCTCCAACTATTCTCCCGTTTGGAGGCAGTAATCGGGTAATTGCGAGAGCAACTGTCGTTTTTCCACAACCACTCTCTCCTACCAATCCAAAAGATTTTCCTTTGTCTATTCCAAAAGAAATGCCATCAACAGCCTTTACATAGCCCCTTAATGTTGAATAATAGACCTTAAGGTCTTTTACGTCCAAAAGCATTTTACATCACATTCTCACTGCTTTTAACCTTGGATTGAAGATCTCATCTAACGCGTTTCCGAGCAAAACGAAGCCTGTTCCAGTTATCATAATTGCCAGTCCTGGAAATACTATCCACCACCATGCTCCCCTGACTAGGGCTCCTCTTGCCTGCGCATAATAGAGTATTATTCCCCAGCTAACTACGGTGGGATCTCCCAGCCCTAGAAAGCTGAGGCCTGCCTCAGAGAGGATTCCTCCTACAACAGACATGATTATGTAGATTAGGGCGATTGGAAATACGTGGGGGAATATGTGATTAAATATGTTATAGAGAGGATCTGCGCCCAAAGCTCTGGAAGCCTCCACAAATTCCCTTTCCTTAAGTGATAGAACCTGAGATCTTATTACTCTGGCAGTTCCAGTCCATCCAACTAGTGCTATGACTAGTATTATGTTCCACACACTTGGTTTAGTGTAAGCTACGAGGATTATTAGGAGCGGGAGGCTGGGAATAATAAGTATAATGTCTGTTATAGAAGACAATACGGAATCGACTATTCCTCCCATATACCCCGCAGTTATCCCAATAAAAGTGCCAATGATCGTTGAAGAGATGGCAGAGAGGACCCCAACCATGAGTGAAATCCTGCTTCCATATATTATTCTGCTGAAGATGTCTTGCCCCACATCATTGGTCCCAAAGGGATGCTTAGAACAAGGAGGGAGCCAAGCATCTTTAATATCAAATTTCTTAGGATCATACGGGGCCATATAAGGGGCTAGAATGGCTACTATCGCTATGGAAACGATTATAATTAGACCAGCAATTCCTTTTTTGTTTGCTTTGAACTCCAATATGAACCTTTCAAACCTTCTTGCGGCGGCTCCCTTTTTTCTAAACAACATGTTCTTCCACCCGACCATCACTCATATCTTATTCTTGGATCTATGAACCCATAGATCACATCGATTATGAAGAGAGCAATCACTACGCAAAGTGATGTGATAAAGAAACCGGCCTGCAGCAGAGGATAGTCCCTATTCATAACCGCCTGATAAAGCAGCGTTCCCATGCCAGGCAGTCCAAAAACGGTCTCAGTTAACACAGCACCACTTACAGCAAACCCTAGATTTATGCCGGTATTTGTTACGATTGGCAAGATTGCATTTCTGAATGCGTGCTTTGCGATTATCTTCCAGCCTGATACGCCTTTTGCTTTAGCTGTCAGTATATAAGGCTCACCTAAAGTCTCTAGCATGGAACTTCTCATGAGGAGAATTGTGCTAGTCATGTAGAATACTACGAGAGTAACGAGGGGAAGGAAGTAATGCCAAATTATGTCTTTTATCTTTTCAAAAGGACTTAGATATATTTTTCCTGGAGTGATAGCCCCGCTTAGGGGAAACAAGTCAAAATGATATGAGAAAACGAGTATGAGAATCATACCAACCCAAAAAGCAGGGAGAGATCTGGAAGCTAACGCAGCTGTTGTAATAGCTAGATCTTTTCCTCCACCTTTCCAAGCTGCGTACATTCCAATGAGAACTCCTATAGAGGTGGAAATCGCTATAGTAAGAAAGAGAAGGAATAAAGACCATGGTAGATTTCTTTTTATGACACTCGAAACTGGTTCTGGGTAAAAGGTGTATGAGATCCCAAATTCTAAATGTATGAGGTTGAACAAATAATCCTTAAATTGCTCCCATAAGGGCTTGTTAAGCCCGTATATCTCTAGCATTTTCTGTCTAAAGCTAGGGGTTAATCTAGGATCTCCCGTAAACCTAGTTATTGGACTGCCTGGCATTGCTCTTGGCAAGACAAAATTAAGGATAATAAGCACGATGAGAATTAGAAATGCCCTAAATGCTCTTCTAACGAAGTACTTCCCACTGATTCTCAAGAAAACCACCTAAAAAAGGAGGAGAGGGAGGGTTATTTTTTCCTCGTTGCAAGAACTATTCCAGCTATTATAACAATGATCGCAATCACAATTAGGCCATAGATCCACGTTGGAATTACTTTCTTTACCTCTACTACGGGCTTTGTGACAACCTCTCCTTTAAGATGCAGGTGAGTCCAAGTGTAATAGTTATTATATCCGTATCCCATTACAAAGGTCCAGCCTTCGAATTGATCTATCCTATAAGCAAATGTGTCATAGTCATGAACAAGTGTGTAATAAGGTAATCCCTTCGCTATGAGTTCTTGCATCTTAAAGACTTGTTCTCTCCTCTTTTGAGGGTCAAATGTCCTCGTCCATTCCTCTGTTACTTTCAAAAACTCTTTGGCATACTCGTCATGCCACCAAATCTCTGAATTCGATCCGTTCTCTATTACGAAAATACCTCGTAAATCAGCTGGAGAATGGACCCTCCATCCACCTATGAAAAGCCACCACTTCGTCGGATCTTCTTTTCCGCTAAAGAGCGTTCTCCATTCCATCGTTTCGATGCTTATTTTTATGCCAACCTTTGCTAGATCCTCTTGCATGAGCTCAGCTGCTCTTACCCTTAGAGGATCTGGACCTATCCAAACCGAGAAATCAAGCTTTGTACCATTAGGAGTCTCTCTGATTCCATCACCGTCTCTATCTATGAAGTTAAGCCCATCAAGTATTTCTTTAGCCTTGTCAGGGTTGTAATCATACATATCTTGAATGTCTTTGTTAAGCCAATACTCGAAAACCGTTGGCAGGAAGCCTGGATTACCTGGCGATGCATAGCCAGAATATGCAACTTCGGCTATTTCCTTGGTATCAATGGCGTATGCCATGGCCTGCCTGAATTTAGTAAGATTTGTTGGATATCTTAGGTTATTGAATGCAAGCTGGACTATGTGAGTGCTGTTTCTTACAGATATCTTGATGTTGGGATCTGCGCTTACTCTTGCCACCTCTGCTGCATCTATTGTGCACAAGTCTATCTCATTTTTGAGTAGAGCGAGAGTTATCGTTCCTCTAGGAACGATCTTTATGAGAATTTCATCTATATATGGTCTTCCATATGAGTAGTTCTCATAAGCCTTTAACTTAATGTATTGTTTTGGAACTCTCTCAACTAGTTGAAATGGTCCTCCTCCTATTATAGGAGCTGGATTCTCAAACTCTTCAGGGTTCTCTATATCTTTCCAGATGTGCTCTGGTATAATATATGGCCAGTCCATCCAAGGATTGTCTATTATGTTTGCGTCTGGTTCCTTGAAGTAAAACGTAATAGTGTAATTGTCAGGCGTTTCAATCCTCTCTATGTTATCGGTGATTGAGGTAAGAAATCCGTGTTTTGCTGCGTATTCAAATGTAAATCTTACATCCTTAGAAGTTATGGGTGTCCCATCGTGCCATGTCGCGTTCTCCACTAAATGAAACGTAATGGACTTACCATCTGGAGAAACTTCCCAGCTTTTCGCTAGATCCCCATGAGGCAGTCCGTCCGGACCGGTTCTAGTCATACATGGATAAATCATTCTCATAAGATCAAAATCCTGTATTAGGCTCACTAAGAACGGATTTGTAGTGGTTACATCCGTTGAATATGCTAACCTTAATGTGCCACCTCTCCTTATCTCCCCTTCTTGCGCCCTTAGAGCTATGTTCGCGGGAATTAAGAGCGCAAACAAAGTTAAGAATACAATATATTTTAAGATACCACGAAATGCGGCCTGCATTAATTGAAAGAACGCCAAAAAGATCTTATAAATTTTTGCAAAAGAGAGGTCTAGTACATTAATCTCCATAGCATTATCATAACCAATCTACTTTCTTATTACGAATTTACCACTTTTTCTTAATTAATCAGGGCACACAAGAGATTTTACCACTAAATCTTACTTAATGGAATCACTCCCTTTATTCCATCTTTTTAAATAGAGGGATGGTATTCAACTATTTGAGAATGCTTAAAAGAGATAAGCCATGGCGAAGTTAAACTAGGGTGTGTTGAGGTAGTCTTAAAAACATTTTGTAGTCTACGGTTAAACGTATTGCAATCTGTGTTAAAAATGAAAGTAAATACTATCTTAGCAACAAAGACTGGCAAAAAATGGTTGAGAAAAGGGTTAGGTTTTATTAAAGCAGGCATACCTATTTGTTGACCATTATGTTAGGGAGCATAATTAAGGATTACGTTTCTAAGACTGGTACTTCGAAATTCCTTTTTGAAAGGGCAAAGAGGATCATTCCAGGAGGAGAAACCTATCAAATCAGGCTATTTGAACCCTATCCCTTTTATTCAGCAAGCGCTAAAGGAGCTAAGCTTATAGATGTGGATGGAAACGAGTACATTGACTTTTGGCTTGGCCATTACTCATTGATTTTAGGTCATGGACATCCTGAAGTGATTAAGGCTGTAAAAGAGCAGTTAGAAAAGACTCAGCACTTTGGGACTCCTCATGAACTTGAGATAAAGCTAGCTGAGCAGGTAGTTAAAATGGTTCCATCTGTTGAGATGGTTAGGTTCTCAAATACTGGGACGGAGGCCATCATGTACAGCGTTCGCTTAGCTAGGAGCTATACAAAGAGGGATAAGATAGCTAAGTTTGAAGGGGGATGGCATGGGGGATATGATGCGGTCCATGTAGGAGTAAAACCTCCCCTTGATCAGCCCATGTCCTCTGGTCTAACCGAAGGAGTCCTAAAGGATACGGTAGTGCTGCCCTATAATAACTTAGAAACAGCTGAAAAGACGATAAAGAGAGAGAAGCTGGCATGTGTCATAATCGAACCGATGTTAGGGGCAGGAGGGGGAATCCCGGCCGATAGGGAGTTTCTAAAAGGGCTTAAGGAACTTTGCGAAGATCATGGAACTCTCCTCGTTTTTGATGAGGTAATAACTGGATTTAGGATTTCTCCTGGAGGAATGCAGGAATACTACGGGATTCTTCCTGATCTAACGATTATGGGGAAGATTCTAGGCGGAGGATTTCCCATAGGTGCAATTGGAGGAAAAAAAGAGATAATGGAGCTCATGAATCCTATCGGGAAGGAGAGGAAAGATGTTTCTTTTCATGGCGGGACTTTTTGCGGGAATCCTGTATCCATGATAGCTGGTCTAACTACTTTAAAGATGTTAGAAGATGGATCTATTCAGAAGGATCTTAATTCAAAGGGAGAAAAGATAAGATCCGAACTCCTAGACGTATTTGAGAGTAAAGAAATTGACGTATTTATGGGTGGTCTTGGATCTATAATATCAGTTCACTTCACCAAAGAGGAAGTGAGGGATATAAGAGCTGCCTTCAGGGCTGATAGAAAAAGACTCCTGGAGTATCACCTCTATTTGATAAGCAGGGGAATTTTCTTCCTTCCAGGACACATTGGGGCCCTTTGTATTGCCCATACAGAGGAGCATTTCGATAAGCTCATTAAGTGTGCTGAGGACTATGCCAAACTCATTTCCGGCAAATAACAGTGGATTCCAAGAGTTACATGGGTGAATTAAGCATTCTGGCAGGTGATATGCATGATAAATCCTGAGTTCTTTGACTTGCAGATTTATTCGATATATAAAGCAGTTTCCGAGATCCTTGGCAAAGATGCATGGAAAATCGTTTGGAGATCAGGAGAAATATTGTTAGATGAGCTTTGGGGAGAACTTGAGTTGGAAAAGGAAGATGTTCTTCTAGCACTAAGGAAGATTGCAGCCTATCTTAAAAGAGCTGGTTACATATCTGACATAAGAATTGAGGTTGAAAAAGAGGGAGAGATCTTAAGATATGAGATGACAGAGCCCGTCATAGCGAGAGGGGCCAAAAAGCTGATTGAGGAAGGACTAGTTCCTCCACACATATCTACTAGCCTAATGTTTGCTTTGCTTAAGAGAAAGGGATTTGTAGCTGAGATGATAGGGAACCCAGAGTTCCTTGAGGATGGAAGAGTGGTAGAAAGATGGCATCTGAAGGAGATGTAACATGAAAAGCCTTTTTACACATTTGGAGTGTCTTAGTTGCGGTAGAAGATATCCTAAAGGTGAATATTACCTCTGTCCAAGATGTAATGGCTTTTTGGATCCTAAGTATGATTATGATGCCATTGCAGAAGAGTTTGACCCGGAAAAGTTGCCATTCAGACCCCACAACATCTGGAAGTGGAAAGAGTTCCTTCCTATTGAGAAGGAAGAGAACATAGTTACGCTCGGAGAGGGAGACACCCCTCTGCTAAGGTGCAAAAGGATAAATGAGGAAATTGGCGTAAGAAACCTGTATCTAAAGGATGAAACGGTAAATCCAACGGGATCCCTTAAGGACAGATCTACTTCAGTGAACGCGAGTATTGCAAAAGAATTAAACGTAAATACCGTTGCAATAATATCAACAGGCAATGCTGGAGCCTCTTTGGCCGCTTATGCTGCCAGAGGTGGCCTCAAATCAATAATAATGGTCCCAGAAACCACTCCAGAGGAAAAAATTGCACAGACCCTTGCTTATGGGGCCATTGTTATTAAAGTAAGAGCAAAATCCATGAACGACTTTTATTGGCTATATAGAGAAGCATGCTCGAAGTTCGGCTGGATGGACTCGGTTGGAGGGGTTAATCCTTATCGAAACGAGGGAAAGAAAACTTACGCTTATGAAATCAGCTTATCTTTCGATTGGAATCCACCTGAGTGGATTATTATGCCTATGGCTGGAGGAAATGCGATAATAGCTGCTTGGAAGGGGTTTAAAGAACTTTTTTCATTAGGATTAATATCTAAAATGCCTAAAATAGTTGGAGTTCAGCCAAGGGAATGCGCTCCGATAGTAAAAGCCTTTAGAGATGGTAAAGAGATAGCAGAGCCTATATCTCCTGGTCAAACAATGGTTTCGAGTTTAGTAGTTCCAAATCCAGGACCTAAGAGCGCTCTTGTCCTTAAAGCTATAAGAGAATCAAAAGGAACATGCGATGATCCAACTGACGAAGAAGTCTTAGAAGCAATGAGATTATTGGCAAGGGAAGGCATATTTTCGGAGCCCGGGGGAGCAATAAGCCTAGCTGCAGCAAAGAGATTGGTGGAACAGGGCTTAATAGATCCTTCAGATAAGGTAGTATGTCTTATCACTGGAAGCGGCTTTAAGGACATGAAATCTTTTGAGAAGATATTGAGCAAGCCCTTTCTGTCAGATCCTACTTTAGAGGCTCTTGAGAGAGTTTTAAAAGAAAATTTACTCCATGTCTAGAGACATTGCTTTTCTCTTTGGAACAAAGTAGCTTCTACAATCATCAAGAGGGATCTGCAGTAAAATGTTAGAAGGTTATACCGAGATCCGCGTTAATGCGTGCCCATCCTTATATTACTAAGAGACTTGTAGCAATGATTAGTAGGATGGGAGAAGAAGGATTCTGTAAAAGAGCTAATCTCAAAGTAAATAAACTTGGGCACCTTTGCATGAGGGATCACGACTTAGTGAACCTTGCTGATCGTTTTGGAACTCCCTTATACGTGGTTGATGCTCAAAGGATAAGAGAAAACTTTAGGAGGTTTAGAAATGCCCTTGCTCAATATCCTAAAGTTCTCATAGCTTATGCATATAAAGCAAACCCTAATCTAGCTGTATGCTCCATTCTCAGGAAGGAGGGAGCAGGGGCAGAAGTAGTTTCTGGCGGGGAGCTTTACATAGCTCTGAAGGTGGGGGTGAATCCTGAGGATATTGTGTTCGATGGAGTGAGCAAGGAAGAAGCTGAGTTAGAGGTGGCAATAGAGAATGAAATTGGAGCGATAAATGTGGAATCCCTGGAAGAACTTAGAAAAATTGAGGAAATAGCATCTGAAATGGGTAAAAAGGCGAATATTGGTGTGAGATTAAATCCAGATGTTCCAGTAAAGGCCCATCCTCATGACGTGACAGGGATCAAATCCTCAAAATTCGGACTAGATTTTGAAAAGGCACTTAAAGCATACGAGATAGCTAGGAGAATGAATCATATCGATATAAGAGGGATCCACATGCACATAGGTTCACAAATAACCGAAATAAGCTCGTTTAAAGATGCAGCTCTAAGACTTTTCGATTTCATATCGAAACTAAAAGAGATGAAAATTGCTTTAGATTACATAGACTTCGGAGGCGGACTTGGCGTATCTTACAGTGACCCCAGAGAGGATTACCTTAAGGAGTATGCAAGCGTTTTGCTTAATATAGTTAAGGTAAAGATAAAGGAACTTGATCTTGGCGAGCCAAGACTTGTATTTGAGCCAGGAAGGTATTTAGTAGCTGATTCTTCAGTCCTCCTCACCAAAGTTAACTATACAAAGGAGATTTTTGGAAAGAGATGGGTCCTTGTCGATGCAGGGATGAATGATTTCATGAGGCCGGCTTTTTATGGAGCTTATCATGAGATAATACCTGTAAATAAAGCCTCTAGACCTAAGAGTAAGAAATATAATGTAGGAGGACCGATATGCGAGAGTTCTGATGTCTTCAGATATGGCGTTGAGTTGCCAGAGATTAGACAAGGCGATCTTCTAGCTATTCTGGACGTTGGTGCATACGGCATATCCATGTCAAATCAGTACAACGCGAGACCAAGGCCTGCTATGGTTCTAATAGATGGATCAAGAGTAGCCATAATAAGAGAACGTGAATCGTATGTAGATCTGATCTCTAAAGACAGGGTTCCTGAGTGGATAGACTCTTAAGAGAGGAATGGATATAGCTAGGAGGTATATGGCTTGAAATTTAAGTTGGATAACTGAAATCAATAACAGAACACTAACCTACAGACCTCATAAGTTAAACAAATTTGGTGATTAGTTTAATAGAGTCTTATGATGTTGGAAGCTTACCCTTCTCTGGGGATTTTAATAAGTTCTTAGAAGGAGCGAAAAGCCATTTGGACTCTGAGTCATGGGTTTATTTTGAGCAAAAAGTTGTTGAGAGTTTTTTGGCAAAGATTAAGGCTGGGATAGACGTCCCAAACTTTCCCCAATTCAGAGATATGATGGAGATGTTCTTGGGGGTTTTAGATGGTATTCAAAGGTCACGAGGAGGATACGTTGTATTAGAACCTATAAGGGTTCGAAGCGATAAACTCCTGATTCCTGAAGTAAGAGCCATAAGGAGAGCTGCTAACAGAATTTATGAACAAGTTAATGGGATTGTAAAGCTTAAAATATGCATTACCGGACCGTACACCCTTTCTACGGTATTTTCGCCAGAAGTAGATCGAACATGGCTTATTGAACAGCTAGGGGAAACTTTGGCAAAGATAGCTGGAGAGAATGTTTTCAAAGACAAAAAGGTTGGAGTTGAAATAGTCTCGATGGACGAGCCTATCTTAGGTCTGATAGATGATCCTCTCTTAGATTATGGCTCTAGGACTAGAGATGTTCTCTTGAAGGCTTGGGATAAGATTTTCTCAGAGTGCAAGTCACGAGGCGCCATAACCTGCATTCACCTCCACAGCACTGCAAACAAAATCTTCTGGGATTTGGAATTCCTAGATATCGTCGAATCCCATGTTGGAGATCCAATTTATAGCTCTCCGGGAATTAAATCTCTACTTGAGGAAAGAGATATGTTTTTGAAGGCCAGCATAGCCCGTACCGACTTTGATGCTCTAATCAGAGAGCAAATTGTGAAATCGTGCAAGAATGACCTAACAATAGAGGAAAAGATGGGAGAGATTTGGAGAAGAATAAAGAAATCTGAAATAGATCCAGCTCAGTTTCTCGAAAACACAAGTGTCCTCGTTAAGAGGCTTGAGAGAGTCCTAGATCTTTTTGGACCAGAGAGAGTTAAATTTGCAGGTCCTGAGTGCGGATTAAGGTCTTTTCCAAGCTATAAATGTGCAATTGAATGCCTAAAACGTGTTGCAGAGGCTGTAAAAACTATCAACAAAACTCTTGGATCTAGTCCGGCCTAGACTGAGCATAACTTGATTGTAAGATTTATTCCCTTATGAGTTAATCAACTTAAGTGATGGATTTAAGGCAAATCCTTTTTTCAGATTACCTCGCATATCGTTCTATATATTTTTAGCTATGCTTAACTTTACGTACTACTTTCCAAATATTGCCGAGCTTATTGGATGGCCTCTTCTAGGGATCGCGGCATCTGCTGCTGGATATAAGGCTATAGAAGACAAGTATATAGTCTCCATATTGTTTGGACCTGAATACCTAAAGAGGGAGAGAATGCAGGAGAAGGACAAAGGGTTATCAGGTTATCTCTTCTATTTTTCATGGCGCTTGTGCTCTTTGGTGTTATCTTCGGCCTCTAGCAGGTATGTGATTAACGATATGATTTATTAATTCCTTTGGTTTTGACGAATCGGTGGTCCTTATTGTGTCCGAAGAGATGAGCGATAGGCCCAAAATCATGGTTTATAACACTCTATCTAGAAGAAAGGAAGTTTTCGAGCCTATCCATGGGAACAGAGTTTACATGTACGTATGTGGGCAGACTCCCTATGATGACGCGCACATGGGACACGCAAAGAACTACGTGAACTACGACATAATAGTCAGGTGGCTGAGGTACAGGAAATACGCCGTTTTTTACATTCAAAATATAACGGATATAGAGGATAAGATCATAAACAGGGCTAAGGAAAAAGGAGTGGACTGGCAGGAACTAGTGGAATTCTACATGAAAAGGTTTTTCGAGGATATGGAGGCCCTTAAAGTAAAACAGAACGTTAATTTGTATCCTAAATCCTCCGATTACATTCCGGAGATAATAGAGCAAATTCAGGGGCTGATAGAGAAGGGATATGCTTATGTTGTAGATGACGGTACAGTATACTTCCACGTACCCAAGTTTGAGGACTATACAAAGCTTTCAGGGATGAAGTTAGAGGAGCTAAAGAAGCACAGAATAGAACCAGATCCAAGGAAGAAAAGTCCATTGGATTTCGCGTTGTGGAAAGCCGCTAAGCCAGGAGAACCATCTTGGCCATCTCCCTGGGGACCTGGGAGACCTGGATGGCATATTGAAGACACAGCCATGGCCATAACACACTTTGGACCACAATTTGATATTCACGGAGGTGCAACCGAGCTCATCTTCCCACATCACACCAATGAGATAGCTCAAGCAGAGGCATTGACTGGAAAAAAGCCTTACGTGAAGTACTGGCTTCACGTCGGCGTAATGAACATGAGGGCAGAGAAGATGTCGAAATCTCTTGGAAATGTTGTTACAATAAGGGAGGTCTTGAACAAGTATGATCCAGAGGTAGTTCGATTATATCTGGCTTCTACTCATTACAGAAAGCCCATTGACTTCTCCTGGGATGATCTGGAACTTGCAAAAGAAAGGCTTGAAAGGCTGTACACTGCCATGGAGAACCTGATTGAGCTCAAAGAAAGGAAGGAGCTGAGACCTGAAGATGAAGAGTTCCTTAGAAAAGTTGAGGAAGGCAAGAAGAATTTTGAAAACTCAATGGACGACGATTTTAACACACCAAGAGCTATAGCCGCTCTCTTCGAGATAGCTAAAGAGATGAATAAGTTCGCTTCAGAACACGATTCTGTAAACAAAAGGGTTAAGGAAAATGTCTTGAGTACCTACAAAGAGCTTGGATCGGTGTTGGGCATATTAGAAGAGGAAAGGCTTAGGAAAAGAGCAGAGTTCGAGATTGTCGAAAACCTCATTCAAATAATCGTCGATATAAGAGAGGAGCTTAGGAAGATGAAGATTTACAATATTTCTGATAGGATAAGAGAGGAGCTTAGGAGAACGGGAATAGAACTTCAAGATACGCCTGAGGGGCCTAAATGGAAACTCAAATAAAAGCAATCTAGAGTAAGAGAAAAAGAATGTAATTTAAAGAAGCTCTCAATTAGACTTCCAATACCAATTTTTATCCCCAACTTTTAGTGTAAGAAGTCTTATCTCTTGGGTTTGCTTGTTGGGCTTGTTAACGGCAGGATGTATGATGAGGACATAGGCATAAGCTACCATACTTTAGCCCTTAAAAGAGGCTTAGAGTTGGTGCTCATTTGTTTGTTGCTAAAATGGAGTATCATTTGGAGATGTTAGGCCAGAAATAAGTATGGATTACAGCAGAGAGTCCTATAGGGTTTAGAAGCGCGCGCTGGCCAAATATCCCTTTAATTGAACTCTTAATTCTAGATCGGGTCATTCTCCCAAAACATGGCAAGCAAAAGAGGAGAAATATAAGAAATCCTGCAACTAGATATGCTCTATGAATGGAAAACATCTATTAACAGCCCTCAGATTCTCTAAGTGAATGCAACTATCCCCTATTTTATCCTTTTGTCTCACACCTTTTCTTTTTTCTAAAATAAATTTGGAGTCAAAGATAAACAAGGATTTTTATCCTAAATTGGCAAGAATGGTTCTGGAGAGGTTTTTCTAAGCTTCTTAGAAAGAACTAGGTAAAGCATACCTATGATAACAAAAGATATTACAACTATAAGCCAACTAGGAAGCGCGAAGCCCTCAGTCTTTATGTTTATACAATAGGTTGGAGAAGCCTTCTCCATTGAAGGGATTACCCAAAGAACGTTATTTTCGGTGTAATTAACTATGCTCTCACCAGGAGATGTACATATTATCTTAAACCCTTCAACAACAGTTACGTTTATTTGGTCTATCCACCCCCTGGCTCCCTCATACAGGCCCTCGTATATAGGATCTCTAATACATATCTGAAATTCTCTCCCTTTCTTAGTTATAGATGTGGAGTTGGAAAGGTTTACGTCGGCTGTTAACCAGATCTTCCAATTGTTAACATCTATCTCTATCCCTCTCCTCCTAACTTCAGAAGGATCAATCCAAAGCGAGTCAGCTATGAACTTCTCGAGGTCGGATGCTAGGTTAGCCCTTTGTTGCGCATATAGGGAAGATATTAGGAACCATGAGAACTGATCCATAGCCTTAAATGTCAGCACAACCTTGACTTCTTTTACAGAAAGGACCTGAAGGTCAAGATACACCTCATGATTTCCTGGAGGTAGAAATTCTGCTTTAGACTCAAGATAATGGCTTCTCACACTGCAATTTGCCGAGATGATTTCAGAGAGCATCGATCCTAACAATAAAGTAAGCGATAAGAAGAGTAACAGATGTTTCCCCCATGACATCAGCCATACTTTATCTGGAGTAATTTAAATACGTGTTCTAAGAGAATCCGATTGAATGAGGGCAGAATCACTTGAACTTGCAGCTTTGTTCCTTGCTGTTACAATATTGCTGACAACAACCTTAACTAAGTTAGTCATAACGTTTCCAGAGACTTTTATGAGAAGAACCGTCGTTACAGGAGGCAACCCAGCTTTAAGGACGCCAATTGCCCTTCTATTAGTCTGCACTTTTATATCATTGATTTACCTTCTTGGCAAGGAGAAATATGTTCGCTACCTTTTTGCGGGAACATCCAAGAGGAGAACTTGGATCGACTATCTAGCATGGTTCATAGTACTTTTACTAGCAGCATACTATTTCGCGAAATCGCCTGAAACAGCAAAATCCGTTTCGAACAATACCTCTTTGATATCTCTGCCTCCGGTTGAGGAAATTTCAAGGCCCACAACTCCTGCCTCAAATGAAACCATGCCTATACCTTCCTCTTCCAGTGGATGGAGCTCCATCCTGAATGCACTTCCCATACTCGCTGTGGCAATATTGATTGCCATATACCTAAGTTCGGAGAAATTGGCTGAAATAGTCGCTCCAAAGAGGATGGAAGCAAAGGAACTTCTTGATTTTGTTGAAATATCCGGAAATCCTAGAGAAGCCATAATAAGGGCTTATAGGAATGCGATAGTCTTCCTAACAAGGAAGGGCCTTCCATATAGAGAAGCTTGGACTCACAGAGAGCACGAGGCCTTCGTAGTCCCTAAGTTAGGGGAATCAGCCATAAATTTGTCATCTTTAGCCTCTCTTTTTGAGATCGCCAAATATAGCAAGAAAAAAGTGAACAAACACGATGTCTCCACAGCTATCGAATACTATGAGAGGCTTACGCGGGGGATGAAGGATGGAAGGACGTAACGCACTCAAGCTGATTTATTTCGCTTCCCTCATCATCTCTTCGATCCTACCCCAGTCGTTCTTAATAAGATGGCTTTCAATGATCCTTCTTTCTGCCTCATTAGTAAGCCTTCTAATGATGAAGGTTGGTAAGATGGCCACCCCATTACCCGATCCAAAGAGCTTCTACAACTTCATCAACGAGACGCGTATGGGAAAGTTGACCAGAACCTCTGACATAATTAGAAGGGCTTCAATTGGTTATTCTTTTGCAAGGGAAATGGTTGTAGAAAGGATCTTAGATATTTTAGCCCACAACTTTCCTATTGCATCAAAAAATGAGATAAGAAGAGATCCGAGGAAATACATTCCCAGTGGACCTCTTCTTGATCTACTTGAGGGAAAGGAGGAAGTGAAGGGGAGCGAATACCTCAATTTGTTGGAATTAGCCCTCAAACAGATCGATATAAGGGGTGAAATAACATGAAGATAGATGAAGTCAGCAGGAATGCAACGAAGATGCTTGAAGAGATCTCCACAGTTATAGTAGGAAAAGAGAATGTGCTAGAACTCTTGTTGGCAAGCGTTTTGGCAAACGGGCATGTGCTTATAGAGGACGTTCCAGGATTGGCAAAGACGATGATGGCAAGGTGTCTAGCTAGCGTGATGACCTGCAAGTTCTCCAGGATACAGTTTACTCCAGACCTACTGCCAGCTGATATAATTGGAACCTATGTATTCAATCAGAAGACTGGAGAGTTCTACCTGAGAAAGGGGCCAATATTCGCAAACATAGTTCTTGGAGATGAGATTAATAGAGCTCCTCCCAAGACTCAATCAGCACTACTCGAAGCCATGCAGGAAAGACAGGTTACAATAGAAGGAGAGACTCACAAGTTAGAGCAACCCTTCATAGTGATTGCAACTCAAAATCCCATAGAGTATGAGGGAACTTATCCTTTACCAGCCGCTCAACTTGACAGGTTCCTCATCAGGCTGAACATAGGATATCCAGAGAGGGGAGAGGAGATAGAAATCCTGAAAAGAAGGATATCTAGAAAGAGTGATTACTTTACCTTAACACCAGTAGTAAGCGCGGAGGAGGTTATTGAAATGCAGAAAGCAGTTGAGGAGGTTCACGTTGACGACAGCGTGCTTGAGTACATCGTTGATTTAGTAAGAGCAACTAGAGAAGCCAGCGAGACCGAAGTCGGATCCTCACCTAGGGGCTCTCTAGCCCTTCTTAAGCTTTCAAGAGCCCTAGCAGCAATAAGGGGAAGGGATTATGTGATTCCAGATGACGTAAAGAGGGTAGCAATACCTGCTCTTGCCCACAGGCTCATCCTCAGAAGGGAGTTTTGGTATACTAATGTAACGCAAGAGTCCATCGTCGGGAGGCTGCTGGAGACTGTTGAAGTCCCAAAATTCGCCTGAATCTAATTTTTTGTTCAGTAACGTGGCCACAATTCTTGCAGCTTCCGCTTTTGTCTCAATAATTCTGGCAGTGGCTACCATGAGATGGTGGCTTCTAGCGTCTTTATACCCAATTCTTTTTGTTTTCTTTTTCTCGCGATTTTTAGTAAAGAAGCCAGTTTTACAAGTTCAAAGAGTTCTGAATAAGGAGCTTGTAATTGAAGGCGAGGATGTGGAAATCAAGATTAATGTACATAACACTGGTCCTTCATTAAACTTGGCATTAGTGAGTGACTTCGTTCCAGAGAATCTGAAATTAATTGAAGGCAACCCCTCACATCTTGTATCATTAAAATCGGGAAAAACATGGGAGTTCAAATATAAGATAGCGACAAAGAGAGGAATGTGGGCATTTGAGAAAATTCAGATCGATGTGCTAGATCCCCTTGGCCTTTTCACATGGAGGCAAATAATTCCGGTTAGAAACTACTTAACAGCCCTTCCAAAAGTTGCTTGGGTGAAAAGAGTTGAGCTAAGAGCTTTAAGAACGAGACCAACTCCAGGACACGTTCCCTCAAAGATGATAGGTGAAGGAACCGACTTTCACAGCCTTAGAGAGTACATTCCAGGGGATGCAATGCGAAAGATAAATTGGAAGGCAACTGCAAGACATGCCAAACTTATCTCAAACGAATACGAGGCCGGGAAGAGGGCTGACGTTATAATAGTCATAGACTCTAGGGAAGTCAATGCCCTTGGAGGAAGAATAAACGCTCTAGACTACTCCGCAAGGGCAGCTGCATCAATAGCTCATTATGTCTTAGAGGTAGGGAACAGAGTAGGTCTAATTTCCTTGGGAGGAGTGCCTAGGTGGGTTCATCCCGATCATGGATCCAGGCACTTCCTTAGACTTGCATATACTCTAAGCTCTTTAGAGCCCAGAGGAAAAGAGCCATTTGATTTCCTCATAAGAAACTTTGTCAATGTATATCTAACTCCTGGAGCTCAGATAATCATAATTTCTCCTTTTTTGGATGAATCTGTAGCTAAAGGAGTCAAGATTCTGAGGAGGTCCGGATTTAAGGTCATTGTGGTTTCGCCATCCCCAATCTCAATTGAATCCAAGGTTGTTGAAGGAGAAAGAGAGATAACACTTGCGTCAAGAATGTTAGAGTTGGAAAGAGATGCCTTGATAAGGAAGATGGCAGAAGATGCCGAAGTCTATAACTGGGACGTAAATCGACCGCTTAGGACAGTCCTTGGAGGGATGAAAATTGGATAGCTGGGTCCCACTAGGTATCCTTTCATCGATTCTTCTTGTCGTTAGCCTGATTTACTCGTCCCTATCCAATAATTCCTTGCTGACAACAATCCTTGGGATGCTTTGTCTAATTCTGCTTCTGCTCAAAAGTGGTAAGGCATATGACTTGATTGCACCCGCCTTCTGGATAACATGTCTAGTAACAGCGGCATCTGACTATAGGAAAGCAACAGTTCTTACGACTTTCTTTGTCCTATACTATCCGATAGGCAGAATCTACGTCAATTTTGCTGGATCACATTCGAAGCTCGATGCAGCTATTAGATACATTTTGCTAGCTCTTTTAATGGCAATTGGAGGAGGTATGCTTCCAACTATATTAATACCCGTCTTTAGTAGTTTTCCAGCAGCCATAGAAGCCTCAACATCGCTGACAATCCTTCTCATTTTACTTTTCGAGTTTTTGAGAAGATCTCTTGGGAAATAACGATTGATGGAAGGGAAACACGTATTAAGTAAGCATTGAGGTTTTACTCGATGGCAAAATCCTTGACTGAGTTATACAAGACCTTTTTCATAGTAGCTCACAGAGGAGCCAGTGCTTATGAACCAGAAAACACAATTCGATCGATAAGAAGGGCCTTTGAAATGGGAGCAGATGCTGTTGAAGTCGACGCAAGGATTTCAAAGGATGGTCATGTTGTAATAATCCATGATGAAACAGTTGACAGGACCACCAATGGCTCTGGCAGAGTCTCAGAGCTTTTGCTTGAGGAAATAAGGGCTCTGGATGCCGGAAGGGGAGAAAAAGTTCCGATACTTGAAGAAGTCTTGGACGAGATTATGGGGAAAGGATGTCTGTTCTTAGAGATAAAGGAAGAAAGAGCCGCTGTTCCAAGCCTACGTATAGTCATGGAGAGAAGAATGATTGAAAGCGTGCTTTTCATATCTTTCAGCTCTAATGCCCTCTTCTCCATTAAAAAGATAGATAGAAAAGCTCATACGGGCTTTCTTTACATAAAACCCATTGATGGAATAGTAAAAGCCAAAAAGCTGGGTTGTGAAGTAGTCCTCCCT
Source organism: uncultured Nitrososphaerota archaeon (assembly GCA_964618805.1). GTDB lineage: Archaea > Korarchaeota > Korarchaeia > Korarchaeales > Korarchaeaceae > QMVU01. Next base: position 113,283 of record CAZUBM010000002.1, read on the forward strand.
TATTATCGCCTAGCTACACAGAAAGCAGTGGCATTTGCCCATAGAATGGGGCTAAAAGTGGTTCCTTGGACTATCGATGAACTTGAGATAGCTAGGGAACTTAAGAATAAGGGGGTGGATGGAATAGCTACTAATACACCAGATCAAATGATCAGACTTACGCTCTAACTCACAAGTATAACGCTGAAGGATAAACAATCTAACAAAACATCTTTCAAAAAAGATGATATAAGGAAGAGATTAACTGGAATAAGCATATGCCGAACTAGATAATTATTTAGGGAAAGTTAGCCTCATTGAACTGGATTATGGTGCGTGTAGAAACGAGGTTGAGTTTTGAGGATTATTTCTGGAGAGGTGTTGATCTGAACGGGAAAGTGATCTTGGATGCAGGAACGGGATTCGGCATTACAACATTGGAAATTGCTAAAAGATTAAGTATTCAAAAGCAGAAGGGCAGAATCATAAGTGTTGACATAGATCCGCACTGTTTTGAGCTTGCTAAGAGACGTCTGGAAGAGCATGGACTAAGGGATATGGTAACTTTCGTTAGGGCAGACCTCTCGCACATGCCACAAATAGGTTCCGAATCCATAGATGTTGTGATTTCAACCAGAACAATATCTGACATCAATCGACTTCCTTGCCGCCTTCTTAGAGCAATTTCTGAGTTTTATAGGGTTTTGAGAAAAGGAGGACATATAGTTCTGAGCGATGAATGTCCACGTTTCTTACCCTTATCTGAAGAGGAGGAAGTTGCTGTTATGAGATGGCAGCTTGCTAAGGCAATTTCACACCTTATAGGAAGGCCTCATGCAAACGAAATTGAGCCCGGGGATCTAGAGTTTATGATGGAGCTTGTTGGTTTCAGGAGATGCGAGTGGGCCATTTTTAAGGGAGAAAAGATACCGGAAAGAAGAATAAACCATTTCATCACTAAGTCCAAGGAAATAATCCCTAAGATAGGACATACAGGGTTAAGAAACGCTTTTTTAGAAGCAATAATGGATGTGAAAAGAGATTTCAAAGAGAAAGGTGGTGTTTTTCCTCCAAAATACATCATCCATGCTATGAAATAGTTTCAAGGGATTTTCTTTTCAGAATACTTTACTAAAATAGTAGTAGAGTTAAATCCCATCACATGAGCTTAGAGTTGGTGATACATGCTCTTTAAACGAAACTGATTTTTCTTACGAGAGCTAGAAAAATCACGCCTAGAATCGATAACACCACAGCTAAGGATGTTAAAGCTAGAAATTTATCAGAAACTGTCTTCATTGGTTCCATCTTTGGAGGATTCTCCCTAATGATCTCCTCAAAGGAGAAGAGAATTAAATTCCCATTAACTCCTATTGCGGCGTATCTTCCATCATTTGATAGAGAAATTACGTGTATTGAACCATCACCAATGAGATGACTCCACAGGAGCTTTCCATCCTTATTTAACAAATATATCTCCTTTCCTCCGACTACTACGTAGTTACCATCGGATGACATTGAAACAGAAGCCCAAGTTTCAGTATCATGACTCCACAAGAGCTTTCCATATTCGTTATAAAAGAGAACCTTTCCCTTTATCTCATTATCCTCTCTAAAGATGTTTGAAACTGCTACATAGCTTCCATCTGATGAAAGAATCATTGAAAGGATTTCTCCCTCTATCTCTGAGGTCCAAAGAATTTCTCCTTGTCCGCTTAGGAAGTATAGTTTGTCATCAGTTAGAGCTACTATATGGCTTCCATCAGATGAAATCTTAATTCTATAAACTTCACCATCGATCTCAGAACTCCATAGTATGTCTCCAAGCCTACTCAGAAGCATAACTTCATAGCTGCTCCCAACAACTACAAGACTGCCGTCAGAGGGCATCGAAATTGGAATGAATCGATTCAAGAACCTATAGCTCCATAGCTTCCTGCCTTCACCGTTGAAATAATAGACATTCCCATGAGATGTACTACAAGCAACGTAGTTTCCATCAGATGATATATGAACCTCCAAGAAAGACTCTTTGGTCTTGTAACTCCAAATGAGTTCCCCCTCTCTGGATAGATAGAAAATTCCCTCCCATCCTATTCCAAGAGCAATATACTCTCCTCTTGAAGAGGTCGAAGTGCTTATTGGAATTTCTGCCAAGTAACTCCAAATGAGTTCCCCCTCCTTATTGAGGAAGCAAATTCTACCTACTCCAACACCCACATACAAGCTGCTGGCAGCAACATAATTGCCGTCTGAGGAGATGCTAACGGAAACTACGACGTCTCCTATTGAGAGATTCCAAAGAGGCTGAGCTGATACCAGTTGTATCGGTAGTAAGAAAGGGATCAAAAATAGTAACGCCAATCTCATTGCTGGAACTAACCCTCATTAAAAGATATTAAAGAGATAAGATAATGTCCATCTTTGCATCTCAATTCCTCCATGCTTCAGTAGGATCTCATCCCAGAAGCGTTTGGACTTGATTCTAACCCATTTGTCCTATTGATCTGCGGTACTCTAAACCAACCTTAACCTCTAAGTTTAAATATAGTAGACATCTACTGTATAGATATCTACTATGAATCATAAACCCTTCGTCTTAGGTAGGAAACTCTCTCCCATAGAGTTGCTGATCTTGCTCCAGCTAAAAAAGAAGCCGATGTATGGATACGAGATAATAAAAGAGCTCAAAAAGATATTTGAGGATGTCTGGGAGCCAAAGACAGGAACTATATATCCTGCGCTAAGGAGGCTAGAGACCAGAGGTCTGATAAGGACGGAACTCAAGGATGGGAGAGAACATTACTTACTAACTAAGGAAGGAGAAGAAGCCATGAAGGAAAACTTGGCTTTTATTGAAAGGCATCTTAACTTCACGAAGAAATACTATCAATGCATCTCTTGGCATCTTACTCCTTCACTAAAGGAGAAGATCCTAAAGAGGATGATGGAACAGGAACATCCGCTAATTTTCTGGCCTTTTGGGTTTTTCCGTTTCATAGATGAGATAGAGGACAAGAGGACTAGGCTTGAACTATTAAAGGCGGTTAGAGGAGCTATCAAGAGAAAACTCGAGAATATAGAGTCAAAGATAGCAGAGCTTGAGAAAGAGGTAAGGTAGATATAGGTTTTTGGTGATCTAGATGGATATTATAGAGTCTGAAGGACTAACTAAGAGGTTTGGGGAAGTTTTAGCTGTTGATAATGTCACCTTCCAAGTGAAGGAGGGCGAAATTTTCGGTTTCTTGGGTCCTAATGGGGCAGGAAAGACGACTACAATAAACATGCTAATAACTCTGATAAAACCGACAAAAGGCACTGCTAGAGTGGCTGGTTACGATGTGATAAAGGAACCAAGTGAGGTTAGGAAGAAGATAGGCGTGGTCTTTCAGGATCCTACGCTTGATAGGAGGCTTACAGGATGGGAGAACCTATATATTCATGGCAGACTTTACGGAATTTCCTCAAAAGAGCTGAAATCTAAGATAAAAGAGCTCATTGAATTTGTGGAGTTGAAGGGGTGGGAGAACAAGATAGTTCAACAATACAGCGGAGGAATGATTAGAAGGCTCGAGATAGCAAGAGCCCTGTTGTACAATCCAGAGGTTCTATTTCTTGATGAGCCAACTCTTGGCTTGGATCCTCAGAGCAGAGCCAGGGTCTGGGACTACATAAAGCAGATAAAAAAGGAGGAGGGCATGACCATATTCCTAACTACTCATTACATGGAAGAGGCTGAGAAGCTCTGTGACAGAGTAGCAATAATAGATCATGGCAGAATAATAGCTCTAGGTACTGTGGAAGAGCTCAAATCTATTGTAGGAAACGAGATAATATATCTGAACGCGATTCTAAACGGCCATGGAAAGGATTTCATAGAAAGGATTAGAGCCTTGGACTCAATACAGGAGTTAAAGGTGCTAAAAGATGGAGTTATCAGCCTTTCTGTTAACAAAGCTCCAGAAGCAATTCCTGTTGTGCTTCAGGAGGCTCAAAAGTTGGGAATTGAGATAAAGGAAGTCCGTTATCTCAGGCCGAGCCTAGAAGACGTTTTTCTCCAGCTTACGGGGAAAGGTCTGAGGGACGAGGAAGCTAGCTTTTTCGATCATGTTAGAATGAGGAGAATTAGAAGGATGAGGAGGAGGTGAAAGAAATGGAAGCGTTCTTAAGGACTGTTAGCATAATGTGGTACAGGCAAATTAAGAGATTTGTTAGAGCAAGGTCAAGAGTAATAGGTTCCATTGTTCAGCCAATTTTCTGGCTCATTCTCTTCGGTCTTGGTTTTTCAAGGTCATTCGGGATGATGTCTACAGGAGCAGCCAGAAACAACATCGAATACCTGCCTTTTTTGGTTCCAGGAGTTGTGATGATGAGCGTGTTCATGGGTTCATTTATGTCAGGGGTTTCAGTTATTTGGGATAAGGAATTTGGTTTTCTCAAAGAAGTGCTAGTAGCTCCGGTTCCAAGGGAAGCAACAATACTAGGAAGGGCGTTAGGTGATTCAACCACCTCGGTCATCAGAGGCGTTTTAATATTGTTGCTATCAAGCCTTATAGCGCCTAACATAAACCTAGCAAGAACTCCTATGGTTCTGGTATCCATGCTATTTGTAGCTATCTGCTTCACTAGCGTGGGAATAATACTTGGATCGGTGATGACCAGTATGGAGGGATTTCAGCTGATAAACACGTTTATTTCAATGCCTATTCTCTTCCTTAGCGGGGCTTTCTATCCGGTTGAAACGATGCCAAAGTGGATGAGAGCGATTGCGATGGCAAACCCACTTACCTATGGCGTTGATGGGGCAAGAATTGCTCTAACTGGCGTGGGAATGAATGCTCTCTGGTTCGATATAGCTATGCTGATAGTTACTTCTGCCATCTTCGTAAGCATCTCAGCTTGGGTATTTAGAAGGACAACAATCGAGTAAAAACTCAACTTTAAGATTTACATTCATTGCATCAGGTGAAGGAAGAGAATTTTGAATCTTTATAGGAGTATCTGCGAATTAATTAGTTGAACATGCATTTCTACACAATAGGCCATTCTACAAGAAGTTTTGAGGAGTTTCTAGAGATCTTGAAGAGGTATAAGATAAATCTCTTAGTAGACATAAGGAGATGGCCTTATTCAAAAAGAAATCCTCAGTTTGACCGAGACAGGCTTGAAAAGACCCTTCCCTCCTACGGCATAACATATAAATGGCTTGGAAAGGAGCTTGGCGGCAGAAGGAGCAGAGGTTTAGGTAAGAACTCACCAAACAAGGGTTGGAAGAGCAAAGGCTTTCGAAACTACGCCGATCATACCCTGACAGAGGAATTCAAAAGGGGAGTTGAAAAATTGCTTAAACTTGCCGAGGGAAATAAGGTAGCTCTAATGTGCGCAGAGAAATTCTACTGGGGATGTCACAGAAGAATCCTAGCAGACTATCTATTGGTTAAAGGCCACAGAATCACTCATATTATAGATAAGAAGAAAATCGTTGATCATGAGATGACATCTTTTGCCAAGGTCAAAAATGGTATACTTCTATATCCTGAACCAGAAGAAACGGAGCTTTAGCACTCTATCGGTTAAAATTTTCGTTCAGATGCATATCAAAATAAGGGGCCTAGCTCCTCTCGAATTGCACGTTTCTCTAAGATGTGAGATAACTACTGGACACATTTGAAATAAGATGAGGAAATTTGAATTAGTAAAAATATTTGCCTATTTAAGCTTTTTATTTACATTCTAACAACAAATCCTTGGGTGAAAGAGCTGGTCTCAGCATGTGTTTTAATATATTGTGAGGCTGGAAAATTTTCTACGGTTTTAGATGAAATAAAGAAGATCGAAGAGATAAAAACTGCTTTCTCAACGCTTGGAAGATGTGATGTAATCGCGTGGGTTGAAGCTGATGATATGAAGGCTCTTGGAAGAGCCGTGTCAAGAATTGCTACAACATCTGGAGTTATCGGAACTGAAAGCCTTGTTGAGGCTCTGATTGAGGTGACGTAAGATGGTGAAGGCATGTATCCTGATTAGGGTGGTTCCTAAGGAGGCACGAAGTGTCTTCGATGATGTAAAGATGATTGGTGGAGTTAAGAAAGTTATGATGGTCTACGGCCGCTTCGACCTCGTTACCTTATTGGAGACGGATGATATTAGCGGCATAGTAAATGCTGCCAAGAAAATTAATTCTCTAGAAGGAGTTAGAAGGACAGAAACTTTGGTTGAAGCCTAAATTTCTTATAAGGACTGCAATTACTTGCCCTTTGTATCGACCTTAACCGAACTACTCCTCTATTTTGTAAACTATGTCTCCTTCTCTTACCCTTTCCTCAACTTTAAGCCCAATTGATTGTCCAGCCTTCGCTACATCCACTTTCTTATGTTCTATCTCCATAGAAGTAACTTTCTGCCTAAAGTTGGTAGTTGCTCCCTCTATTGATATCTCATCTCCCACCCGCAACTCGTCTTCCAGCTCTACTACAGCTACGCTTATTTTTTTTGAAGTAATGAGTTACTCTACCAACTCTCTTCTTGGTCTCCTCCATAGGCTCACCCAGAAGGTTTTGTGGCTGTTTAATTTTAATACTGCATAATTTAGTTCTAGCCAATCAATTTGTAAGATCTCTGAGATTGAATTAATTAAGGACAAAACTTATCCTATTAGAATTTGTTATAACCCACGATCTCTTCTAAGGGCTTTTTCTGCCTGCTCTTTGGCCTTTCCGCTGGATAGCCGAAAGTAATCAAGGCAACCACTTTCCAACCTTCTGGAATTCCTAATAACAATTTAACCTCTTTTTCATTGAAATCTCCTATCCAGCACGAACCTATGCCTAAAGCCCAGGCTGCAATTCCCATATTTTGCAAAGCAATTGCTGTATCGACAACTGCCCACTTTTTTGAGCTAGTGAGATCTGCGCAACCTACGATAGTAATTGGCGCATCCTTAATGAACCGATTATACCTCCCTTGAGACAGCTTTTCCTTAATCCTATCATCGGTTATCACGATGAAATGCCAAGGTTGCTTATTTTTAGCAGAAGGAGCCTGTCTTCCGGCCTCTAAGATCTTATTCAAAACATTCTTTGAAATTTCCTTCTTTTCATATCTTCTTATGCTTCTACGGCTGGGAATAACATCAATCAAAGACATTCTTCGCCTCCTAAAGGATCCTCTTTGGTAATAGAAAAATACCTTGTTAATGCTTGAGCTTTTTTGATTCCACCAATTAAAGAGACAATTTCAGAGTCATCCTACACTTCCTTACGGTATAAGCTAACGCCGGAAAAAAGAGCAATAATCCTAATAGCTAGAGGGTGTTCCCTATCAAGCTGATAAAACCTAAACCTTCCTAGCCTGAGCTCTTTCACAATTCCCAATTCTATCAATTTCTTTAAGTGTCTTTTCGTCACCTCAACGCTAAGCTTCGTCTCTCTCGCAAGTCTTGTTATGTTCAAGGCCTCCATCCGGGTTAGAAGGAATAGGATTCTAACCTTCCCCTTTGAGGATAAGGCCTCCTCAATTAACCATAAAGGGATCTCTGCTTCGTTCAAGATCTTTCAAATTTCTAGGAATTAGGATTTATTTAATCTAATTATGGTACATGCGATCAAATGTGGTAATGAAATATCACGAAGACTTAAGAACAATGACCTTTCTATGCCCCCTGAAAAGCCTTCCCATATATGGATGGGGGAATGAGACTTGAAACGAGGCGAACGCAGCTTTGATGAAACACCGCTTATCTCTGCAAGGGACATTGTTGGTCTTACTTTGTTCGTCCTAGGTTTTTCACTACCACTTTTGCTGAAATGGCTGAGAGAAGTGATTAGTGGCATTTACTTGGCTGGTTTGGGTCTCTCTTTAAGCACGTTAGGGATAGCGCTTCTCAACATTAAAGCCAGAGGCTATGAAAAGCAGTCAAGAAGAAGCATGCTTTCGTTGCTATTCTTTGTTTTATTGGATCTCTTCTTCATTTATATCGCGATCTTGACCATTCTTTGCCCGGCACCTAGTAAAATGGAAGTCTCAGCCAAAATTTTGGATGGACTGGGGAGTTCTGCAATTAGAGACCCTAACTGGCAGTTCTTAAGAGAGATCTTTGAAGAAATTTCATCTATAAATTCGTTTCAGAAACCACAAATTTGGTGGATCTATAAGATCCTGTCTCACGGAAACAGAAGCTGCGAGGTAATGTTACTTTCTTTGAAAAGATCGATAGAAATGAACTTGATAGAGGAGGCAGGGATTATCATCAATGCCCTATATCAAACGTTCGAAAGGATAGATCTCATCGTATCAGAGTTCGCTACATACTACGTATTCCTTGCAACGTTAGCGCTCTTCTTCTCTACCATCATATTCCTCGGGGGAAAGGCCCCTCAGATTGGAATTCATGAAGCAGGAACATCGAGTGGCTTGCTGATCTATTCTTATCCTATCCTCTTGAGCCTTGGTCTTGCGTGCTCTTTTTACACTAACGATCTATACCCCCTTTTCAGCTGGGTGCCTTATGCTCTGTTCATGCTAGTTGTTTTTAGGACGATCGGTTACGACCGAGCAACCCTTTTTGGTTTTGCCATTCTTACGGGAGGTCTCTTAGGGGCATATACCCCTATCTATCCATTTTCTTGTCTTTGGTACTTCGTCATTTTCTGTTTCTTCATGCTGATCCTCATTCCTTCAGTTCTTCCAGGTATATCTAGGGATATTCTGCTTGCAGCTTCCATATTGGCTGGTTGTGCTGGAGTTAACGGTGCGATCTCAATGACTTTCATCCACACCTCTATACCACCATCAATTGCCCTGTTTTCCGTAGTATACGACCTAATCTCAATAATCTTTGCTCTCTCCGAGGTCTCAGCACTTCCTGGAGTGCTTGGAGCTAGCATACGAAGCATTGAGAGGGAGGGCTTCTGGCCCATGTTAGGATTCATAATTTCAGTACTACTCCTAGCCTTTACCCTACTGGCATACTTCAACCCAATCCCGTCCTTACTTTGGATTCTATCCCTCTCCCTCTTATGTTATGTTTTGATCTACTCTATGAGGGCATATACACTTAGGAGGAAGAGATTGGCAAAATTTGGTGAGCTAGGAAGTGTCAGGGCCCTCTTCCTAGTTAGCATTCCTGAACTAATCTTCATCAGCACCTTTCCTACGCTTTACCATGAGAACAATCCACTCTATTTGTTGTTTGTGAATATCTTATTTTCTGCCTGCGCTTTGGTCTTCATAGCTTGGTACATAAGAGGAGATAGGTCCTTGAGAGACTTCTTGCTAGAACATCGCCCCATACGTTTTTCCTTATTTTCCTTAGCGATGATACTAGGTCCCTTAATATGTCTTCTTGACTTAGGATCCGCCTCCTACTATTTTTCCCTGATCTTACCCATGTTGGGCTTACTTTTGATTCACAAGAGGAGTTTGAGGAGGAAACACCTAGGTTAAGCCAGGGATTTCGATAACAAGCCTATGATGGCATTTATTAAGTCCAGAAAAATGTTTTAGAACGTGCATATTTCATTTAAGCTGATATGGTTTGATTCTCTTGGAGCCAAAAGTTCCTGCACGCTAGTAAAAACCCCTGATGTTTCAATTTTGATAGATCCTGGAGTAGCTATAATGCATCCAAGCTTTCCAGCAAGCCACATTGATAAAATTCGTTGGAAAGCTCAGGGAGAGAGAGCTATAAAAAATGCTGCTAAGGAAGCAGATGTTATAGTCATTTCCCACTACCATTATGATCACTACTTTCCAAGAGACATGAAGATGTATGAAGGAAAGCTCTTACTTGCAAAGGATCCAAATGAATACATAAATGAATCTCAACGAAACCGAGCTATGGAGTTTTATTCCAGAATTTGCAAGCGCTTTGGCGGGATTGGGTTGGAATCCGTACTAAAGGAGCCCGAAGCTAAAGAATATCCGAACCCATTAGACGATTTGCCGATAGCAAAACAAAAGGACTTCGGGGATTACGCAAAGAGGAGAAAGGAATTGCTTGACAAGGGCTTAAGGCTCTTCAAGGGCAAGGTAGAGAGGTGGAATGAGTGGCCTAGGATACCTGAGTTTGAATTCGACAGGATAAAAGTAAGATATCCGGAAGGTAAGGAGTTTCACTTTGGAGAGACGAACCTAAGGTTTACGAAACCTTTGTTTCATGGAATTGAGTTCTCAACCCTTGGATGGGTATTCGCCACGGTTGTAGAGTGGAGGGGTGAAAAGTTAATTCATTCTAGCGATGTGAATGGTCCCATAATAGAGGACTATGCAGAGTGGATAATCAAGGAAAACCCTGATGTTCTGATTTTAGATGGTCCAATGACTTACATGTTCGGTTATCTCCTCAATAGAATCAACTTGAACAGAGCTATAAGAAATGCTATAAGGATAGTCGAAGAAAGTGGGGCAAAACTAATCATTTACGATCATCATTTGATAAGAGAAGCCAAATTTAGAGAACACACTATGGAAGTATGGGAAGCTGCAAAGAAATCCAGTAAAAAGCTTCTCACAGCCGCAGAATTCTTAGGAAAAACTCCTAAGGTTTTAAGCAAATCGTAATGTGACTCTAGAAGTGAAATTAGCCGTTTTACCTTAGTCCTCACAAAGCTTTTACATTATTGCCTTAAACTATCAGTCTACTTTTTATGGAACTCATTTCTCACATAACTTGAGCCTGAATTTGCAGGTCAAAGTGAGATTTGTCGGATTTCTGGCTAGAAAAATTGGAAAAGAAGTCATGATTGAGCTAGAGGAAGGAACAACTTTTTGCCATCGCTGTAAAACGGATATCGAAGAGATATGGGTTTAGTCCCATCGATTTGAGACAAGGATGCGATCCTGACTACATGATAGTTCTCCCTAATGGAAGGTCTCAACAACCAGATGTTAAACTTAAGGAAGGAGATGAAATAGCCTTCGTTCCTCCTATAGCGGGCGGATAAGTCGTATTTTCTTCCTGCAAAAATCAAGCCGATCAGTCGATAGGCGTCTATCCTTAAAAGCTTCTAAATAACCTAACTATTATGTCTTCGAGCCAAACTAATCCTATATGGATTGCCAGAGACTTTTACAATTGCAGCGGGTGTCGAATGTGCGAGATTGTTTGCAGCCTCTCTCATGAAGGTAAGATTTGGCCGGAAGCTTCAAGAATAAGGATTTTCATGCTGATACCCACCTTAGAAATCCCTCACCTTTGCGCTCAATGTCACGATTACCCATGCGTTGATGCCTGTCCAACAGAACCAAAGGCTCTTTCTGTAGACAATAATACTGGAGCCGTCCTTGTAAATCGAGAGATGTGCACAGGCTGCGGATTGTGTATAGAGGCGTGTCCTGGTGATGTTCCTTTTCTTCATCCCGGGGATGGCAAAGCCACGATTTGCGATCTATGCGGGGGAGATCCTCAATGCGTCAAAATATGCCAAGAAGGAAGGTGGAACGCTCTTTGGCTGGTTAAAAAAGCGCCAAGCATAAATTACAAGCTCTACGCTAAAAAACCTTCTGAAGTGATAAAGGAAATGGCTTATCACCTCTATGGAGATAAAGCAAAGGAGCTGATATGAGATGCCGCGAGGATATGCTGGGAAGTTCTTAGAGATTGACCTTACTAATGAGAAGATCAAAGAGACGAGATTTAGCGATGAGATCTTGAAGCAGTACATAGGAGGAAGGGCCCTCGCATGCAAGATTCTATGGGACAGGCTTGGAGCTAAATGGGAGATGATAGGTCCCTTAGGGCCAGAGAACCTTCTTCTGGCCCTTACCGGGCCTATGACTGGCTTTTATCCAGGTCCTAGAATATGCATATCCGGGAAATCGCCTCAAAGCAACGGCATCGTTGGCTCTACTGTTGGAGGGGAGTTCGCAATAGAGCTAAAGTGTGCTGGTTATGATGGAGTGATAGTGACGGGAAGAGCTCAGCACCCAGTTTACATCTTCATAATGGATGAAAAAGTGGAAATTAGGGATGCCAGACATCTCTGGGGAAAGGATGGTAAGCAATCCATAAGATTGATTAACAAAGAGATCATAGCCGAGCTAGAGAGCGAGAGACCACGGAAAAGGATGTGGCGTGAGCCAGGCATCATTTACATAGGTCCAGCTGGTGAAAACATGTCTAGAATCGCTGCAGTTGAGCAAAAATGGACCCATGGCGCTGGATATGGAGGTTATGGGGCAGTAATGGGATCAAAGAACCTTAAGGCAATCGTTGCCAAAGGCACAGGCCCCCTTCCAGATCCTAAGGATTATGAAAAGGTAAAGGAGCTGCTAAAGAAAGTGGTAGAGTACCGTCTTATGCAGGATAGCATGAGGAGATGGGGAACTGGAAGCGGAGGTTATGCCGTTGGTGCTGAGATGAGCTCAGAACCCGTTAGGAACTGGCAAGAGGAGTGGCATGATAAGAAGGAGTTTGGTGTCGATGCGTTTGAAAGGAGGGTTTGGCTTAAGCGTTATTGGGGAGACTATGGGTGTCCAACAACTTGTTTGAAGGTAGCTGCTGTGCTTAGAGGACCTCTAAAAGGAGCAATAACTGATAATCCTGACTACGAGCTCCAGGCTTATTTAGGGACGAATCTGGGCATATTCAAACCTGAAGAAAACGTATACATCGCTTCGATAAGCGATGACTTGGGCTTCTGTGGGATCCAGCTTGGGAACGTCATGGGTTTTGCGGCAGAACTCTATGAAAGGGGCATCTTAACAAAGGAGGACTTGGGCTTCGAATTGAAGTGGGGAGACGCAAGGACCTTTGGAAGACTTGCTCAGATGATAGCGAGAAGAGAGGGAATCGGAGACATATTGGCTGAGGGAACTTATAGAGCTGCCTTAAAGATAGGAGAGATGAAAGGCTTAGATGTTACTAAGTATGCTGTTCAGGTTAAAGGAATAGCAGTAGGAGCCCATGGAATCAGAAGTGGTCTAGATTACCCTTCACCAATAGCTTATGCCTGTAACGTTCAAGGAGGCGATCACACCTCAGTTGCTGAGTTTCCGCCCCCTGATTTCATGGGTTTCATGGATTCAGCTGTGATTTGTGCTTTTAACTCCATAAGGCCCCGAGAAATAATCTGGGAGTTCTTTAACGCTGTTACAGGCTGGAACATGAGTATGGAGGACTGGAACAAAACCATAGGTCCCAGAATGCTTGCAATCCAAAGGGCTGCCCTATTGATAGGAGGTCCTGACCTTGGGTGGGATCCGAGAGTAGATGACGATAACCCACCAAGGTTTTATGAGACACTTCCGTCTGGTCCAAAGGCTGGCCAGGCTGGGGATAGGAAAGAAGTCCAGAAAAAGAAGAGGGAGTGGTTTAGTTATCTTGGCTAGGATGAGTTAGGAATTCCGACACACGAAACTCTCAAGAGACTTGGACTTGAAGACGTTGATAGAGCTCTAGAGCCAATAAGGGAGCATTACAGGGCTAGCTAGATAAATTTAGTTAAAAAGCAGCATAGAAACATGGTCTAACTCAGTAACTCCTTTTTGTAGGACATTGAAATAAACCAAAATGCGTGAAAAACTAAGACAAGCTATGATCTAGCAAGTTTAAGCATTTCCTCATGTTCTTCTGTTTTAAGCCGTCTCTTTAGGAAAAGTCTTGTGCTGAAGTACCTAGCAGCGTAGTCAGGCAGTATGGTCACTACTTTCCCTTCCTTCACTCCTAGCTTCTCGGAAGCCCTTATGGCTGCTACAACATTTGCCCCAGAAGATATGCCAAGACCCAATCCTTCGATTCTAGCTAGCTTCCTTGCCATATCCACTGCCTCATCGCTGCTCACTAGGACGAAATCATCTATCAATTCCTTGTGTCTCTCGATTATCCCTGGAACAAACCCGTCTCCTATTCCTTCTATCTCATGTCTTCCCCATGCCTCGCCCTTATCCCAGAACCAACTAGCTGCTGTCGGACATTCGGCAGGCTCCATTGCCACAATCTTAACATTGGTATTCGCTTCCTTTAGCCTCTTCGCAGTGCCAATCAGGGTACCGCCGGTTCCTATCCCAGCTACAAAAAGCTTTATATCCTTTCCTAGTTGCTCAACAATTTCTCTTCCGGTAGTCTCATAGTGAGCTTTGACGTTTGCCTCATCTTCCCACTGCTCTGCTACCCAATACTTTCCCGGGTTTTCTTTAGCCAATTTTCTGCAGTATTCTACCGCTCCCATAGCATCGCTCTCGCCTCCTGGAGTATATATGAGTTTAGCGCCATAAAGCATATCGAGAAGCTTCCTCTCATAGCTCATCTCTACTGGCATTACTATGAGAATCTCATAGCCTAGATAGGTCCCTATGGCAGAAAATGCTATACCAGTATTTCCTGTAGTTGGGACGAGTATTGTCATACCTGGCTTCAGCTCTCCTCTTTTCTCAGCTTCCCTGATCATGTAGTATGCCATTCTGTCCTTAACGCTTCCGCTAGGATTCATGAATTCGCATTTTCCCCAGATCTCGAAAGGATATTTCTCATCAAGCTTTGATAGCCTAACTATTGGGGTATTGCCAATAAGTTTCAGCATATTATTAACTGTTCTCATCTGATTCACCTCAAGAAATCAACGGCTTTACCCCTTAAGTATCAGCTTATAAATTGACTTGTAAAGTTAGACTAGCCTTACACTATGCCCATAACTTAGGTAAAACAGAACTTGTAAGAGAGGTTGAAAGAAAACTAATGGATATCTTTTTCTCTTTATGAAAAATGTTATCTTAAGTTAGATTGATTTGAGGTTTCTCTAAATGTCCTTGCATACTTATTGTTGCTATCTCTATAGCTACTTTCCTGCAATCGTAAGCTCAGCAATTTTGACAGTAGGGGAATAATTTCCACCGCTATTCCTTAGGTCTTCCCCTATGATCTCTATCCCGCCTTTTAGAAGCTCATAGAAGTTTCCTGATATAATCACCCCTTTGACTGGCTTTTTTATCTCACCATTCTCCACAAGGTATCCGTGTGTTACTGTTGCATTGATGTTTCCACTAACTGGATTCGAGAGCCACTCTCCAATGGTCCCTTCAATGTAGATTCCTTTCCTCGTTTCTCTAATCATTTCTTCAGGACTTGCCCTTCTGGGTTTCAGAATAAGGTTGCTGGGCGATGGTTGTGGAGGCATCCAGTAACGCCGTCTAAATGCATTTCCAGTTGACTCCAGACCCTCTTTTAGGGCAGTATATGTGTCATAGAGGTAACTTTTTAGGATTCCCTTCTCAATAATTGCAGTTCTTTGAGTTGGGTGTCCCTCGTCATCAAATGGCCTTGTGCGCCAGCCACCTCCCATTGTTCCATCATCAAATATTGTAACGTTATCCAATGCAATCTGGCTTCCAAGCTTATTCGATAGAGGCGATCTCCCTTTCTGAACCCAGTCTGCATTTATTGGACCGCTTAAAATCACTCCGAGTATGTCGGCAAAGACTTGATTTCTAATGATGACAGGCAGCTTGCCTCCCGGCATAGGCTTTGCTCTTAAGAACTTAACGGCCTTTTCAGCTGTCCTAAGAGCCAGATCTTGGAAGTTTATCCCCTTCCAAAACCTTGATTCCTGATGTTCTGTCCCAGTTCCCTTCATATCAGCCTCTTCCGCCTTAGCTCTCACCCAAACAGCTATGTTTGTTTCCTTTCTCTCGCATTCATCTCCATAACTGTTTGCTATTAATATTTTTGAGGTGGAGATGCTTAAGATCCCTCTCGTTGGCACAACTCTTCTGTCGTAGTCCTTCATCCACTTCACAACAGATGTTAAGGTCTCGATTATCTCCTCATATTCCAAGTCCTTCAGCTTCTCATCATAGTATCCTTCAGCAGATGCTCTTCCAAACTTCCTATTCACGTGTCTCCAATGAGGATCCTCCTTTGAAACTCTGGCTATCTTTACCGCCCTTTCTGCGGCTTCAGAGACCTCATCTTCATCCAAAACCGAGGTAGAATACATAGCAATCTTCTTACCTAAAGCTACCATCAATGCCATTCCTAAGGACTCAATTGTCTTGAAACTTTCAATCTCCTCAGCAAATTCCACTTGAACAGTCTTCCTTCTTTGAACGTAGATTTCTGCTTCCGTTGCACCTTTACTCAAAGCCTTTTTGATTGCCAATTCTGCTAGACTCATTCTCCTTCACCTTCCCCCTACCGTCATCTTAAGAACCCTGATGTGGGGTCCTCCAAAACCAACAGGAACGGTCTGTCCCATCTTACCACAGCCACCAAATACGCTTGTACGCATTCTCAAGTCCTTTCCTACTGCATCGATTGTTTTCAGGGTCTCAAGAATCATTCCACTGATGACCACACCCCTTACCGTCTCAACGAGCTCCCCCTTCCTTATGATTTTAGAAGGACCTACTCCAAATGTGAAAGTTCCCATACCAACCTCAACTTGCCCTCCAGTAGCTCCTTTACCTCTAACGTATATTCCAAATTCAATGTCCTCAATAAGCTCCTCGAACTCATAATCTCTCGGCTGCATGTAGTAGTTAGTCTGCCTCACTATTGGCTGGTTTTCAAAGTCCTGAGCTCTTCCATTTCCCGTCGGTTCAACCTCAAATTGGAGGGCAGATTTTCTGTCATGGAGATACCCCTTAAGAATTCCATCTTTGACTACGACCGTCCTCTCCTTCTTCACCCCTTCGTCGTCAAAGGGATAGAAGTACCCACCCTCTACTGTTCCTTCATCTATTATGGTAACTAATTCGCTAGCTACCTGCTTTCCTAACTTACCATGAAGAACTGATTCCCCTGATGATACTAGATCCCCTTCTGAAGCGTGACCAAAGGCCTCATGCAGGAGGAGCCCAACAACTCTCGGATCAACTACTACTGTGTAAGTTCCAGGTGGAGGAGTTTTGGAGCCAGCTGCCTTAATTGCAAGTTCAGAGATGTCAGAAGCGAAGGAATTCCAGTCCTTAGACTTTATGAATTCGAAGCCTGCGCACATGGATTCGCTGTATGGAACCCTCTCCATCACCCCGTTGACTTTGGCAACGCTTTCATGCCCAAGACCTATTAAGTATGTCTTAACACTTAGTTCGGCTCCCTCAGAAGAGATGAAGTATCTAAAGTCTTTGGAAAGGCCAAGCCTTGTAATAGCGCTCTTTATCTCATCACTTATCCAAGCAGCCTTGTTTGCATCCATCGTTATTGAAACCTTTTCTTCAGGAGAAACCTCAAAAGGATCCATTTTAACAGAAAGCTTTACGTCCGATTTATTGACCCTGCTCTCACAAAGACCTCCTTTCTCAATTTTCATAGATCTGGCTATTTTTATGGCATTATTTAAAGCTCTTTCGAGGCCAGTTCGTGTCAAATCGCTTGTTGAGGCATAGCCAAGAGCTCCGTTCATAATGATCCTAATTCCAACGCCACTAAGTCTTCTAGAGGAATAACTTTTCAAGATCTTGTTCTCAACAGTTATTAACTCATAATCATGGCATTGATAACGAGCGTCCGCATAGGACGCACCAGATTCTATACCTCTCTCAACAAGCTTCCTTAATTCGGACCTGATCTCTTGTGACATTAAGCTGATCAAACTGCCATTATAATAAATCTTAATTAAGCCCTGAAAGTTTAAGGCCTAGCTATGTTGAGCTGAGCTTTTGATTAAAGTCCAGATGAGTCTCATCTCCTAATTCAATCTTTTTATGTAATACTTACCTTTTTGGCCGAAAAAGGTTCTCTCCGAAGGATCCAGTAAGATGATTCTTAAGAACTCTAATCAGTTTTTTATGCTGTGTCTAATGAATTTATTTTGT
>CAZUBM010000002.1:131112-136129 GCA_964618805.1 uncultured Nitrososphaerota archaeon
AAGCTCACCTATATACGCAGAGAAACATTATTGGAAGAGCTTCTCTCAGGTCTATATCGAAGATCGCGGAATTTCCTTTTGTGGAGGAGATCAACACGCCCAAGGCATCCACCTTTCAGGGTGGATAGGCTAGGAAACGAGATTGAGAAGATGAAATTCAACCTAAATTTGGCATTGGAGAGCCCTTGTCCTCTTATAATGCCTCTCTAGCTTTCAAGAATCTTAAGTTCACTCTGAATTCACCTCCAAAGATAATTGGGTTTAATCCGCCTTAACGAACTACCACAAATTTATGTATTACAAATTTTGTGTTTCATAGAATGTGCTATGAATAGTGTAACAATAACCGTTAGGATCCCTAGGAAGCTCAAGCAGGAGCTCAGTAAATATGGGATTAAAGTCAGTAGCGTAGTTAGGAGAGCCTTGGAGGAGGAAGTCAGAAGAAGAAAGATTATAGAGCTTAGAAGAGCTGCGAGAGAGCTGGGAGAGCTTTTCTCCAAGATTCCTGAGGAGGAGATAGTCAGAAGTATCAGAAAGATGCGGGAGCTGAGGTAGTTGTACATTCTTGACTCAAGCTCCATAGCTGTAATATTGGCGAGACTTAAGGAGGAAGCCATAGAGGTTCTCGAAGGAAGTGTAACTTTAGACCTTGCACGCTACGAACTTGGAAACATAATCTGGAAGGAATATGCCCTGAGAGGTCTTATTAATAAAGTGGAGGCCTTGAATAAGGTTAAGCATGTGGCTTCCTTGCTGGAGATAATGGATGTTGAGAGAATAGAATCGGAGGAAGAGCTCAGGAGTGTGATGGAACTTGCCTCTGAGCTCAAAATAACATTCTACGATGCATCCTACTTACATAAGGCAAAAAGCCGGAAACTAGTCCTTGTCACTGAGGATGAGGATCTCAGAGAAAAGGCTAAACATGCAAATGTGAAAGCCGTAAGGGCAGATGCCTTAGTAGAGCAACGTTGAAGGTCTAGCATTTGAAGTCTAGCAAGTTAGCTAAAAACTTAAAGTACATCCCAACTAAGGACCAGCTGTCTGACTCTCATCTTATTGAGCAAGCAGCCCAAATTATGATTCCCTAGCCTCGACATAAATATCTACGTGGAACTCAGCGGTACACGTTCCGAAGCTGTATTGAAATATTAGGCAGTAGTGCCCTGGCATAACATTCTTGCTTACCCGTATTGTGAGATTGAGCGCCGTTCTCTCCCCTCTCCTGAGCGTTAAATCGGGGGGAGGATCCAAAATAACCATAATCTTTCCTGATACATCAGGAAGCGTCCCTGGAGTGCTTACAGATAGCGTACCCGCACCTGGATCGCTCTTCCCAAGGAGCTTCCATACTTCTTCTGGCATAGGCATGGATTTCATCGCTTCTGTGTCGTTGATCATGTAAATTAGGAGTACTGGCTCGAACCTAACCACATCTGGTGTGGTCGGGGTGGTCATCACGATAAGCTTTGCCTCTATCAGCTCACCTGGATTCGCGTGCAATCTACCCATGGACGTTCGACCGGATATAACATCTAGGTCTAAGTCTATCTGGGGGATTTTTGGGGTGGAAGGGAAGGGCTGATAGGTTTCTGGAGGGGATTCCTCGCCTATTAAGGGATCCTCTGGAATCTGGGCCTTAGGTCTCACAGTTAGGGAGATAAGGGCAAGCAAGGAAATCACTAAGACGAGAACGAAGAGAGACTTTGCTCTCATGAGCATCACCCCCAGAGCTTCGTGCCATCCGAGAGGCAGGTCTGACCGGTTCCGGCCCTTATGGCATTGAAGCCCAGCTTTGTGACGCCGTATGGTGGACATAGCCTGTAGTACCCTCCTCCTTCAGGGTAATAAACGTAGCCCTTTGGGGCGTTGTAGTAGATCTCGTAGTATGAGGAAGGCTTGTACTGGATGGCTGGGCTGAATGTCACTGGCCCAGCGCGCGCTAGTATGGTATAATTTTCCGTTTAGCATGCACCTAATTTGGCTTAGAAAAGAGTTAACTGCTAGAAGGTATACCTTCCAGTCCTGCCCTGCTTTCTAGCAAGTTCAAGGGTTTTAAATGCAGAAAGAAAGCCTATCATCAAAAGAGAAAGTGCCAGGCACCCAGATATTCCAATCAAGAGGAAAATACGATAAGAGCTCCTAGCATTATCGATAAAGAACGCCTGCCTGAAGCATCTAATGAACAGGATCGGCGGAACAAAAACCCCTATCTCGCCGAGTCTAGATGATAAATTCTCCAAGGGGAAGTATATCTCACCGAAAACTCCGGTAAGCAAGAGCAAGATAGTTGCAGGCCTCCCTTTCTGTTCCCAGATGAGGAAAGGAGCATCCATCATAAGACCGAGTCCAAACCAGCCGACGCTCGCCAGCAGGAGGATGATTGAGGAGGCAAGGATGGAAGTAAAGGTCGTGGAGGATATAAGCGAGCGGTCCAGCAGGCCACTAATTGTGAGGACTATGAGAACGAATATCATGGACTGGGCGCAGGAATCGGCCAAGCTATATATGAGGAACCTTAGAACTCCCCCTCTCGAAGAGATAACTATTTCTAACTCCCCTTCCTCCTTAAGCCTCCTGAGCCTGCCGGCAAATTCCAAGGAGTAATCCACTGAGAGGAGATATATCAGCCCGAGGGCTACGTAGTGGAAGACATCGTAGCCAGCATATCTCACCTCAGTACCCTTGCTCCAGACGTAGAAGGGAAGTAGGTTCGACAGGAAGAGCAGGAAGAACGTTATGTTGTGGTGTATTATGTACTTTTGGTAGTAAAGGCTCAGCTTTCTCCTCCAGACTAACCACTCGACTACTCCCCTGAGCAGAGAGACCTTCGGAACCTTCTCTGGTAGAATCTCCATATCAAACACCCAAGAATATTCTCGTAGTGGTTCCCTTGCTTCTGGCTTCCTCTAAACCACCGTTTATTACCAGAAATCCTAAGACAAGAAACAGTACTCCTAGCAGGTAGGTCTGCGCAATTTTAGATAGGATTTCGGCTAGGATCGGAGTTCCGCTGTAAACAAACCTTAACCTCCTGATTAAGAAGATCGTGGGAACAAACCAGCCTAAACGGCTTAGAATTGGGGAGATTTTATCTAAGGGGAAGAAAACCTCACCAAAAGCCCATGTCAAAAACCTGAGGTAGAGGGGAACCGGAACTATCCTCTGGGTCCTAAGGTGGTATCCCGCGGACATCAGCATTATCCCGAACCCAGTCATCGATATGGAGGGGACCATGAGCATGAGGTAAGGAAGGGTTTTCAGTGAGAACTCCGGACTAATAAGGTTGCCCATAATCAGTATCGTCGCAAAGAGGACTTCCCCTCTTATGCAGGAAAGCACTAGGTGCGATAGCAATACGCCTCTAACTCCGAGCTTTGAGACCATGTGGTTCTCAAATATTCCCTTCTGCCTCCATGATCTGAGGGGGGAGATCAAAGAGTCATTTAGCGCTGCGCTAAATGCAAGTCCAACCGTGACAAATTCGGGGAGGGATGTTCGATAGCCCGCGGCCAATACCTGACCTAGGACGGAGAATGGTAGTAACCGCATGATGATCCTCAGCAGAGCAACGGTCACGGTAATGATGGATCTTCCCAGATAGTACAGGGAGATTTGTAGGTTGACCTCGGATAGCCTGAGTATTTGAGCGATGGCTGTTCCTTTCGCTTTAATATTAAGAAGGCTCATTCTCATCCCCAATTAGGCTAAGGAATGCCTCTTCTAGGCTGGGGATCTGCTCCTCTATCCTAAGGACTTTGACGCCGCTCTTGACCAGAAGTTCATTGGCTGTGGCAATTAGGTCCGAACTCTGCCTCGGAACCCTGAAGCTAATCGAGTACTCCCCCTTACCTACCCTCATGAAGTTCAGCAGCTTGAGCCCTGGAACCTCCTTTAGAACCTCCCTTATCAGGTTTTCATCCCCGGAAACCCTGAACCTGACGTTTAGCACATCGATCAGGGATAGGAGCCTCAGCTCGTTTATCCTACCCACCGCAACTATTTCGCCCCTGTTCAGGATGGCCGCCCTGTCGCATACCTTCTCAACCTCGTGCAGCATGTGGCTGCTGAGGAATATCGTCTTCCCGCCCTCTCTGAGCTCCCTCAGCATATCGTAGAATTTGGAACGGGTGGGCACATCCAGACCTATGGTAGGTTCGTCCAGAAACAGGACGTCCGGGTTGTGGAGCAGGGTCACAACCAGGGCGAGCTTAGCCTTCATCCCGAACGAGTACTTGTAGATGGGTACATCAAGATCAGGATCAAGATCCAGAAGTTCCATGAGCTCCCTTGCCCTCTCAAGAGCTAGGCTTGAGGGTATGCCGTTAAGGCTCGCGAAGTAAGCGATGTTGTATTTCACTGGAGCGTGGGTCATCCACATGAGTTCTATGTTCATTCCATCAAGCCAGCCTATCCTCTCCCTGACCTTACCAGGCGTAGTTCTCACATTGTAGCCAGCTACCCAGGCCTCCCCCTCATCCTGCTTCCAGATTGTCGTAAGTATCTTGATCGTGGTCGTCTTACCGGCTCCGTTAGGTCCTAGGTAACCGAATATCTCCCCCTCCTCTACGGAGAAGGTAACTCCTCTAAGAGCATAAGTTCTCCCCTTCCCTTTGGGGAAGCTTTTAATGAGACCATCCACCTTTATCATGGTCTTTACTACAATCACCCTAAGTAAGCTCTAACAATAAAAGTTTAAAGAGTAAGAGCGAGCTGGATGCACACAGGGAGGGGTTCAGCAGCCTGGATGAGTTCAGGAGGGTCTGGGCTAAGATATACGGCAGGTACGACCAGGAGGAGGTCGTAGTGATAGAGTTCGAGGTCTTGAGGTGAGGCGGGTGAAGAAGGTAGGCGTCATAGGGACGGGGGGGCGCCGGGAAGAGCGCCATCTCCTCGATAGTCTCTATTGTCTTCAGCTTCATGGCCAAGAGGGAGGGAGGCCGTCGGCGTGCCAACTGTGGCCGTCGTTCTGAACAAGTACGACGAGTCCCAGCCCTTCGACGAGTATGGAAATAGG
>CAZUBM010000003.1:0-87741 GCA_964618805.1 uncultured Nitrososphaerota archaeon
AGAGGATTCAGGAAGTGAGGAAAGATCCGTTTAAGGAAGAGAGGGTTAGAGGATATAGGAATGTCTTTAAGACAAGAATAGGGAATTATAGGCTTGCCTACAAGGTTGAGGGAGATTGCATCTTATTGATAATAGTAGACAAAAGGGGTAAGATCTACGAGGAACTTAGGAGGAGATTGAGGGAGTTTTAAGGGATCTAGTCTTGATAAACCCAAAATTTATTAGGTCGGAACGCTTTTGAAGCCTAACTATCATTACATATCAACACACCGCCAAAAAAAGCAACTCAATTCTTCTGGGCTGGGATTCAACCCGGCCCATATCTTAATTCATCCTCAAATACATTCGGAAGGTTTTGGAGAAGACCAAGAAAAATCGAGGTATCCTGAATTCTTCCTTATTTATTAAAAATATCAAATTTATAACCATAAATTTAAGATTAAAGAAATTATCAGAATACATAAAGTCCTACTTCCAAGATAAAAGGTTTGAAATTTGTTGTCATTTTTCTAATTGCTCCTATCATCAAACTTAGTTACTTTCTGCTTCTAGAATGCGTTTCAGTTTTCTAATAGCCTCTATACTCTCTTTTGCACTTTCTTCTACATTATCTAGTGCTATCACAAGTACTTCTCTCAAGGGTTTGATTCTTCTGGCTTCCTCAAGTCTAGCGCGCGCCAAGATGATCTACTATTTCCCCTGGCCTGGACTTGGATCTAAAGCCTTCACTGTAGATGTAACCACAAGGAGAATACTGGTAAGGCCCCCCATAACAGGATCCCCAGAATACGCCAAGGAGGAAGTACAGAGGATAGTGGAATTTGTCAGGCGTAGCTTCCAGGAGGAAGGGTGGGAGCTGTCAGAACCATACGAGGATGGAAAAAATCACTGGGGGTCTACGATCCCATAGGAGAGTACGCCAAGAACCTTGGCCTTATAGTGGATGATGACGTGGGAGCTGTCGATAACTCCCCAGGAGAAGATGGAGAGCTGGACATATACGATAAAGTGAGCGACCCAGAGAGAGTAAAGCGCTACATCCTGGCTGTCACTGAATATATCCCTAAGGGCTACCAAAATCTTGATAAAAGGATCCAGGAGATGGAGACCACTGTAGGCCAGGCCCTGGAGAAGATGGCTAAGAGCTTGGAATCTATGGCCTCAGCAATAACCACTATGGGGGATAACATAGTCACCTTGGCCACTAACGTGAACACCCTGGCTAACCAGGTAGCTGTCCTGACACACTCACAGCCCCAGCCCACAGGAGGTGGTATAAGTGGCTAAGGCTAAGAAGTACTTAATTCCCAGGGATAAGGCTATAGCTGTCGCTCACAGGGTAACTATGGCCATAAGACATCTAGCTGACGTATACGTGGCTGGGAGCCTTAGAAGGGGGAAGCACATAGTCCACGACGTAGACCTGGTGGCTGTACCATTTGACGAGCTTGGCGTCTTCCAGCTAATAGAGGGAGAGCTAAAGAGCATAGGGCCATCATAGAACAGAAGGGTTCTAAGAAGTGGACCTTACTCTTAGATGATATCCCAGTAGACATCTGGTGGGCTAATAGGAGTAATCTTGGAACTATTCTACTCATAAGAACTGGACCCAGGGACTTTAACGTGGAACTAATAAAGAGGGCTAAGAGTCTAAGGCTGGAATTCAGTGCCTCTAAAGGGGTAATGGAGGGGGAGGGTCATAGCTTCCACCACTGAGGAGGCCATATTTAGCGTCCTTAACCTTCCATACATACGCCCAAATCTTAGAGATCTACCACTGGCTGAGGCTGGTTACGATTACGAGTCAGAGGAGGAGGATTTCTATGGATGAGGTCTGGATACAGCAAAAAGTAAAGGAGTTAAAGACAGTCCAGGAGAGGGTAGAGTACCTCCTTGAGAAATACCCAGAGACCAGGAATAACGACCTTTACCTAGTAATCAGATACTGGAGAGAATTTGATGGCCTGAGCATCTTTATACCACCAGAATTCATCTGGGGGAAAAAGAAGCTAACCAGTTTTGAATCTATACGCAGATCCAAGCCAGCGGAAAATTCCTACCCACAGATCCAGAGGTACTGAAGGAACGTAAGAAAATGGAGGAGCCTTTTAGAAGATTCGTGAGGGATGAGTGATGGATCCTGATGTAACTGTCAGCGCCCCCAAGCTGGCCAGGGTAGTAGCTGAAATAAGGGGACGTAGCATAACCCCACAGACTATGAGAGATGTGATAAGGGGATTTGAGCAGAAATTAAACGCCCTCTGTCCAGAGTGGATCCAGTTAATAGCATTGATAGGGCTTCTGGAGGATCCAGAGTACAGGAAAAAGATACGCATAGTCTACAGGGAGGATATCTAATCAGGAAATGGGTAAGAGGATCCTTTCCTTACTTCCCTTCCTTAGAGAGAAAGAATCCCTGAAAGAGGGAGAGGAAGAAGAGAGACCGACATGTCTTGAGATCCTGATAGAGAAGAAGGGATATACCTACTTAGTACGAATTCCTAGACTCAGAAAGAAGTTTTATGACATCTCAGATAGGATCCAAGCTCCAAAAGCCTATCTCGGCAACTTCTTAATTCAGTTAGCCCACAACTATAGTATGGATGGAGGAGGGATCCTTATCCTAACAGATAAGGAGCCATAGAGATCATCAAAGAGGTAAGCAAGATGAGACTAGACAGGAAAGGATCCTGGAAAGAATGCGTTGATCTTATACTCAAATTCAAGGAGATTGCTTCTACAAGGAAAGTAGGAAGCCTAAAGATGGATGAGAGAAGGGAGAAATAAGTTCTCAAAAAATTGAGAGTTAAAAATTGTTACCCTCGGAAAACTGAGACCCAACCTGGCAAGGTGCATAAGCTACCAACGTTACAATTTGTACGGAAAAGGAGGCCTCTCATAGCTTACATAGCCCAGCCCTTTCATTATAAAAGGAAGAAAGGAGGTTTAGCTCAAACTACGGATCTCGTTGACGTACAACTTGAAAGAAAGATGATGTTATAATGTTACCTAGTGCAAAAAATACACTTAGTAGTCAAGGTTAATCGACACCTTAAACATCCAAAAAGGGGGGTTTGGGGGAGGGTGTTTCCCTTGTACAATGTACAAATTTTATAGGCAAAACCTAGTATCTTTTAACATCTGTTTTTACCGTAAAGAGCTATATTTAAGAATGTGAACGAAAAATTAATTCCTAGAGAGAGTTTTCTTAGCAGATCTTCAAGGTTTTTATGCATTCAATCATAAGGAAAGGCTTAATTAAACTGGGAAAGATTCAGATGAATTCAAATGATCTAAATGAAATTCAAAGTAGCTCACAAGGACCGATATCTTTGAATCATAAAAGAAAACTGATTTTGACCAAAGAAAACTTAAAGGAAGAGTTTAAGAAAAGATACAAAGCTCTCCTAGGACTAGATTATGATAAATTTATAGATTGCTTGTTTTCAAAGCCGCCGACCTTCATCAGAATCAATCCTATGAAGGCACCCGTAAAATGGTTAAGACAAAAGAATTGGGAAGTTGAGAGAGTGGCTTGGTATAAATATGGATATAAGGTGATTAAAGGACCTGAAAACATTGGAAATACCGTAGAACACAGACTCGGCCTTTTTTACGTGCAGGATGCTGCTTCAATGGTGCCTCCCGTGGCTCTTGATCCTAGGCCAGGGGAGAGAGTTTTAGATCTAACTGCAGCTCCTGGATCTAAAACTACCCAAATGGCGGAGATGATGAGATGGAAAGGAGTTATAGTGGCTAATGATATAAGCATGGCAAGAATAAACGTACTTAGCTCAAATGTGCAGAGAATGGGTTCTATAAATGTAACAATAACTCAGCTAGATGGAAGATTCATTCACAAGATTTTCGGAAAAGATAGGTTCGATAAGGTCCTTTTAGATGCTCCATGTAGCTCGGTTGGTGAAGTAAGGAGAAATTGGAGTCCCCTAATACGTTGGAGTCTGCGTCTAGTACTACGTCTCTCTAAGCTGCAAAAGGAATTGGCTACTGCAGCTTTTATCGCCTTAAAACCAGGAGGTAAAATGGTGTACTCTACCTGCACTTTTGATCCAGAAGAGAACGAGGAGGTGGTACAACATCTGATAGAACTTGGTGCAGAGGTGCTAGAAATGAAAATCCCTGGACTTAATGCAAGATCTGGCTTGATAGAATGGAATGGTAAAAAATTTGATCCTAGTATCTCAAAATGTCTGAGGATATATCCACATTGCAACGACACATTGGGCTTCTTCGTCTGTCTATTAGAGAAACCAGAGAGGTTATGAAGGTTGTGGGAAATTTTGGACCAAAAAGAGTTAGCTAGGCTTAAGAGAAGGCTACTTGAAAGGTATGGAATAGCGGAAGTTCCTCATGTAATTGTAAGGTCTGGCAAACGGAAATATAGAGCTGCTACAAAAGAGGCGATTGAAATAATGAAAGCTTGGCTAGTTGGCGTTTACATAATGAAGGAAACTCCCTTTGGATTAATGCTTAGCATTGAAGGTACTCAACTTCTAGGCCCTTTGGCTAAGAAAAACGTTTTCGAGATCTCTCAAGAAATGATTGATGGATGGATGCGTGGAGAAGACATTGAGATTGGTGCTAGAAATGAATTGGAACGAGGCCTCGTAATCATAAGATGTGGAAACCTCTATTTGGGTTCAGGCCTATATGATGGCCAGCGGATCAAGAACCTTCTGCCTAAGGCAAGAAAAGTGGTGGGTTAGTAGCTTACCCATTTAGGGCTTTTTCCAGCATTATCCTTCTCTCTACTCTAGCAACTAGCCTTCTTGTAGCTATTACAACATCTGGATTAACGCTTATGCTGTCAATGCCATTTCTCACTAAGAACTCAGTGAATTCAGGATATACGCTCGGTGCCTGTCCACATATACTTACTGTAGCTCCTTTCTTGTGAGCACCCTCTATTATGCGCTTTATTGCATTCAAAACCGCAGGATCTCGCTCATCGAAGTACCCCGCTCTTCCAAGCACTTCACTATCCCTATCCACGCCGAGTACCAACTGTGTAAGATCGTTTGAGCCTATGCTAAAGCCGTCGACCAGCTCTGCGAATTCCTCAGCTAAGAGAGCATTGGATGGAATTTCAGCCATTACCCAAACTTTGAAGTCCTTTCCTCTCTCTAAACCTTCCTCTTTCATTATCTCTAGTACTCTCTTGACCTCCCATATTGTCCTGACGAAGGGTATCATGACCCAAACGTTATTTAGCCCCTGATCATGCAGTCTCTTTATTGCCCTTACCTCTAACCTAAAGGCTGGTTCAAAAGTTGGAGATATATATCTAGAGGCTCCTCTCCATCCAAGCATTGGATTAGCCTCTAATGGTTCATACTTCTCCCCTCCTTCAAGTTTTGCGTATTCGTTTGTCTTGAAATCGCTGAACCTGACTACAACGGGTCTTGGATAAATTGCTCTGGCTACCATGCCAATTCCTTCAGCCAACTTCTCCACATAGAAGTCAGATTCGCCGCGTTCTATGGCTACGAGGGGATGCATCTTTATCCAGCTGGCAATTATGAACTCTATCCTCATCAAGCCTATACCATCTATCGGAAGGTCTTTATACTCGTCTATTTTGTCAGGAACACCTAAGTTCATGAAGATCTTTGTAGCTGTTATGGGAATTTCTAATGCTGCATACCCAACTCCAGCAGCTGGAGCCAGTTCCTTTGCTGGTTTGCGAATGAGGTCTTCCCTAATACCTTCATAGACCATGCCAGTTCTACCGTCAACGGTATACTCTTTGCCCGTTTTCATGATTTTTGTCGCATTTCCTGTTCCTACAATACATGGTATGCCCAGTTCTCTGCTGACTATAGCTGCATGGCTAGTCATACCACCTTCATCCGTAACTATTGCGGAAACGATCTTCATGTAAGGCTCCCAATCAGGAGACGTCATTCTCGTGACTAGAATATCTCCCTCCTTGATAAGCTCCTTAGCATCCTCTAGCCGTAGTGCAACTTTAGCGACGCTAGCAGCAATTCCAGGACTTGCTGGAAGTCCTTTTACTATGGGTTCTGCCTTAACTTCTGCCCTTGGTTTTTCCTCGGTTACAGCTTCCCTTAAACTCCACACTGTTTCTGGCCTTGCCTGTAGTATGAATATGTCATCGGGTGGATTTAAGTCCATGTCAACAGCCCACTCAACATCCATAGGTTTTCCATAGTGCTCCTCTATCTTTAACCCATATTCTGCCAATTTCTTTATCTCCTCGTCCGAGATCGCCTGCATCTTCCTCCTTTCTTCCTCTACTTCCCTCTCTATAGTTCCTCCTTCTGGTGTCAACAATATTTCTATCCTTTTGTCGCCTATGTGCTTTTCTTTAATTTCTAAGGTCTTTTTATCAACGACATAAGTGTCTGGAGTTACCTTTCCTCCAACAACGGTCTCTCCAAGCCCCCAACTTGCCTCAATAACTAATTCATCGGTTCTACCGGTAACAGGATTTATTGTAAACATAACTCCGGCGCTACGAGAGTTTACCATTTTCTGAACTCCTACGCTGATGAGAACATCCTCGTGCCTGAAACCCTTGTCCTCCCTGTATGAAATCGCTCTTGGGGTGAAAAGACTTGACCAACACTTTCTAACTTTTTTCACTAATTCCTCTTCGCCCTTAACCCCTAGAAAAGTCTCTTGCTGGCCAGCAAAGCTAGCATCTGGCAGATCTTCGGCTGTTGCTGAACTTCTGACCGCAACTAAGGGATTCTTTACGTTAAGCCTTTCCTCTAACTCTCTATATGCTTCCTTTATCGCTTCTTCTATATCTTTTGGAATCGGCGTAGATTCGATAAGCTCTCTTATCCTTCTTGAAGCTTCTTCATATGCAGCAGGTGTCTTTTTCTCCCCAACAACCTCTTTGATTATATCATAGATCCTCTCAGCTATTCCCATTTCCTTAAGAAAGCGCTCATAAGCGCGCGCAGTTACTGAAAAGCCTGGAGGTATGGGTAAGCCAATGGCTATCATTTCTCCTAAA
The DNA here is from genome assembly GCA_964618805.1 of uncultured Nitrososphaerota archaeon. Taxonomy (GTDB): domain Archaea; phylum Korarchaeota; class Korarchaeia; order Korarchaeales; family Korarchaeaceae; genus QMVU01. Next base: position 7,007 of record CAZUBM010000003.1, read on the forward strand.
CTAGCAGACTTTCCACCAACCAATGGCACGTCCTTCATGTTAGTTTCCTCGAACCATAGAACTAAACGCTCATCTCTTGACATATGCTGGCCCACTCCCTCCGACAAGAGTCGATTAAAAAGATGACCCAAACTTGAGGATAAATGTATCGCCAGGTTTAATGTTTAAGAATTTTGCAGCGCTGCCTTTATTTAGCGAGATTTCAATGAAATCCTCACTTCCAGGCAGTATAAGAAACTCTTTTGGCTTTCCTTCAAAATATGATGAAGCTGGTTTTAGAAGAGAGGTCTTTCCCTTCGCAATTATTGTTATTTTTTCTTTAGAGGTTATTTCATGATACAAATTAGTTGGAATATTGGTTATTAGATTGCCAAACCTGTCTACATGTAATACTCTTGCTTCTATCCCGTTATCTATCCATTTGACGTCACCAAAATCAAGTTTTTTAGGACTACGTATTACGGGACCGAGTTCTTCAAGTTTCATCCCAGCGACAAGGTTAGCAGCTGCTGGTGCAAAGACATCTCGACCGTGAAATGTATGGCTAGTGCATTCGAAGAATTTCCTTCTTATCTCTCGGACTTCAATTATTCCGAAGTAATTTGCAGCTGGCATTAATACCCCGTTATCAGGCCCTATTAACACGCATTTTCTTGTCTTGATAGCTAAGGGCTTTCTTTCCGATCCCACTCCAGGATCTACTACAGCTACGTGAATAGTCCAAGTAGGAAACCAGCGTACAGCTTGATATAGCAGGAAAGCTGCCTGTAAAACGTTGAAAGGTTCCACCTCGTGCGTTATGTCAATTATTATTGCGTTTGGCGCAATAGATAGAATAACTCCCTTCATCGATGAGACATAGTAATCTCTCGTCCCGAAGTCCGTTAAAAGAGTAATAATCCTCCTGACTGAGTTTTGCTTCATGATCTCTATCCTGTCCTTAGTTTTCTTCATTCTTCTTTTCCTAGAAAGTCTCTAACCAAATCTACTAGCTGCATTGGCAGCACGATCTTTGTTGAAGGAGATGTCGCTACCTCCTTTAGAGTGTCTAGATACTGAAGCCTCATAGTATTAACATCTATCTCTCTTGCAACACTGAAGATAGTTCTAAGAGCCTCTGCGTATCCTTCTGCCTTCAATACAGTGGCTTGTTTCTGCCCTTCTGCCTTCAATATGGCTGCCTGCTTTTCTCCCTCAGCAATCAATATGGCTGAAGTCTTTTTTCCCTCGGCTTCTGTAATCATGGCTCTTCTATCTCTTTCTGCAGCCATCTGTTTGATCATAGCCTCTTGCACTTGTCTAGGAGGCAATATCTCCCTTATTTCTACGTTTGTTATTTTGACGCCCCATCTCTCAGTAACTTCATCGAGCTTTACCCTTAGGACTTGGTTTATGTCATCTCTTTTAGCTAAGACTTCATCCATCTGCATCTCTCCAATAACCGCTCTTAAGGTTGTAGTAGCTAAAGCAAGAGCTGCTCCCTTAAAGTTCGCTACGTTCAATACGGACAGTGCTGGGTCCACTACTTTAAAGTAGACTACGAAATCTATGTCAGTCGGGGCATTATCCTCTGTTATACATGTTTGGTGGGGAATTTCAAAGTAATTTTCTCTAAGATCGACCCATATGATTCTGTCAATGATGGGAATTCTGAAAACTAGCCCAGGACCTCTAACTCCTATAAAACTACCGAGCCTAAGTATGACCAGCCTCTTATACTCTGGAACTATCTTAATTGCGGATGCTATGAGAGCTAGAACCACAAGACCTATGATGAAGGTCGTTATGGTCCCTAAAGATATGGGAAAGACTTGCGTAACTCTCACCTCCTATTCTTTAGGTTTCTTTTGGCTTATAACTCTGCTCCTTTCATGTGCTCTACTTCATTTTTCTCACTACTAACTTTAATCCAGTCACATCAACTACCTTGACCCTACAACCCTCCTCTATCTCATCCTCAGAAGTTGCGGACCAGAGTTCTGACTTCACTAAAACTATTCCAGTTCCACCGGCAGGTATTTTCCTTCTAACAACACCTTCCTCGCCTATAAGCTTCTTGGGATCTAGCAACATTCCTCTAAGAGATAACGTTTGTTTTATTTTATGTAAATAGAAACCAATTAAGCCTGCTATCACAATGCCTGTAGCTGAAAATAAATAAATGTCAAAACTAGTCCTAAGCAGTGGAGCAGACCTGTACATTAATATTAAGCCAAGTACGGCCATGGTCATTCCTCCAACCGCAAGGAAACCGTGTCCCATTTTTAGTTCCAGAAGCATAGCGGCGATGCCTAGCAGCATTAGAGCTAGTGCTCCAAGTCCTATGCCTATCTTACCAAGGCCATACAGCCCAAGTAAGACCATGACTCCTCCAATCCACTCCATGAAAAGCCCAGGGGTCTTGAGCCCTACTATGAATATAATTCCTCCAAGGACTAGCAAGAGCCAGGCTATCACAGGAGTTGATATTAGAATTAAGACATATGATCTTATGTCCATTCTCATTTCAATGACCTCTTGAGGGAACTCACAATCTACAATGAAGGATAAGAGAGTTGGAGAAATGTGTTGAATTATCCCTGAGTCAAATGCTTCAGTTGCAGTTAAGACAAGGTTTTCTTTCACCATTTTTTCTGCTACTTCAACTGGTCTCCCAGTTGATTCAGCTAGGCTTCTCATCCACCCACTCATAGCCTTAAGAATTTTTTCCTCAGGCGGAATGGGCATCGCAGCCCCTACAGTCGCTCCTTGGGCCATTCCTGCCACATCAGATGCCATCAATATGTAGGCTCCAGCCGAAAAAGCTCTACCGTTCTTTGGAACGTAAACTCCAACTGGAGCATATGCCTTAGCTATAGAGTCTATGATTTTCTCTGTAGCAGTGAGGAGACCGCCATTCGTATTTATTACAAGAACAATGGCCTCATATCCCTCCTTATTTGCAAAATCAATGGCAGAACTGATAAAATCAGCCATCCCAGGAGTAATATCACCTTCTATCCTTATCACCAAAGTTTTTTGGCTAGTTTCCTGCCCAAGTATTTGTAAGGCAAGAGGCAGCAATAAAAGAAGGATCGGGATGATTTTCTTCATCTTCTAAGGTAAAGATTGCAAAAGTGATATTAAATTTCTACTTTCTACTCCAGTTTTATATCGACAAGAGTTTCGTATATCGGCCCTTGAGGAGTTAAGGTGCTCCTCTTTATTCTAATATGATCTACTGACATTCTTCCTATTTCCACATCCGCAAGAGATGAAAATAGCTTTTTAATAGCTTCAATAGATCCGATTCGTTTCACTCTGGCTATCGTAAGATGAGCAGTTGGTTCGCGACGCTCTTTTGGAAGTCCAAGCTTTGCTACTGCCTCATCAACTCTCCTCATTAATGAAATGAACTCATTTTCTCCTTCTTTTACTCCTAACCAGATCACCTGAGGCCTCCTTCGATTGGGAAATGCTCCAATCCCGGCTATGTTTATGAAGAATTTGTTAAGCTTGAGCTCTCTCAAATTTCCTTCTATTTCGCTTACTAAGCTTTCGTCTATTCTGTTCAAAAATTTCACAGTAAAGTGAAGATTTTCGGGTTTCACCAATTTTAACTTGCTTCCTGTCTCGAGAAGGTCCTCTTGAATTCTTCTAATTCTGAATATTAATTCAGGCCCTTCAACATCTACAGCTATAAATGCTCTTATGTATCCCAATAGCTCACCTACCCAACAGCCTACTTCTTCATGCGATTATTGGAAAACGTCCAATATAATAATGAAAAATTTCCTTGACTGACCTGGGAAATGCATCAGGCCTTTTGGAATATCACTTAGGTTCAACCTTTATCCTACCAAAACCGACAGTGTTTCCCAGCCCAACACCAACAAACTCACCAAATCTGAGCAAAGTCCAAGAAATTTTGAGCAATTTTTCGTGCTCATTTTCAGCCCATCCTGGATGCAATATGTGTTTGTAATTGGTCCATCCCAGAAACCCGACAGTGTTTCTTCCGTCAGGAAGTCTTAGTGGTTTGGATGTGCATAACTCATACCCTGTCTCAGCAAGACTTAGTTGTGCCCATCTTCTGAATTGTCTAGGTTCTATTTTGGAGTCTGGATTAAACTTCCTCCAATTTGAGGCAAGAGATTGAAAAATGAAGCCTGCTGCTGGAAAGAGAGAGCAATAGGGTGATTGGGCTTTATGAAAACATGTGGGTGATATGAAATAAATCCTAAAGCTCCTGTGAGACTCTTCTCCTTCCTCAGAAAAATCAGCTTCACTTACCCTTAGATCAGATATGTCAAATGTGATACCTCCTATGGATAGTCGAGGATTCCTAAAAGTCCAAGAACGTAAGATTTGAGGCAATTTCTCTGAATTGCTGACTATTTTGACGAAATATGGGGCTCCTCTAGTCACATTAATGTCTTGAGATCCGCATCTATAGTCTATCGAATCACTTTCAAGGACGCTGGTTACATGTATGTGAAAGGTCCCTGACCTGATTGAGCGGATTAGAAATGGTTCTACAGAAGTTATTGCTTTCATAATTGCAGATCTAACACCTGCACCCGAAAAGGAAAGTAATCCATCGGCCATAGATATGAGAGAAAGCTTAATCATGAAAAGTTTCATATTCAAGTTTGAACACACCTTGTCTTTACTCTAATAATTAAGGATGGATTGATAGAAAAAAGTGATAAGTACTTCCCTCATTTTTTAGGAGGTCACATTGAGATCAAAATGTGAGGGACCTAAGTACAAATATATTCTGCTTGTAGGCCTTCCTGGCTCGGGTAAGGATGTTGTAGCCAAGATTATCGAAAGGAGATATGGTTTTAGGATAATAGTAATGAGTGAAATGGTTAGAAGGAGGGTAATAGAAAAAGGATTGCCCGAAACAAGAGAAAATTTCAGGAAAGTAGGTCTTGAACTGAGAGAAAAGTTAGGACCCGCTGCTGTCGCTCTGTTGTGCATTAGAGAGGCTGAAGAGATCGAGAAAATTCAAAGCCCTCCAGGTTTTGTGATCAATGGAATAAGAAATATTGAAGAAATCGATGCCTTTAAGGATAGATTTAAGGATTCTGTCATAACTTTAGCAGTTCTAGCCTCCAAAAAGGTTCGTTTCGATAGAATCAAGAGAAGAGGACGTAAAGGGTTTGATTTAATTCATAAAATTAAACCTATGACTTACGAAGATTTCCTAAAGCAAGATAGAGAGGAGCTAAAGCTGTTTGATATGGGAAATGCAATAGCATGGGCTGATATATTCATCGTTAATGATGGAAGTGCAGAGGAATTAGAGAAGAAGGTAATATCCGTTCTATCTATAGACTCTTAAATCCTTCTCTAAGATACAGACCTCCACCTTAGACCTAATTTCTCGGCCTCTTCGTAAGCTTCCTTCATTTCAGCAGCAGTTGGCCTTCTAGAAATCTCTGGGTATCTTAAAGCTTTGTATTCTGGCCTATATTGAGCCATCACATTAACTAAAGCATTTGGCAAGTTCTCGGAGATCCATCTCAAGATGGGCTTTGTGCAACATTCGATGTGATTTGGAAGAACAAGGTGCCTTATCACTATCTCTCCTCTTGCCTTGTATGCCATCTTCAGGTTCCTCCTGACTACAGTCGTGTAATTTGGTACTCCGCTCAGCTTCAAAGCATGTTCCTCGTCCCAATACTTGAAATCTGGTAACCATAGATCAACCACCCCTATCAGTAGTTTCATCGATTCCGGTGTTAAGTACATATTAGAGTTCCAAATTATTGGAACGTTCACTTCTGTTAATCTAAGTGCGTCTAAGATGGCCGGTATATTAGGAGTAGGTTCACCTCCTACGAGATTTATGTTTCTTGCACCTTCTCTCCTAAGAGAGATAAACATGTTAGAGAGTTCTATTGGATTCGCCAATTTACCAGATTTAGGATTTTGTGATATATCCCAGTTTTGACAATAGACGCACCTAAAGTTGCATGAGGAGAAGAATATTGTACCAGATGGAGATATGGGGGCTTCCTCTCCCATATGAATGAAGTATGTTGCTACTCTAGGATTCTCACCAACTCTGCAAACACCTAGCTCCCCGCTCGTTCTATCGACAAGACATCTTCTCTCGCAAAGCTCACAAGAAGTCAAAATTTTCTTGGCTATCTCTGCCTTTAGATCGAGAAGTGAGTATGGAGGTTTTGGAGGTAGTTCTATGCTATCAAACGAATCTACAAAATCCCAGAAATCGTTCATGAGTTCATCATGTAGAGACCATAGCTCTTCTAAGTTTGAGCTACGATTTGCTGGAAATCTAGAGGATATCAAAAATAGGGCAGGCAATCTGTCCTTAACTACTGAAATGTACCTTGGGATTGATGATCTAATCTCTTCATTTTGGAATGCTGTCAGTATGTCTGTTCTAATCAGCCACATATCTATACCAACCCCATGAAGTTTAAGAAGAATGGGCCGCCCGGCGATCGATGGGCCAAGTCCTGCGAGCCAGGGTCGCTGAGGACGGGCTAAATAGGGCCCGTCTCCCAGCAATGTAACCCTGCCCACTAAGTCAGGCCCAGGACCATGGCGCCGGGCGGCAATTAATTATTCTTATTACCGATATTTAAGATTTAGGTTCAAATTCCTCCCTTTAGAAAATTACCAGTAGGGAGGAAGAGGATTGATCCTAACTCCTCGTTATCGAGGATTATGGCAGTAATTATTACATTTCGTCTTTTATTATAGCAAAAGACATTTTCACCAATTATCTTTTCAAGAAACTGAGCATGTACCAAGATTTAAGTGTATGAGTTAAATTTATGCTTTATTCAGGATATCTTCGGTGGGAGTTATTGTGAGGATAGATAGAACCAGATTCGGACCAGCTGGTTTCCCCATGGGATGTCCAAAAGAAGAGGCCTTTGATTATTTACACAAGCTAAAACTCGGAGCTATGGAGTATCAGGCCGTGAGAAGAGTTCCCACCAAGCTGGATCCTCTCAAAGAAATGGGGAAAAAAGCTAAAGAGAGGGATATAGTGCTAACCCTCCATGCCCCCTATGCGATAAATCTTGCTTCGGAAGAGGAGGATAAAATAATAAAGAGCGTTGAAAGACTGTATTTATCAGCAAAAGCCGCAGATGCGATGGGAGCTACTCACGTTACCTTTCATCCAGGATACTATAGCAAAAGGGACCCTGAAGATGCTCTGAAACTTGCTATAAAGGCTCTTAGTGATCTTGTCCAGCGTTTAAAGGATGAGAATATTAGAATGGAATTGGGGCCAGAGACTACAGGCAAACCATCGCAACTTGGTTCATTAAATGAAGTCTTGAGAATGGCAGAGGAAGTAGATTGCGTATTTCCGACGATAGATTTTGCTCACATACATGCTAGGGAGGGAGGTTCTATCAAGGGAAGAGAAGATTACGCTAAAATACTTGACGAAATCGAAGGGAGATTGGGCACATTGAATGGTCTCGTTGTTCATTTCACTGAGGTGGAGCTCACAGCTTCAGGTAAAGGTGAGAAGATGCACCACGAGCTTGGCTCTGGTTATGGTCCTGACTTCAAGCCTTTGGCTGCTGAGATGGCAGAAAGGGGAGTTAGATGGTTAGTAGTTTCAGAAAGTCCACTTCTAGAGGAGGATTCATTAAAGATGAAAAGGATTTACATGAGGGCTCTGAAAAAGGCAAGTCATGGGAAATAACACCGTTACTTCTTGAATTTAGCCCTTAGTTCCCTAACAATCCTCCAAAATATGTCTCCAGCATAATGTAGGTTCTTTACACTTTTTCCCCTGCGTTTTAACTCGCTTTTATTTCTTAATGCTTGGCCAATAGCTATTACTCTCCCAAACTTCTCGTCCGTTATTAGCACTAGGTCTCCCTCCTTTACTTCACCCTCAATGCCCACTATTCCTGGACCCATTACATCCGCTCCGTTAGCGATGTGAGGTACTGCCCCTGGATCAACAACTATTCTAGGAAGGCTTAAGTCTGTTCGTTCAGCTGCCTCTACATAGGGAACAATGGAGCCATCATAGAGTTCTACCAATACAGGGGAGTTCTCGGAGAGGAAGACCTTCTGCATCCCTTTTCCTGTCTCAAATTCAATTACCTCTAACCCTATTTTCCCTTTAGGAAATAAAGGGTTCAACCTTGGATGTTTTTGGAGGACGGATCTTATTAGATCCCGGCTTACGCTTGACTTAAGTCTATATCTTCTAGGTTTCCTCTTCAAACCTTAGTTCCACCGAGAAATAGATTTAAAAGATATTTTTAAGGTAAATGAATCAAACGAGCTAACAAAATTTTATATACGTCCCTCTACTGACTCAAATGAGCCCCGGTGGTGTAGTCCGGTTAGCATAGGGGCCTGTCGAGCCCCAGACCCGGGTTCAAATCCCGGCCGGGGCGCCATATTTTCGGTTGTTTAGCCCTTAGCTCCTTCAATAGAGCTTACTCTACTCCAGAAGTCTGAAGGATTTTTGACTAACTCCTCTGTTCTTATGGTTGAATTCGAGTGAACGGAAGCATCTGTGAGACAGACTTATTCTTGATTGAAGTTAAAATTAAGTTAAATATTTGGACCGTTTCTTAAGGCGGAAATAACAGATGACTGAAGCATTGGACAGTATTTTCAAGCCAAAATCAGTGGCTGTTATAGGAGCTTCTAGATTCCCAGGGAAGATAGGGTACGAAATACTAAGGAATATCAAAGAGTATGGCTACAAAGGAAAAATTTACCCGATAAATCCAGCCGCAGATGAGATCCTAGGCATTAAATGTTACCATACCATTTCAGATGTGCCTGGGAACATAGATCTGGCGATAATATCAATACCGGCACGGTTTGTACCAGAGGTTATCGATCAGCTCGCTGAGAAGAAAACAAAGGCTGCTATCGTAATTTCTAGCGGATTTTCGGAGGTAGGAAATAAAGAGCTTGAAGAGGACCTTATTAGGAGAGCAAGAAGAGCTGGCATAAGGATAATTGGACCGAATGTCTTTGGTGTACTCTATTCTCCTACTAGGCTGAACGCTACGTTTGGCCCTAGAGACGTCAGACCTGGGAACATAGCTTTCATAACACAGTCAGGAGCATTAGGAATTGCTTTAATGGGATGGACTGTTACTGAGAAGATAGGTCTTTCAGCAGTCGTGAGCGTGGGCAACAAGGCTGACATAGACGATTCAGATCTGCTCAGTTGGTTCAGAAAAGATGAGAACACAAATGTAGTCCTAATATACATGGAAGGCATTACTGATGGAAGGAAATTCATGCATGAAGCTCGTCTAACGACTCAGTTAAAGCCCATTATCGTACTCAAAGCTGGGAGGAGTAAGAAGGGCATGGCTGCTGCCTCATCCCACACAGGATCAATGGCTGGTTCAGATGTAGTTTATTCAGCTTCATTCAAACAAACAGGCGTCTTACGGGCCGAAAATCTTGAGCAAGCATTTGATTGGGCTTTAGCGTTCTCAGCATATAAAATTCCAAAAGGAAAGAGAGTTGTGATAGTCACTAATGGCGGAGGGGTTGGGGTCATGGCAACAGATTCTTGTGAGGCAGCTGGTCTTGAAGTGGTCGATCCTCCGGAAGACTTGAAGCAAGAGTTCAAGAAATATATGCCTGAGTTCGGAAGCGCGAAAAATCCGATTGATCTCACTGGTATGGCAACTCACGAGGAGTTCAGAGGTGCGCTGAGGTCAGCCGTTAAACACAAAGCAGTAGATTGCGTAATTGCTCTATACTGTGAGACAGCTGTAAGCGATCCGATCAAAATAGCTGAAGTTATCGGAGAAGTTTTTGAGACTAGCAATAAGCCGATCACAGTGACCATGATTGGAGGGAAAAATGTAAGCGAGGCCATAGCTTTCCTTAAGGAACACGGAGTTCCGGTGTATCCTGATACTGAACGGGCTGTATCTGCTATGGCGGCTCTTGTTAAATGGGCTGAGAGAAGATCTTTATCTATCATGTGAGTTAACTTTTTTTCCGTTTAGAGAATCCCCTAGAAGGTGTAATATGTTAAGTGTTTTAGCCCCAGCTGGGAGAGTAGAGGCCCTGCTAGGGAACGAAGCTATAGTTAGGGGTGCTCTTGAGGCCGGACTGGATGTTGCAGCAGCCTATCCTGGAACACCTAGCACAGAGATAGGAGACACCCTCGGTTCGATAGCAAAGCAAGTTGGGGTGTACTTCGAATGGTCAACAAACGAAAAGGTTGCTGTAGAGGTAGCTACTGCTGCTGCTTGGTCGGGATTGAGAGCTCTAGTTTCAATGAAACATGTTGGTCTAAATGTCGCCTCAGATGCTCTGTTTACACTAGCTTATGCTGGAACGAAGGGCGGATTGGTCGTGGTTAATGCTGGAGATCCATCAGCTCATAGTTCTCAAAATGAGCAGGATAACAGATATTATGCGATAGCGATGGGCCTTCCCATGCTAGAGCCCTCCAATTCTCAGGAGGCAAAGGACTATACAAAGGAGGCATTTGAGCTATCTGAGAGATATGAGACGCCCTTCATCCTAAGGACTACAACCAGAGTTAGCCACTCTAGAGGACCTGTTCTACTCGGTGAAATAAGAAAAGGGAGGGGTAGGGGGAGTTTTAAGCCGGAGAGATTTGATCAATACCTGCAGGTGGGTGCAATTGCTAGAAAGCATCATAAGATACTTTTAGATAAGCTGGAACGAATTGAAAAAGATCTGGGAAAGGATTCGAGATTTTTCAAGCTAGAAGGAGAAGAGAATTCTTCTTTAGGAATAATTACGTCTGGAATCTCTTATTCGTACGCATGGGAGGCTATTAAGCTACTGGGATTAAGGGCGAAGTTATTGAAGTTAGGTTTAACGTTTCCCTTTCCAAAGGAAGTAGTTTCTGATTTTATAGATGGATTAGATACCTTAATCGTCGTAGAGGAGCTAGAACCCTTCTTAGAGACGCAGGTCACAGCTTTAGCTAAGGATTGTGCTCCAGAGTTGAACATAAAAGGTAAGCTAACAGGTCATTTTCCTAGGGTAGCAGAATATACTCCAAAGATAGTTGTTAAAGCTTTAGCAGCAATTACAGGGACACCTTTGCCATTAGATTTCGAAAAAATCGAAAAAAGGGCTAAATCAGTTCTTGAGAGGCTTCCTAGTAGACCACCAGTCCTTTGCCCTGCCTGTCCTCACAGGGCTACGGGTTACTCTCTTAGGAGGGCTACTTCTGGCAAATCCACCATCTACGTCGGTGATATTGGGTGTTATGCCCTTCTTTTCCAGAAACCCTTTGAGGTAGAGCACATAACACATGCAATGGGCTCTTCAGTTGGATTTGCTAATGGATTCAGCTTGGCAACAGATCAACCAGTTGTGGCCTTGATAGGTGACTCGACATTTTTCCACGCTGGGATACCTGCCCTAATAAACGCAGTTCATAATAAGCACACTTTTGTAGCCATTATTTTGGATAATAGAATAACGGCTATGACTGGACATCAATCCCATCCTGGTGTCCCAATAGATGCCATGGGCGAAGAAGCGCCCATGATCGACATAGGCGGGCTTATTAGATCAATAGGTGTTGAATTTGTGAAAGAAATAGACCCATATAACTTTAAAGAGATGGAGAGTGCTCTTAGAGAAGCGCTAAATAGGAAAGGATTATCGGTAATAATAGCTAAGAGGGAATGCGCCCTCCTTACTGTTAGAAGGAAGAGGAGAAAGGGAGAAAAAATAGTGCCTTATCGCGTTAACCCTGAGAAGTGCACCCATTGCTTGGTTTGTATCAACACATATGCCTGTCCTGCTTTCACGGATACGGGAGAGAAGATGATGATAGATCCCTCTATCTGTTTTGGATGCGGATCATGTGTGTCTATCTGTCCTTTTGGTGCGATAGAGCCATCAGAAGGTGCAAAGCCATGGCTAGAGGAGGGTGAATAATATGGATGAGATAAATGTCATAGTTTCGGGAGTTGGGGGCCAGGGCATTCTGTTTGCAACCAATGTCATCATCAGAACCGCTCTCAAGAAAGGACTAAACTTTTCCCAGAGCGAAGTTCATGGACTTTCTCAGAGATATGGATCCATTCACACTGAGATTCGGATAGGCCCAAAGGTCAAGAGCCCATTGATATTAGAGGGAACTCTTGACATGCTAATAGCAATGGAGCCTTTAGAAGCCATGAGATATGCAAATTATGTTAGCGAGAGAACTATTATTGTTTCAAATAGCCACATAATACCTCCCCAATCCGCCCTTCTAGAGAGGTTTCAAGTACCAAATATTGATGAGATTAAAGAGCTCCTTTTATCCCTCAATCCGAGGAAATTGGTGATGTTCAATGCCACAGAAATAGCTGCAAAGAAAGTTGGAGATCCCATAGTCACGAACTCGGTTATGCTTGGAGGAGCCTCGGCAACAGGGGTTTTACCGTTCTCCGATCAGGATATTAGAGAGGTTTTAGAGTCTTTAGTTCCTGAGAAATACAAAGAACAAAATATGAGAGCATTTGATTTGGGATATGAGGAAGTTAAGAGGATATTGGGGGGAGGGTTAGAAGATAAGGCGTAGAATAGCCGTAGTTTCCAGAGACAAATGTAATCCCAAAAAATGCGGGTTAGAGTGCATTAAATACTGTCCACAGGTGAAATCTGGACAGGAAGACACTATAAAAATCAACGAGGAAGGCCTATTGGTTATCGACGAGGGTCTTTGCACCGGATGTGGTATATGTATCAGGGTTTGTCCATTTAACGCAATATCCATCGTTAACCTTCCAGCTCCCGTAGTTGGTGAAGATATACACAGGTACGGCAAAAACGGATTTGTGCTTTATAGATTACCCATTCCAAGAAGAGGAGCAATCGTAGGTATGATAGGCCCTAATGGGGTCGGTAAAACAACTGTGCTAAGGATACTTTCGGGGACTTTGAAACCGAACCTTGGCAGATTGGAAGAAGAACCTTCATGGGACGAAATAATTGAGAGGTTTAGGGGATCTGAATTACAAGATCACTTTAAGAATATCTCAGATGGAGGTATAAACGTCTCAATAAAACCGGAAAGAATAGACCTTATTCCTAAGGTTGCAAAGGGAACTGTTTCTGAAATCCTCAAAAGGGCTGATAAAACCGATAAGGTCGATGAGATTGCTGAACTCTTAGGGCTTGAAGGGCTGGGGGATAGAAAGATTACTCAGCTAAGCGGAGGTGAATTACAAAGGTTAGCTGTTGGAGTAGCATGCTTAAAGGACGCAGATTTATACGTGTTCGATGAGCCCAGCAACTACTTAGATGTCTATCAAAGAATGAGCGTAGCTAGGGCAATAAGGTCGATAATAAGAGAAGATAGATCGGTTCTTCTTGCTGAGCATGATCTTGCGATGTTAGATTATCTAAGCGACTATATTCACATAATATATGGTCTTCCGGATGTTTATGGTGTTGTTAGCTTTCCTCATTTCTCCAAGGATGGTATAAACATATTCCTAGACGGATATCTGCCAGAGGATAATGTTAAATTTAGAGACTACTCGATAAAGTTCGTTAAGAAAGGAGCTGCAAAGCCTACGGAAAGAACTCCTCTTGTCGTTTACACAAGTCTAACAAAGAAATACGATGAAAATTTTAGATTAGATGTTGAAGAGGGAGAAATTATTGCAGGAGAGGTAGTGGTAGCCCTTGGCCCAAATGGAATAGGGAAAACCACGTTCGTTCGAATACTAGCTGGTGAGTTAAGTCCGGACTCAGGAGACGTTTTGACGTCAGGCTTAAAAGTCGCTTATAAGCCCCAGTACATCAAATCTGATTACGAGGGAACCGTTGAGGATTTACTTAAGAGAGTTGCTGGATCATTTTACACCTCAAGCTACTTCAAAACAGAGGTACTCCACAGACTAAGACTCACTGGCCTTCTTGACAGAAAGGTTAGTGAGCTAAGCGGAGGAGCGCTTCAAAGAGTGGCTATAGCAATTACGTTGGCAAGAGATGCCGATATATATCTTTTAGACGAACCTAGCGCATTTCTAGATGTTGAAATGAGGCTTGCTGCCGCAAAAGCCATAAAGAGACGAATTGAGGGAGAAAGCAAAGCCGCTATGGTTGTTGAACACGATCTCTTAATGGCCGAATCTTTGGCTGATAGAGTAATAGTTTTCAGAGGCAATCCTGGAATTCATGGTCACGCTGAAGGCCCATTAGAAGTATCTGAGGGCTTGAACAAGTTCCTTAAAGATGTAGGCATAACTATACGAAGGGATCCTTCTACGGGGAGGCCCAGGGTAAATAAGCCTGGATCAAAAATGGATCAGTTGGCCAGGTCTTCTGGAATTTATTACGCCTAGCCCGCCTAAGGTGGTGAAATCACACCAGTTCTTTCTGCTAGCTTCCTTGCCGCGGTTTCCGTTAGACCGCTTGTGCCCAGTATAGTGAACCTATCCCTTACCTTGTGGGCAATGGTCAGAGCTTCTATCACTGCTTCTCTATCTAAGCCGGCTTCCTCAGCAGTGACAGGGACCCCAGCCTCCATAAGCTTTGCTCTTATCTTCTTCCAATCCTGCCCCTGAAGATCTGCCATCATTATTGTTCCCAAAGCAACTTGTATGCCATGATGTGTGTTTCTATACCCTTTTTCCATAGCTAAAATGTCTAGTGCGTGACTGAAGAGGTGCTCGCTTCCGCTTGCAGGTCTTGAACTACCAGCAATGCTAATGGCTACCCCGCTACCTATTAGCGCCTTGACTATTATTCTAGCACTTTCCTCTAGGCCAGGTTTTACTTCGCTTGCATGATCCATGACGATCTTAGCGCTTAAAATCGCCATCGAAGCGGCATATTCACTATATCTCTCAGCTCTTAGCTTAGAGGCCAATTCCCAGTCTTTGACAGCCGTAATCTTAGATACTAGATCGCCAAATCCTGCCTTAAATGTCTCTGGAGGGGCATTCTTTATGATTTCAGTGTCTGCAATTATTGCAAAGGGAGCTTCGGCAATTGCCCACTCTGGACCTTTTGTGTTCTCAATTTGTCTTGAAAGCAGGAAGTTTATGCATGGAGATGCTACTCCATCATGGCTTGCAGATGTTGGAGCACTTAGATATTTCAATCCTAGCCATGCTGCCATGAGCTTAGTCACATCTAATATCCTTCCGCCTCCAACACCGATCAATATCTCTGGATGGATCCTTTTTCCTTTCTCCACAAGGTTTTCGATGTCCCTTGCCTTGGGCATCCTAGTGATGACCTTCTGAATGTCGTAGCTCCAGCCCTCATCATCTAATCTATCCGCTAATCTTTCAGCTATTTTGCTGGTATGAGTCCCTCCAGTTACTATCATGATAGTTCCTTTTATTTCTAATGATTTTAGGATTAGGGGAGTCTTATCCAAAGCCCTCGGGCCAAAAAATATGTATCTTGGGCTCTCTATAAACTCGAGCCTATCTATGTACTTCTTCATTAGAGGGGCCAATTGCGTCGATGAAGTTATGATCTTATCCATAAAAATCCTTCATGTTAAGTCAATCCTTTACCCAGAAAACCCAGTTTAATAAGGGTGCATAGATTCACCAAAAGTAGCTGTGTGATGCAACAACCTTAAAAGAGATGGACAGAGAGCAGATCTGATCATATATGGGGATGGATAACAAACTCAAACTGGCAATAGGCTTCAATGTAATAATACTGCTGCTTATCTTGATCATTCCAAACTTACCAGAAAGACACATGTTTGAGATACAGGTTGAGCCCAAGGTAGTTCGGTTAGGAACGGAGTTCAGTGTTAAGATTAAGTTTGAGGAAATCCCGACATCCTGTATTTTGAAGATAGTAGACGGAGCTACTAATAGAGTGATAGAGAGCAGAGAGTTTGCCTCTGTTAGTGAAAATAGTCTGATTGCGCGTTTCTTTGCAAACGAAGAGATCTATCCCATAGGACTTCAGATAGCTCGCGTTGAGGCAAACTATGGTGGGAAAAAAGTCGTCAGGGAGGCATATTTCCCTGTGTCAACTGGTGTTAACATATCTGCAGTTATAGATATCAAACCCTCGGTATTGCGACTCAGACCAGGGGAGAACGCTACCGTGGATATTAAGATAAGGGTGTGTGATGAATTAAATCGCTCTGTTTCTAATGCAATGGTATGGATTTGGACCGATGATGTGAACGTATCTGTGACTCCAAACATGAGTAAGACGGATATAAATGGAGAAACTAGTGCTGTCCTTTATCTACCTCCTGGCAATTATACACAGGTAATAGTGCATGTAACCGCTGCAAAAAGAGGACATCCAGTCTTTTACACCTCTTTTGAGATTCCGATACTCAGAGAAAAGTGATAGCTTGCGAATTTGAACTCAAAAGAATTAACCGTTAGCATGCAAATGGCTTTCGTTCTTCTCAAGTCATTTGCTATTTACTGATTGTTACTGCTACATTGATTGAGCGCGACATGAGAGAGTTAAGTTTCACGGCTAATTGAAGTTGTCTAAGAGGCTCATCTTAGGAAGAGAAAGCTGTTATTACTTGGAAGTTTCCTTGTCTTCCTTTCCTTCACCATGACTGCTGAACAATTTCATTATCCTCTCAACAACGGTACTAGTAGAAGGTACTTCAACTTCGAATTTTCTCATTCGCACAACCTTCGTTTTTAATCCTCTTTCCTCCAGTTCCTTTATAAGCCACTCCTCACTTGCCCATTGATCGTATCCAAGGACGATTATATCTGGCTTCTCCCTTTCAATAGTAGAGAGCGGATCCTTTATGTCCCCTAAAACTGCTCTATCAACAGGTTTAAGGTTCTGCATCATGAACAATCGTTCCTTTTCTGAGAAGATTGGAGGATGACCCTTGTACTTTCTAACATTCTTGTCTCTAGCTATAATCACAACTAATTCTCCATCAGGACCTGCTAACTTCTTCGCTTCTATCAGAAGTCTCACATGCCCTGCATGGATTATATCGAACGTTCCTGCCGTTAGCACCTTCTTTCCCAATCTGCCTCAACTCCTTCCATTCGGTGTTGTTTTAAATACCTCTCCTAACCATCGTCAGTAGGGAGTGCCTGGATTTGGAAGGCCTCTTAGTGTGGCTTGAATCCCAAGGAGATCCGCCATACAGCTTATTAACCCATGGTGAAGACTTAGATGGATTAGTCTCAGCTGGGATATTCTTAAAGATCCTAGAAAAAGTTGTGAATCTGAAATTTTCGGCGCCATACTGGGCTATAGATGATAAGAAAATGTATGACATAGTGACAGACCTCCCTCCTCCGAAAGGCGGGTGTAAAATTCTAATCGATCATCATCCTAGCAACGTTGAACTCGGAAGGAAGAGGGCAATCAAATCATTTGTCCGGCCTAGTTACCCATCAACAGCTCTCCTTGCATGGGAATTGCTTAATGAGGAAACAGATCTAAATCAACTGAAGCCATTAGTGGATTTAACTTCAGAAGTGGACTCAGGCAAGTATGATGAGGGTTCAATAAGATTTACAGTAGTAGTTAGGAAACTGTTCTCATCTCCAAGTAGAGAGACTACTCTTAGAAGAGTAGTTAAAGAGCTGATAGAAGAAGCGCCGTCAAGTGGAGAAGGATTGCTAAAACTTAGGTCTATTTTCCCTGTTTGGAAGGATATTGAAAACGAGGAGGGCGATTTTCTATCTTGGATAAATTCTCTACCAATGAAGGTTACAGATGGAAGAGATCTTGCAGTAATAATTCATGTTGGAAGGGGTCCAGGGTACCTAAGCCCATTAATTCACTATAAGCTTCAGAATTTGGTTGATCTAGAAGCCGTCCTTAGGATATCCGACGATGGTAAAGGAAGGCTTTCGATAAGGAGTAGAGAGGGTTCTAAAGTAAGTGCTCTGGAACTTGCTGCGAAACTTGGTGGCGGTGGACATGAGAGGGCAGCTGGTGCCACCATTGACCCGAAAGATATAGAATTACTTGAGAAAATCCTTAGGAGGATTGGTCTGAAGGTTATGATGATTAACAAACCTCATTGATTTATATGGCTGCTTGATTAAATTTCACTTGGCCGATGAAGAAGGAGGTGATCTCTGAGTAATGATGATGCACGAAAAAGACGGAGGCCGCTTGTTGAGGTGCTTTAGATCTTGAAGGACCTTGACAGGATTAATGAGATTTTAAATGGACTTAGGAGGGGGAAAATTCAGATCTCTTACGCTGCTCAGGAATTTTGGTGTCTCTTATGTGAGTTTTCTGAGCAATTATCTGAGATCCTAGCGAGGGTTCCTCCTGAGATTTTGTACCAATTGATAAGAGCTGGACTTTTGAGCGCTGATCCGGATATGTTTAGACTTGGTGAGGAGAACATTTGGTTTAGAGAGAAAGTTGGAAGTGTAATACGATCTCTAGATAGGGATGAGCTTGAAGAGGTTTCCAAAGCTATACTAAATTCAGGTTTGGAGAGAAGTGCACTCGCATCAAGGGTCTTTTATATGCACAAAAAGTTAAGATGAATCTAAAGAAGGATCGGGGCGCCGGGATTCGAACCCGGGACCTGCCGGTTTCTGATAGTTCTTGAATGAGCGGCTACCGAAAGGGCTCGGTATCCGCCGAACCCCTACAGCCGGCCGCTCTACCACTGAGCTACGCCCCGAATCCTAGAGATCTACTATCACTTCATAAGTATTAAAAGATTGCTTGTCCTCTCAGCTAACAGCCTAAGAACTTATTCGACTAACAAGCAAGGAACTCCTTTGTAAATTCCATACCTTCCTCCACAAGATTTGCAGACAAGTTCTCCAGCAACTATCTCTGTACCTAGACAGATCTCACAATCTTCAGGACGTATTTTTGACGGAGATTCCCCTCTCATTGCACAGAATTTTTTGCAAAGCACTCTCTTAGGCCTCTTCTGCGTTCCTATTTTCTCTGTCGTGTAATTTATTAGGGTTAAAGGGAAGCTATTACATTTTGGACATATCAAAACGTCCAAAAGCATGAATTTCAATTCATCAGCCTCTCAACTACTTTTGGGAGATCTTTAAGCGAATATATAACCTCATCCACGTACTTTGGAGGCTTTAAGGGCTGGTGTTCCCATGGGATCCAAACGGTTCTGATGCCTAGATTTTTAGCACCAAGCATGTCGTCCTCCAACTCGTCTCCAACCATAACGCACTCATGTGGGCTTGATTTAGCGGTTTGAAGAGCTAATTGAAATATTTTTGGATGAGGCTTCCTATATCCCACTTCCTCTGAAAATAATGTTGCTGAGAAGTAGTTTAAGAGACCATTTCTCCTTAAAATCTCTCTGCCCATCCATGCAAAGGAGATATTTGAGATTAAAATGAGCGAATATTTCCTAGAAAGGCGTTTAACTACCTCTTTTACGCCCTCCCTTAACTTTGTCAGCTCCAAATATGGTTTTGAATACGCATTTAGATGTTCCTTTCCAACCGATACGCTTAATCCCAGCCTGTCAAAAAACATTGATATCGCCTTTTTTGCTGGAATCTCCTTCAATGTACTCTTTCTTATCTTAGAATGCTCTTCTTCAACGTTTTTATAGGTTGAATAAGCGAATTCCAAATAATCATCCGAAGGATCCATTCCACAAGCTCTTAGCAGCTCAAGAACTCTGATCTTAATGTAAAGGGTCTTTGAAACCTTAGGTTCTATTAGGGTCCCCCACAAATCCATCAAAACAGCAGATGTCATCGATGACCAAAAAGGGGAAATTCATAAAAATGGTTCTGATAGGCAACATAGCATGTCATCAGCTGAAAGGCCAAGGTACGAGGTCAAGATAGTCAGGTTAGAGAGAGCTCTGAGGACGAAAAAAGAGGTTAGGGAGAAGGTTAAAGAATTGCTAGGGGGGAACATGGTCAAGAAGTTCAGCAAAGACGCGGTCGACTGTCCTGTACTTGAGAAAAGAGTGTCCTTTCTCGAATGTTATATATGTCCTAATTTCATTAGGAGATTCAAGGGAACCGTTCACTGCAGGGGTGAACCTATCTCGACCTCCTCCGCAGAAGAATAAGTGTAACTAGGAATGAAAGTATTGCTGATAGCAGTGAAAGCGTGAGAATCCAGGAGAATAATGGCATCCTTCTAATCTCAGAGACTGCAGATACGTTTTCTGCTTCTGAAACTGTTGGATGCAATGGTGGAGCTTGAAATGGGCCCTTTTCACGTAAGCCACTCACCTCGGGTGTCATAAGAGGTCCAAAATAAGCCCAGCCCCAAGCTAAACAGACTGCTATGAGAATAACAGGTATTATAGGCCTTGCTGCTAACCATAAAGTTTTACTGGTCCCTTCCAGCCAATTTCGTAGGGATTTAATGGTTTTCTCTTTATTTCCAGCCGATAGAATTATAGATGTTGCTACAAGGGAATAAAGCTTCCTTCTACCCCTCTTACCAGCCGTGATTTCCTCTATTTTAATAATTCCTGCTTTTTCTAGCCTTTTTATGTGAAAAAGGACGGTATTCACCGGAATTTCTAACTGTTCAGCGAGCATTCCAGCGCTTTGAGGTCCTTTAGCTAGCATCATGAGTATTTTTCTACCTGTCTCATTTGCGAGCTCGGAACCAAGAGCAGATATAGCTGAACTGTTGAGATCTAACAATAAGGGCTCGTCTTTCATCAAACTATTAAATTTCGAGGCTCTTAAAAAAGGATATGATTTACTTCAATCACTGTTGAACTTTTTGAGTATGACCTTAGCGACTTTTATAAGATCCTTCTCTCTGATTGTGACGTCTGCTAGCTTTTCAAGTTCTCTATTAGATGGTAAAAATGCTATCTTATAAACTTCAGGAAGTTTAAACATTTCTAGATCGTTTTCAGAGTCTCCAACAACTATGATGCGATTTAGTGGAATTGAGAACCTTTCACTTAGCTCAATGACTTTTCTACCCTTATCATGATAACCTACCCTCGTCTTCCAACCCACTACGATGTTGTTCCTCAGTTCAAGTTCATTTGCCTCATAGAAATCGAGAGAAACTTCCTTAAGGACCTGATCCAGAACAACATTGAGGCCTGCGCTTACTACTCCAACGATAAAACCATTGGATCTCAGAAGGTTAACAGCATCTCTCGCTCCTTTCATCAATCTAACTCCTTTAAGTACTGAAAGAGCTGGAGAAAAATCCCTTCCTATCCAAGTACTTATGTCAAGCTCAGCCCATCGATCATAGTCTATTGTGCCATCCCGATACATTCTCTCATAATCTCTTGCCTGATCCTTAGTTCCCATTGCCTCATGAATTAGCCACCAAGAGCTCTTAGTTTCTATTAGAGTCCCATCCATATCAAAAACTACCATTCCTTTTCGTCTATGGCCAAGTGATGAGTTTTGGTATTTTTGGAATATACGCTCTTTCATATCTCTCCCTCACTTCTCTTGGCCACTTTTCTGTTTCAAAGCCATGTCTTGCCAGAAAAGCGACTAGATATCTGGTGAGGCCATAACCATTACAACCGGTCCAAACCTCGGTATTCGCCTTAATCTTGAAGCTATTGACATATTTCTTCTTGTGCACGTTTATTCCATTTATCTCCAGCCATTCAGCCTCTTCTCTACTGCCTTTATATGGCAGATAAGCTTCTATATCTAGAGTAGGAACCTCTGGATATTTCTCCCCTGATATGTCGACAAGCTTTTCCTTGGCTTGCTCCGTTGTCATGTAGAACGGAGCACCAACTGTCATTCTAACTTCAAGATCTAAGACTTTATCCAAGAACCTGAATGTCTTGTCGGCCAAGTCCCACCTTATATCTATAACCTGTTCTGGCGTACCTAACCAGACAGCTTCAAGTCTGAAGAATTCAACTGTCCTTAATAATCCCTCTACTCCGCCTCCTTCCCATCTGTAAGTCCAGCCTGATGCGTCATAAACTTTTACGGGTAAGATCTCCTCTGGAGCTATCTCCCCGCTAAAGAATTGGTAAAAGGGCTCGCATTGAGCTGCTGCTAAGATATGAGTAGGTCCCTCTAACTCCTTCCTAACAAGAGATGGATCTGCCTTCTTTTTCAACCTAGCCTCAAGTTTGAACTCCTTTAATGCCTCCGGATCCCTTCCTGCATGACAGACATACATCAAGCCCTCTGCCAAATGCTCAAAGTACCCTGGCATTCTCTCATAGACGTCCCAAGGGATCAATTTAGGGAACATCCACTCCTGAAAGCCTAAAGGAATCAGGATGTGATCCTCTATCATTTCCTTCAGGACCCTAAGAAGTCTTGCCATAGGCGAAGTTATCACCCATTGTCCTCGGCCTGGAAATCGCTTTATCCAGCCCTTCTTAATGGCTAAATTGCTTGGATCAATTGGAGCTCCATTTTCAATAGCATACGTTTTCTGAGGAGTCTCAGTTAGTACAGTTCCGACAGGTACTAACTTTCCCTTTGGAACCAGTACCCTCTTTGAGACTTCTGTTAGCTCTGTCAGTGCTCTATCTATTAAACGAGACTTTATGTCCTTTTCCTCCAAATCCTTAAAGACTATCACAAGTGGTTCCTCGCTAAGCACTTCTGCATAATCTCCTAGAATCCTATTTACATCGATAGATTTTATTTTGACGTCTGTCTTTATCCTATACTCTTCTATTTTGAGATCCCTTATGCCCAACCTCCTCCTTGATAGCTCTGCTAGGAGGAGATTCTTCAGTCTAAGCATCGCATCATGAGGTCTTAGGTACCTGGTTCCTTCTATCTTGATCTTCAATGTATTCCCTTTAGCCTCCCAATTTACGATTCTGCTTCCTTTCTTGCCTCTAGGAACCCCTTTGTTAAATTGTTCAGGAACTTTATGCTGGATTATTTCAGATATGGTGACTATATCCTCTTCCTCGAGGTTTCTGTTGAATCTCAGCCAGCCCTTCAATAGGAAGTCCATCTCTACTTCCATCCTCTAGCCTACAAATAAAGATGAAGGAATTGGTTCTCCTATGAAGATCAGGTTTCACGAGCCTTGTGAGAATCATGGAGATTGTTAGTTTTTAAAATCCTGTCAGCTTATCTAATTGTTGCCATCAGTTTTATACATTGGAGACGCCTGCTACAAACATATCCAGCGCTGGATGTTGTCCTTCGCTGATTTAGGATGGAATGTCTCAGTAATAACGAGAAAAACATATGAGCTCAACTCTGAATTTCTTAAGACCCATAATATAAGGCAATACGTAATTCCAAGGCCCTATGGATCGCAGATCATGTACGGCCTTCTATCCCTAGTCTTTCCTATGTATTTTAGAAAAGTTGTTCAGGAAGTCAAACCTGACCTGATACATGTCCATAGCATTTTATATGCCATGATCTCTGCTTTTTCAGAATTTCATCCCAAGATAGTAACTGTTTGGGGATATTATCATATCATAAAAAGTTGGATCGTTAAGAGGTGGCTTGAGCGCAGATCCTTAAAATCGGCGGATATTATTACAGTTAATTCTCCCAGTTTAGCCAAGAAAATAAGCGAAGTTTACGGAATTTCGCCAGAAAAAATCCTTTTTCTTTTTTGGGGAGTTAATTTGAATACATTTAAGCGAGGCTACAAGAATGAAATGGAAAGGTTAAGGAAGGAGTTAGATCTAGAATGGGCTGAAACTATATTTCTGAGCCCCAGGGCAACCACGCCTCATTATAACATAGATGTGATAATAAAGGCTTTTTCTAATCTAGTAGCTGAGAGCGAGAGAGCTGCGTTGATAATTCTAAAAGGGACAGGAAAGGATGAATATGTAAATAAAATCGTAAGGCTTGCGAAGAAGCTTAAAGTTCATTCTAGAATTAGGGTTATTGATAGGTTCTTATCGGAGAAGGAGATGGCAATAATGTTCAATTTATGCGATGCATTTATTTCAATACCGAACACGGATCAGATCGCATTTACTGTCGTAGAAGGCATGGCTTGTGGTTCTGTGCCGATAATAAGTGACTTGCCTGACTATGATGGAATAATAGATCACGGAGTTGGGGGGTTTAGAGTTAGACCTAGGGATGTGGACTCTTTAACCACATTTATGGAGATGATAGTAAGAGATAAATCTATTAGAGAGGCTATTTCCTCAAAAAACATAAAGCTAGTTAAGGAATTTGCCGATCGAGAAAGGAATCTCAAGAGAATGTATGAACTGTACGAGTCATTAGTTTTAGAGGAATGATGTTCTAACCATCATCAATAAAAAGGCGCTTTGGAGAGATTTCGGATCTACTTTTTCTAAGCCCTTTAAATCCTTTTGTAGTTTTATCTAAGATAACTTTTTACTCCTACTTCTCACATTAACGAATTCATCAAAGGAAATCCCATCGTTCTTACTCACACGAAAAGATCTTCGAGCCTTAACAAGATCTTCCAGTTCAACAACTCTGGGCCTCTGCCTGTAAAATGAGAATATAATTACGGGTGTAGCATCAAAAATGCTAGCTAGCTCGGCCAATTTCCTTATCTCGTCTTCAGGCAGGTAGATAGCGGATTCCTCCTTTCTAGTAATGTTCTTGCACTCAGCAATAAATTTCTCATCTCCCAACTTAAAGAACAGATCTGCTGGTTTTGATCCGGCAAATCTTATGACAGGAATGCCTTTTTCCTCGAGAAATCTTTTAATTGAGTATTCTAGGCCATAACCCTTCCTATAACTGCTCATTTCAGATCATCTACTCTAAAATAAATCTCCTTATAGTAATTGGTCTCCCTGAAATATAGAGACCTTCCCTTTCAGAAAGTTTGTGCACTTCATCCAGAATTTTCCTATCCATCGACCTTAAAACATCTGCTAATGGTCTATTTGCGGCCAAATTTATTGGATGAAGCAAGATTATGGAGGAAAAGCATCCTACAGCTGAAGGATCGACTTCATATGTGGTGCTAATGAGGGCTCCTTTAGAAGAAAGTGATTCTAAGAGTTGGAGAATGAGGTCCTTGCTCTCTCCCCTAAGGATCTCTCTTTGTAGAGATCTAAATAAAGAGGCTACGACTACAAAATCCCTATAGTCCAGCGCAGAAACTTGTAAAAGCACGAGGAGTGTTGCGAGTTCTTTTGAGAACTCGCTTTCAAGATCCGTTAGATCTATGATCAAAGGTCCAAGCTTAGGTAAGAGATCTGGAAGTAGAAATCTTTCTGGGCCAACTATTTGTTTAATTGCCAACCTGAAAGACTCTGGTGTCGTCTGATCCTTAAGTAGGATATCCCATCTTCCTTTACTAGCAGCTGCCACAATCATTGAAGGAATCGCGCCTGTTAGATTCGACAATATGCTAGCTAGAATAACAGGAAATGATTCACCAAGTCTTCCAGGGTAGAGGAATTCTATTTCATCAGGTTTTGCTATTCTAAATGGAATCTTCTTTTCCTCTAAAAGCTTAATGGATCTTCCATCTCTATCAATAATTACCAAGCGGTAGAGAGATCTTATTAGATAAATCGATAGCTTCGCCAATGCTTCTTCAGCTTCAGATGGAGAGGCTCTAATAACTATTAGACTTGGTATTTCTCTTATGAAAGGCGTCGTTGGTTGTTCCTTTATTTCTTCTTGCTTCAATTCTTTCTTACTGAGAACAATCCCTTGAAAGTAAAAGGATTCTGATATTGTTGGGAGTATGATTGCCACAAGAACTCCTAAAAGGGGGGAAATAAGGTAAGCGATAAAGAATGAGATTAGCAAAATGAGAACGGTTGGCTTTGGTCTTTCTAGAGGATTATACTTAGCTGCATATACCCCCAATAAGAGTCCAAAGACGACAGCTAATAGGGGAGATATTCTAGGATTCTCCATTCTTTCTGCCTCAATTGCAAATATGAGAGCTAGAACTAGGAGCAGGATTAATATCATCTTCTTCAAGTTCGGTGCCCCCTCTTGTGAAAATTGATCGTTCAAAGCTGATAAAATTCCTTAACTAGTAGAGATATTAGCCTTTTAGGTAGGAAAACCGGCCTTTTTGTATACATCCTAATCAAGTGCTCGTGCTCCAGTCTGTAACCCATACAGTCCATAACTATCAGATCTCGGTCTGCCAGACGTTTTAACTTCTGAGTAGGAGGTTTATTGCTTAGATAAGGGGACATTGTCACGATTCTAATGTCTTCAACGAACTTCCTCCACACACCTTCTATTTGACTCTTCTGACTTTTTAGTGGGATAATAAGGCCCAATTTTCCCTCTTTAGATAAAATAGACCCCACTGAGTTTCTCATAATCCTCCCGGGTTGAATCAAAGGTATTGGAGTAGAAGAGAGTTTAAAGGTGCCAGTACATAGGAGGATAGCAATTTCTGCCCCGGCTAGTTTGAGACGATTTATCGCCTCACTGAGCAATGGACATAATTTTTTCTTTCCCATTATGACCTGCTGTCCGCTTCTTAACCTCGAGACCAAAACTTCATCCCCTTCTTCAGGTCTTAGCTTCGCTATGTGCTCAGCCGATAAGCCATCAAGAGCTCCTGCCTCTATCTTCCTTATATCAGGAAATTGAGGCAATATTTCCTCAAGGATATCGTGTCTAGGGCTTTGACCTATTGTAAGGAAACCTACTTTCAAATGAATCCCTCATTAAGGAATCTTTATTTCAAAAAACTTTCCTAGTGCAAAGTTTGTATTGCCTTAACAGCATGATGTGCGTCTTTATTGAAGGTTTAACCTTCTAGCTGCTGGACAGGGCAGAGGCCTCCCAAAAATCGAGCTTCTTAAAAATGATACGCAATCTTTGTAGCCGCAAAGGCCACAGTCCGTCCAAAGAGGGAAATATGGTGCTTTATCAAGCAAGAGTTCTGGGATCTCTTCAGGAGGATAGAAAGAGATGTTTTTGATGTTAAGGCTCTTTTGAAGAGATGTCAGTCCGATGGTCCATTCATCTATCAGTTTCAACGCTTCCTCTTCATTCCTTGCCACTACTATCCTAGGAAGAGGTTGCCTTTTGAAACCCTCTAATAGGAGGAAATCACAACTTAATATAGTTGAGAGATCTTTAAGCCTCAGCCTTCTATCGAAGACAGTTAACGAGATTTCTGGGCCAAGAACAACAACTACTTTTGCGCCTGATTTTATGAACCGGGCCTCATGTTTCTTAATCTCTATTTCCTCTGCGCTCTTAACCACACAAGTTTTTAAACCTCTCTTAGAGAAGTCCTTTATTATCTGAGAAATTAAACTGCTCTTTCCTGATCCAGAAAACCCAGATATGGTTATGAACCTCATATCTTCAAGATCCTCTTAGCAAGAGGGTGCTTCATATAATAGAAAAAGTTTAAGGGAGGGATGTCTGTCTATTGAAGTTTTAGAAATGGAGCATATGTTTTTCTGTAAATCTCTGAAGAAGTTAGTGCCTCTACATTCCTCTTATATTTAATCGCATCTCCTACCTTGTCCTTACCGAACATCTTGGCATAGTCTTCCAAAGATATAGAGTGATTTTTCATGATGTAGTCCCTGTAAATGTCTGGAAGAACGTTGTAGGTGCAGAACGGGATTATTCTACCATCAGGAGAGAGATAATGTATGTTACACCTCATCACCCTTTGAATGTCATAATTGTAAGTATCCATGAAGTGCATCATGCCAAGGAACAGGGACATATCATGGAACTTTCCTAGGGCATCATAATTTCTTCTTATGAAGATATCTGCAAGTAATCTTATGAGATTTAATCCTTTAGGCTGCTTCTTTCTATTTATGAAGCCTGGTAGCTTTGCTATAAGCTTGGCCAGTATCCACTTTTTGTTAGCTCCCGACTTCAATTCTTCCGTCTTCTCCTTCAAGTATTCATACAAACTTGCTACATCAACGAAATCAGTAATTGGTATGAGTCTCTTCAATTTCTTCTGTCCATCAACTACTTCTAGCTCGGGGAAGACGTAGGTAGCAGCTCCACATGCAGGATGGTTTGAGAAACGTATTACTGGTTTTCCTGTCAAAGCCTCTATGAAGTCGCTCAAAACTGTTGAGAATGGAATTGGATACCATGCATCCATTGGTATTTGCCCATTTGTCTGCTCTTCTATGGCTTTTATGACTTCAGGTATCGTTATGCGGATTTCTTTCCTCTTTTCCCTGGGAACCTGGCCTACTATGGAAACTGGTTGGAAGTTTACCCCTCTAATGACATCTAGATTTAAAGACGCGAATTCTATGATTCTTCCGAGCTCATGGTCGTTCCATCCCTTTATTACAGTAGGCACGAGAACTATACTCGTAGTCTTGGTTTTTCTTGCATTTTCCAAGATATATGGTATTTCCCAGTGATTCTTTACGTTTATTTTGGGATCTACAGCATCAAAACTTAAGTATAGAGTGTTAACTCCTGCTTTCCTTAAGTCAGCCATCAGTTGTAGGTTATAGGCAAGCCTTATCCCGTTGGTGTTTAGTTGAACATGCGTTATTCCCTCTTCTCTTAATATCTTGACGATCTCAACGAGATCTTCTCTTAGCAGTGGTTCGCCTCCTGTTATTTGAACCGCATTTGGTATGACTGGGCGTTGACTTCTTAGAACTCTTATCATCTCTCTAATCTCCTCTATGGTTGGTTCATATACATATCCAGCTTTCTCTGCATAGAAGAAGCAGTACCAGCACGAGAAATCACATCTATTTGTTACAACCAGATTAGCAAGGGCAGTTGAGTTTCTATGCATGGAGCATAGACCGCAACTGAATGGACATGGGGCCCTAGCTTCTACATTTTTAGAGACCCTAACTCCTACAGTTTCGTATCTCAGGGCTCGTCGCAAATACTCAGCATCTGCCCAATAAGATTCTTCGATTTCACCGTGATCAGGGCAGATTCTTCTTATGAAAGCCTTTCCTTCCCTCTCAAATATAATGGCTGGTAACAGTCTGTAACATATGGGGCATATTGATGCCGTCTTTCTAATCAGCTGCTCTCCTTCCCTTAATTTTGGGAAAGGACCACCTATCTTGATGGATTTACCGCTAACTATTATCAGGGGCTCTGCAGACTGTTCTTGTTCCATATTTAGACCCCCATCAAACCTTGGAAGATTAACACTGTGCTTCTATAAAAAAGTAGAACATTTTTACATTGGAAATATTCAATTCAGCAATGCTGCTTAGATTTTAAGGCATTCAAATGAGAAGGGAGTTGGTTTGATTGATTAAGCAAGAAGATATCCGATTAATGGCGCTAGCACTTCAATTGGCTCTTGGATTGAAATCAGAGGAGTTACCAGCTATTGAGGATTTGGAGAAAGAAAGACAGGATTTATCAGCGGTTTTTGAAAAGAAAAGTTTTAAGGACGCGTTCTCAAGTATAACGGTTCGATCTCTCAGGAAATGGCTTGCTATCATACTGATAGCTGCCCAGGTCGATTTCAAAACACTTTCAGCGATGGCCTCTGGTACAAAGGAGGAAAAGATCCTTGCTGCCTGTGCTTCTTTCCTGAGGAAGGATCCCTCCTTGTTACCCCTCTTCAGATCAATAATTGAGGAATCTGATGAAGATCTATTCCTGGCAACCCTTCTCCTATTGATGAGCGCTGTTCAGGAGTATTCAAATGGCAAGTTGATAGATGAGATTGAGAAGTGGCTTGAATGGCCTGATGTGCAGGTGAGGATTTCAGCTGTAAAGCTCTTGTCGAATCTCGGATCTAGAATGCCAGATTTCTCAGAAAAGGTTTTAGAGGACCTTTTAGAAGCCTTCGAGAAGGATCCAAACAAGAGGGTGAGGGAGTCGATAGCAACTCAACTTGGGATTCTAGCGATGGAGAATCCCTCTCTCAAAAGTAGATCTTATTCCGCTCTTCTATCAATGTTTAGGAAGGAAAGGTCTGCAAAAGTAAGAAAGGCTATCTTAGATTCTTTGCTGACTCTGACCTAAAATAAGCACTAATGTGGAAACTTAATATTTTTGAAAATAGGGAAATTGCAATCGGGATGGCTAAGATAACTTGGTTAGGTCATGCTGCCTTCCTCCTAGAAGCAGAGGGTAAGAGAATAGCTTTTGATCCTTGGATAGAGGGCAATCCTAAATGTCCAATATCGCTGAAAGATTTTGAAGGGGCCCACATATACGCAGTTTCTCATTCCCATGCAGATCACGGTTTAAACGATGCAATAAGGCTCTCTAAGGAGAAAGGAGGCGTCATAGTTGGGATCTTTGAGCTTGCTAACTATGCAACCGAAAAGGGAGCAAGGGCTGTAGGGGCTAATATAGGCGGCTTTTTTGACGTTGAAGGCGTAGAAATAGCTCTAACAGAGGCCGTCCACAGCTCAGATATTGGGAGTCCCGTAGGATTTCTCGTTAGAATAGGAGGTAGGACCTTTTACTATGCAGGAGATACTGGTCTTTTTGGAGGAATGAGTTTAATAGGTGAACTGTACTCCCCCGAGGTTTGCATGCTGCCTATAGGAGGATATTACACGATGGATCCTGTCCAGGCCTCTTTAGCTGTTAAGATTCTCAAATCGAAGGTTGTAGCTCCAATGCATTGGGGAACATTTCCTGTGCTTAAGGGAACTCCAGAAGCTTTGGAGGAAGAAATTAGAAAGCTTGGCATTCAGGTTCGAGTTTTAAAGTTAAGACCGGGAGAGGCAGTAGAGATCTAGTCCAACCTTAATCTGTAATACCATATAATTCCTTTCTTTTTGCCTCAAGGAAATCTGGTCTCTGTCCCAAGAATTCGGCCGCTGTTTCAACACAGATACCCTCTTTCCTGGCAGCTTCAATAACAGGTCTTATCTTTTCCATCCACTCCAAGTCCCTAACTAAGTGATGGTCAATTATTACCTCCCATGGTCTGACTTGATCTAATATGTTTAGAAGAAGTTCGTTTGCTTTTGAGAGGATTTCAAGAGGCTCTCTCCAGCCTATAAAAAGGGTAGCTGGCCCATCGATTATGAGCAACTCTGGCCTCTCTCTAATTATCCACTTGGCAGTTGGAGGATAACTCGGTCCACCTATATCGCTTGAGAAAAGGATTTTTTGCCCTCCTGATTCGACTAAACACATTAGGACAAACCCTAGCTTTGTTCCCTCCCTGCCATGCGGAAATGGTTGCGAGAATTTTATTCTGGTCCTACCGAAAGAGAACTCTCTTCCATCTGCTATCTCTATTCTAGCTGGCTTTCCTTCTATTTTGGATAGAAGCTCATAAGCTCTATTTCTCTGATTTTCATTTATCCAGCTTTCAGGATCTTTCAGCAGCAAGACCTTGCCCTGATACATTTCTGGAAAGTCCCTTAGGTAATGATCGAAGTGGTAGTGAGTTATTACTAATACATCAGCGTCTTTAGCAGCTTCCTTTATCTTCTTTTTGTGTTCTTTGAGTCTTTCCTTTTCTATAGGGTGTGGAGGAAGCCCGTATCTTGATGGACCCAAGGCAGCACCAGGATCTATCAGGATTCTGAGATCTGCCGTCTCGACTAGCGTAGCCATGCTCCTCGTTCCTAAGCTGTCAAAGGCGAGGGGTAGAATCTTCAATTCAAATCTATGGTAGGATAATCCAAGAAAAATTTGAACCTTTTTAAGGGGTCAAGTCCCATCGACCGCTTTCAGTTGAGATATGACAAGGTCCACTGACTTCTCTTCTTGCTAACAACTCTATAACCTTTCCGATTAAATAATTACTCCTCGCTCCGACTATTTCTACCCTATAGAAACTTCCAAGCTCAACCTCTTGCTCTATTAAGACCGGCCTATAGAAACCAGTTCTCCCCTGGGCCTTCTCCCTGTATTTCTCTGTGATCAATACATAGAACTCCTTTCCAACAAGCTTTTCATTTCTTCTAAGTTTTATTTGGGCGCAGAGCTCACTAACAATTCTGCTTCTTTCCTTTACAATTTTTGTGGGGAGTTTCTTCATTTTTGCTGCCTCAGTACCTGGCCTTGGACCGAACTTGCTGATATTAACGACTTCTGGTTTTACGTCCTTTATTAGGGAGACAGTTTGCTCGAAGTCCTCCTCACTCTCCCCTGGAAATCCAACAATTATGTCCGTAGCTATTGTGCTGATTGGATATCTCTCCCTTATTCGTCTTACAATTTCTAAGAAGTCTTTAGAACTGTACCCTCTTTTCATTAGCCTCAACACTTTGTCACTTCCACTTTGAACGGGCATGTGGAAGAACTTGTAGATTCTTCGGTCGGAAAATGACTCAAGAAGCTCATCGATAATTGCCTTTACGCCCATGGGGTTCATCATCCCTACTCTTACTCTAAATTCGCCTTTTATCTCTTTAATTGCCTTAAGAAGCTTGGCTATGTTTGTTCCTATATCCCATCCATAGACTCCCAAATCTTGGCCTGTTAGATAAATCTCCTTAAATCCTTCAACAACATAACCCCTTATTACCCTTGCAATTGAGTCTGGTGGGTAGCTCTTAAGCCTTCCTCTTGCAAATCTTGTTATGCAATAAGTGCATTGTCCTAGGCACCCTTCTGCCACAGGTATGGCAGCTGAAACTTTAGAAAAAGGAACCCTTTTCATTTCGGCTTTGTTAATCGAAAGATCTTCTACTATCTCAATGCCTCTTTTTCCTTCCAGAACCTCCTTGGCCACATTAGATATTATACTAATCGACTTAGGCCCTATCAGAGCAGCTGCATATCTTCTAATAAGAGCTGGCTGAGTGGCTGCCATGCAACCAGCTATTATAAGAGGCTTGTTAAGTAAGGAAAGAGTCTTAGCTCTACTCAACATTCTCTGTTCCGTTGGTTGCTTCACGTTACACGTATTTAGTATGAGAAGGTCGGCTTCTTCTGGAGAACTTGTTATTTCAAAGTTGGATTCCTTCAGAATTCTGAAAATAGCCTCTGAGTCAGCTCTGTTCATCGTACAGCCATGCGTCTCAAGATAGATTTTTGGCTTGACCATAGATCCACTCAGCCCTATAAAGGAACTTTATTACTCCCCTTCGGACTCTCCTAGAGTACTTACACCATCTAAACTAGCTACATTTCCGCCATACCGTCTTATGGTTTCTTTGATTATATCAAGGTCCAGGCTGTCCCCAACTGTGACGAGCCTCAGCCTCTCGATGTTGGAATCATAGTCCTTAACATCTATATCAACCCTTTTCACGCCGTTTAGCCTTGCAATAGCCTCTGATAACTCTACAATGTCCGGTTTGTGAGGTTTAACGACGTCAAACACCAAACGAGTGATTGAAATTTTCTTATTCGAATCCTCCTTTGAATTGGAGGAAAGGCCCAGCAAGATCTCTCAGTTCCTCCCTTCATTTAGCGATGATCTGTGAAGTATTAAATCTTTTGTTTTCGAGTTCTTCCCTGAACAGATCGGGATCCTTCTAAAACCTATCTTTACAAATCATTTTTCTTCACTTTCCTCTTCAAGAGAACGCAGTGTTAAGAAAAGGCGAGAAATTATCTTATTAACGCTTTTATGTCTTCCTCCTCTAAGATTTATGAGGAAAAGATCTCTTTCAAACCCCTTCGGTAATCTCAGATCTCGATAAAAGGATGCGATGATGCGTATTCTCCTCGCCCTGCAGTACTTGCATATCTCCTCGAAATTTCTGACATCTTTCATCGCTGAATTCGGCTGCCAAACTGCGCCGTATCCCATGATGTTTAGCCTCTTTTGGATCTTATAGTATAATTCTCTAGGAACTGTTCTGTCGAAGAAGAAAAGTGTCCTGTATCTTGGACGTTCTTTACGCAAGCTTCTCTCCTCTCAGAGCATCTTTTGTCCTGATCACCCTTACATTAAGGTTCTCTAGCAATTCAACTATTTCTCTCCTTTTCTCCCCCTTAATTCCCTTCCAGTCAAGTATCGCAACTCTGGCCTTAGTTACGCTTCTATTTATCGCCTTCCTGAGCATATCCAAATCTAAGTACTTTGTGTCAAGCTTTCTTATGAAATGGCCTATAGCATATT
Source organism: uncultured Nitrososphaerota archaeon (assembly GCA_964618805.1). GTDB lineage: Archaea > Korarchaeota > Korarchaeia > Korarchaeales > Korarchaeaceae > QMVU01. Next base: position 40,790 of record CAZUBM010000003.1, read on the forward strand.
CAGAAGTCAGCTCTAACCTAGTGAACTTGGGGTTCAAGTGAAGTCCCCCAATCGCGATTGCTGGCGTGAATTTTTGTTCCCTCCTTGTGCTAAGAGCTTCAACCACTGAAAGGACTACCGCCTTACAAGCTCTGATATCTTTCCAGTTCTCTTCGCTGCTACCTACTTCAACAAAAGCCATCGGAACGTCTAATGAGGGACCGTGATGCGTTGGTTCAAGGGCTATGGGATAACCTATTCCCTCGGCTCTGCTCCTAACCGCTCTTAAGAAATTTTTCATGAAAAATGGCATCGCAATACTTATTTTCCTATCTTCTCCTCCATAAATAGCTGGCCCAAAATTCCCAGGCACATGGGTAGTTATTATAGGTCCCCCAGGAGTTCCGCTATGCCTTGACAGGACGATAATTGCATCTGATCCCTCTCCTTCAAGATCCTTTGGTTCTTTTGCATAAAGAGCCTCTCCTTCTACCTTTCTAAGGAAGATTTCACACTCGCCTACCCTAAACTCTTCACCAAACTCGCTTTTAAGGAGCGAGTACATGTTTTTCGCGGCCATATCCTTTAGAGAGGCAACTAGGACGATTGATCTCAACCTTTTAGGTTTTGATTGATTAAAGAATAAAAAGAGTTCTAAGGGCGTGTTAAGCGCTCCTCCCTCCTTTAAGTATCTTATTAGTTTAGCGTTCTATGGTTCTAGTTCTTTGGCTCTATCCCAATACTCGAGAATCCTCTCCTTTGAATAGAGTAGATATGCTGGATCCTCTACGTGAGGCTCTATCGTAATGGTCTCATTGTAATCCAAGAACTTAAGCAATCCTAACGCCAAGTTCCAGTCTAGCTTTCCCGCTCCTACCGGAAGATGCAAGTCCAGTTGTCCATTGTTATCATGTGCATGGACGTGTACTATTTTGGATCCTAAGTGTCTTATGTAGGCTTTAAGTTTCTCACTCCCCCCGAGCCAAGCATGGCCCAAGTCTAAGGTTAGCCTAAGCTCAGGGACGCTCGAAAATATGAAGTTCATGGAAGATATCGAAGTGAAGGCCCCTGTATCAGTGTTTTCTAAACATATGGTAACGGAATGTTCTCTACCAAGCTTTATAAGCTCACTAAACGCATTTAAATTGAGCTTTTTGGCACTTTCTTTGAGAACAGCTAGCCATTTTGGGGAAAAGGGGTGAAATGTAACTATCTTGGCATCTAACTTCCTTGCCAGGTTTAATATCTTTTCTGCCTCTTTTATTGCCCCTACTCTTACCATTTCATAAGGAGATGCGATTTCTAAGTACCAAGGGGCATGAATTAAAGGAGGAATGTCGAAAGAAGTTAATAAATCACTTAATTCGGCTTTGACTCCTTCAAGGACTTCAACGGTCGAAAGAGGCCATTCCACAGTTAGTTCAATGAATTGAAAGCCCATTTCAAGAACTTTCCTTATTTCCTCTAGCACGTTGTTTAGAGGGTTATTCATGCAGCCTAATTTCGGTTCCATATTCCACATCTTTACGAAGAAAAAGACTAATTTAAACATGTGAAAGGATTAAATCGTTAAATCGAACTGGAAATGAGGTAAGTGATCTCTTAGAAGAGATCTCAATGGATTAGTAAACATAGATAGAGGAGAAGTTTTGACTTTCACGAATAATCGCTAAGAGCCTTATTAATGTGTAATCGATATGAAAATGTCTCTATCATTAGGATCGATGTATATGTCGATATGATTTCCTAAGGGATTTCCAGCATAAATATTGGTCCATTTTATGACGTAAAATGCTATTGTAAAGACACTGTACCTTACGCAAACTATAATAATCTAAAAAGAAAATAATGTGACTGGGCCCGTAGCTCAGTAGGATTAGAGCGCCGGCCTTCGGAAAGTCTGCGTCTAAAACCGCAGATATTAGAGATTTTCTACTTGAAGAAAGCCGGTGGTCGCGGGTTCGAGTCCCGCCGGGCCCGTCTTTTTAGAAAAAAGACCTCTGAAAAAATGTAGCTAGTCTTAGATGCTAGCATGATAAAAAATAAAAAAAGGAAGAGGAGGGCAGATTTTACCTGCCCAAGATTGCCTCTACTGCGAGCTCGATGTCTCTGTCGGTAACGGTCTTTCTTCTTGCGTGATGAGCCATGTCAACGGCCTGCTTGGCCACTCTCATGCCGAACTTCTCCATATGATAGGCAAGGGTGCTTCTAGCGGCGTTGCTGACTCTTTCTGCACCTGCTTCCTTAATCATCCTGTATATCGGAGCTAGAGGCAGAAACCTCACTGGTTTGGATGGCATATATCATATCCCTCCTTAATGACCCCTCTCCAAAGGGGTTATGTTTTTTAATCATATCCCAAATATAAGTTTTTCTCTTCATATTGACCCTCGGATCGCATGCGAGTACCAAATGGTAGATGAGATCATCATCTCGGAAATATCATATGCATTTAATGCTAGGATGGTAATTCATAATTTTCCATTTTATTAATCATTTATTGAGAAAAAAGAAAAAAGACATAAAGAAGAATTCTATTTGAAAATAAATTATTCTAAGATCATTTAATATGTTCATTTTCTACTGAAAATCAAACGAGTAGTCGATTGTCTCCATCCCATCAGATATGTGATATCAAAATTCATATCATGAAAAGAGGTCTCATGGGGAACTTTTCTCCACAATGATAAGGCGCTATCCCAACTCAATTTATAAATATGCTAATCCATCGATGACATGCCATGAAACCCAGTTTCAATTATTTTAATAAAATGACCTTCATATGATAAAGAAATAACAATCCTTATGAAAAATAGAATACTTAAGCTGATGAGTCCTTCAAACCATGCAAAAGAGCGTCTTTGACCTTAAGAAGAGCTAGTTAGCCTAGCGAATGCTAAATGGGACCTAGGTGATCTAGGTCTTGGTTGAATTTTTGAAAATTTTTAACAATTCTTGGATTTATTAGAATCATCAGCTTAAACAACGAGGGAAAAGTTATATTATCTCAACATTCATAAATTGAGAATTGATTGGGTTTGGAAGGAAAAAAGGAGCCTCCAATCCTGCTCTTATCGTCAAGATCTTGCTCCTATCTGCCCTTTTGATTCTAATCTTCCTTCCTCCAACTGCCTCTTGGATCTCCAGCTCGTTGAGAAGACTTGACTTAGTTGGGGGTTACACCTCCATAGAAGTCATTTCCTCAACTGGGATAGGCACCGATAGCCCCGAGGTATACGTGAGGAACCTTGGGCCGAGAATGCTTAGCCTCGGGTATGATAAGCCTAGAGACCCAGGTCTCTGGCAGGTTTTCGTTGGAAATGAGTTCTTCAAGGTCATAGAGGTAAGGGAGCTGGGAAAAGAGGACAACCTGTTCGAAGTGCACGAAATAATCTGCCTCAGGCTTGAGGGAAAGCATGTAAAGGGATCATGGAAAATGGTGACGGTTTACGGGCCCGGAGCAACTTTGGCCGATCCTCCTGGCAAGATCGAATCCGGATCCATGGGATGGCTTAAGGGAGTTCTGAGCAAGGGAAAGAGAGTTCTGAGTTCGGCTCTGAACTCGGCGAAGAGAGTCCTTTCCTCAGCGAGGGATAAAATAGTCTCCTCCTTCTCAAGGGTCAAGGAAGCGGTATCATCCGCCAGAACGAAGCTTAAGGAGAGATTCAAGGGCTATGGCCTCGAAAAGAACGAGCCAGAGGTCAAAGCTGCGAAAGGAGGGGGATCTTTCCTTAGCAGGGCAAAAGATAAGCTGAAGTATGCTTGGAATTGGCTTAAAGGCAAGGCTTCTTCCTTCTGGAGCTGGTGCAAAAGGCACAAGAAGGAGATAGCGGTTGCTGGAGCGGTTGCAGCGGGAGCAGTCATAACTGTCCTAACTTTGGGGAGCGCGCTTCCAGTTATAGGGTCAGCTGCAGCAGGGATAAAAGGGGCTGCGATAACGGGTGTCCTGGGGGCTACTGGCTACGGAGCCTTATCCTACGCAGGAACCATCTCCCTCTCCCTAGAGAAGTCCGTCCTAATAGGATTTGCTGTTAGCTCAGCATTGTACGGAGTTTCTAAAATCCTCAATAAGCCTAAGAAGCCTAACCTGGATGATCTAAAACCCAAGGGACCAGTAAAGCCTCAGATAAAGGGGGACTTGATGGAGGACTTGAAGGAGTTCGAGAAGAGGTGGTCGTTTTTGCCCACAGATCCAGAGGAGCAGCTCAAGATAATAGAGAAATTACGACCTGCAAGGCCCTTGGAGGTAGATCAAAGGTCTCAGACGCCTGAGATCTTAAGAGTAAGAAGGAGAAAAAGGAAAATATTTGAGTGGTGGAAGAAGTCTAGGAAAAAAGTAACTCCAGGTCCTCGTCATAGAAAGGCCGAGGAAAGGCTTTATAGAGTAGCAAATCGCTTCGGAGAATCGTTACATCCAATAAATGGTAAGTCTAAATGGAAATGGGCAAAATCCTATGGAACAGTTCCTGATTTTGAGTCTAAGAACTACATCTGGGAAGCTGAAACAAGCTCTGCTGATCCATCTCACATTCTAGGCCATCTTAGAGGAAGATTTTCGAGAAGCGGACATCGTAAAGGCGGTTTCAAACGTTACGCTAGCGAATACGGAAAGGGGATCGTTATCGTATTTGATAAGAAACCCTCAAGGAAGGTTATTGAGTTGCTTATAAAACATGGATTTAAGGCAATATCTGGGAAAGTGGTATGGGTGTGGGAGCCAGGTTAGGATGAGTTAAAGTGTTAAAGGAACTAAGGAGGTATTCCTATGGAAGCTAAAAAGGCTATGTGGAAATATATAAGAGATTCTTATCTGGAGCAGTATGGAGATGAGCTTCCAGCCTACTTAAGGGAGTTCATAGCCTCACTTGAGAAGATAGAGGGCCCTCACGAGAACCCCACTGCTAAAGAAATTGAGGAAGAGGAGTATGGTCCCCGTATCTTGGAGGATGAGGAATCAGAAGACCTAGGAGTAGATAGCGATGTCGCTCTCTTCAAGCTAATGCACGTCTTTGGCATGCCAACGATCTTCATGCTTTACGAAGCTCAATTCAGTTTATTTGGTTATATGTTTGAGTACAAGGGCTGCCTTTTCTTAGTATCTGATTTCCGCGGAGGTACTTTTGTCGATGCCTATGCCTATAAACGCAAGGTTAGGGATAAGACGACCATAGGCATAGCAATGGAGTTCATCTACAGGATGAGGAAGTTCTTAACGAAGGAAATCCCCCTAAACTACGACGATAAGGTCTATTACTCTGGAGAAGGAGAGTTCTCATACGAGGAAAGAGCAGAGGAGTTGGAAGAAGAGGATCTAGAAGGTTAACTGAAAACTATGCTCTGAGCTCAGTTCTTGAAGGCTACATTAGATCTCTATTATCCTAACTATATCCGTCGTTCCTCTCCTCAAACCATAGGTAAATACAACTACGTCACCATAGGACAGTTTACCCTCGGATTTTAACTTATTAATGAAGTCTTGAATTGCTTCGGCTTCTGTTTTGCTTTTGAGCGTATATGAAAATACCCCCCAGTAAATTGTCAGTTTGCTTGATACTTTTTCATCGTTGGATGCAGCGTAGATCATTGATCTTGGTCTATGTGCCGACATTCTTCTGGCGGTTGCGCCAGTTCTTGTGAAAATTATGATCTTAGCTCCAAGACTGTCGGCAAGTAGAGCGATTCCCTTTGCAAATCTATCATATATGGTTTTAGCTTCCGGCTTTATTTTTGGAGGCTTAAACTCTCTCTCAGCTTCTTCAATTACGCGTCTCATCCACCTTACGGCCTCTATTGGATATCTCCCTATTGCTGTCTCACTTGCTAGTAATAGGGCATCTGCTCCATCAAGAACAGCTGACATTATGTCAACAACCTCGCTTCTTGTCGGAAAGGGGTGCTCTATCATCGATTCTAAAAGTTGGGTGGCAACCACCGAAGGCTTTCCTTTGCGAAGGGCCTCGCTAATTATGCTGCGCTGAATATTGGGTATGGTCTCTAAGTCATAATGTAGTCCGAGATCACCTCTAGCGACTAGTATGGCGTCAGCTTGTTCCGTTATCTCGGATATGTTATCAACTGCATCCTTTGTTTCTATTTTTGCTATGACTCCCACATCTTCTCCTCCTAGTTCGTCTAAAAGCCGTCTTAGCAGTGAAATGTCCTGCCCAGTTCTAACGAAGCTCATTCCAACGTAGTCCATCTTATGTTGGACCACGAACTTTACGTTGCTTACGTCTTTCTCGGAAAGTGGTGGAAGTGGGATTGTTTTGTTCTTAATTGCGATATTCTTCTCTGCTCTTATTGTGCCAGAATTTAGGGCAAGAGCCTTGAACTCTTTTGTGCCGATCTCCTTGACTACTAGCCTTACCCTGCCTTCATCGATAAGCAAAACATCTCCTTCCGAAATTACAGAGAAAACCTTCTCCTCCGGGATAGGTATCTTCTTAGATCCTTCGGTCTCAGCGGATAGAAAGAATGTAACCTCCTCGCCTTTTTCCACACCTATCTCATCAAACTTTCCTAACCTTACAGTAGGACCTGAAAGATCTCCTATGAACGCTACTTTTTTGTGCACGAGTGATGAGGCTCTTCTGGCTGTATTGATTAATTCATCCCAATATCTCGTTTCGCCGTGAGCAAAATTAATTCTAAGAGCATCTACTCCCTCTCTTAGCATCATGACGATCGTTTCGAGGTTTTCGCACGCTGGGCCTAAGGTTGCGATTATCTTAGCTCTTTTCATTCCTAAGTAAAGGATCTCAGTGGATTATTTAAGTTCTGTATCAAGGGACTGAACTTCCCATCCTTTCAAGGTTCTTTCAATAACTCTAGCTACTATCTCGATTACTTCCCTTGCAAATTCCATGCAAGCCTCTTTTGGAGGAATTTCTGCCTTATCCTCAGGGTGGTATATCAAAATGGAGCCTGGTAGAGGGAAAGCCTCTATTCCCTCTTCAATCAAAAAGATCTGAGACTTATCAAAAAGTTCTTTCTTCACAAGATTCTCCTGTATCGCAATTATCATGGCTGTTTCCTCAGTTCCCGCGTGACCTCCTATTGAACCCAAAATCTCCTTTGATTTCTTAGCAGCATATGCCCACCAGTTGATGAGCAGGGTTCTCACCCGTAGCTCAAGCCAAGCTTGTTTCATAGCTTCAACTATCGCATTCATGTGCTCTGAGCCGCCATGGCCATTTATTATGACTACTTTATCGAATCCGCTTCTCTTCAGCGAGTTTAAGGTCTGAAAAATCAACTTCTTTAAAGTTTCTCGCTCTATCGAGAGGTATCCTGGAAAACCAGTTAACGAAGTTGTAACCCCATATGGAATTGTGGGAGCAAGGAGACCATTTAGTTTCTCAACTAGTATTGCTGAGATATATTGAGGGATCAAGAAGTCGGTTCCTAAAGGGAGGTGAGGTCCATGAGCTTCCACAACCCCTATTGGTAGTGCAACGAACCTAACTTTCTTTCTTACATCTTTGAGTTCCTTCCAGCTGAGTAACCAAAGCCTTCTCTCCATATTATCCCCTCTCAGAAAGGAAATCAGACATAATCTCCTCCAGATTTGGGCTGCCTATCTCCTGCAGTTCATATCTAACATGAACCACGGGTTTGTTCAAGCTAAGATATCTTGACAGATCTGTTGGAGTTCCGAGGATCACAGAGTCTGCTGGTATTGAGTTCAGTACCCCCTCGAGTTCTTTCATCTGCATCTTGCCATATCCCATCGCAGCAAGGACCGGTCCAATATGCTTGTATCTCTTATATGCTTTCTTTAGGGATCCCTTCAGCCAAGGTCTGGGATCTATTATTTCAGAAGCTCCAAATTTCCTTGCAGCAATGTATCCAACCCCTGTAGGCATTTCACCGTGAGTAATCGTTGGACCATCCTCAAGAACCACCACCTTCCTGTTCCTTATTAGATCTGGTCTATCGACGATCAGCGGAGATGCTGCCTCTATTACAATAGCTTTATTGTTTACTGAGATCACATTTCGCCTCACACTCTCGATCTGGTCTCTGGAAGCACTGTCCACTTTATTTATGATTATTACATCGGCCATCCTGACATTCACGCTTCCTGGCCAATAAGTTAGCTCGTGACCTGCCCTTAGAGGATCAACTACGGTTATCAAAAGATCTGGTTTGTAGAAGGGGAAGTCGTTGTTCCCTCCATCCCAAAGGATTATATCTGCTTCCTTCTCTGCTCTCCTCAAGATCTTTTCGTAATCCACTCCTGCATAAACCACATTTCCCATCCTTAGGTGCGGTTCATAGTCTTCTCTCTCTTCAATCGTACATTCATTTCTATCTAAGTCTTCTAGCGTCTCAAATCGCTGTACCACTTGTTTTCTTAAGTCCCCATAAGGCATAGGATGTCTTACAACTACAACCTTAAGTCCATTCTTTCTGAGTATTTTTGCCACTCTTCTACTAGTTTGGCTCTTCCCAGAACCTGTTCTTGCAGCAGTTACTGCAATTACTGGTTTTTCAGACTTCAGCATAGTGCTTTTAGGTCCAAGCAACATGAAATCAGCTCCACATGATTGAGCTATAGAAGCCCTTTCCATAATGTAGTTGAAGGAAATGTCGCTGTAAGCAAATACAACGACATCAACCCCTTTCTCTTCGATTATTTGAGGTAGTTCTTCCTCTGGAATTATGGGTATCCCATCCGGATATCTAGGACCTGCAAGCTCTGGTGGATATACTCTTCCAGCTATGCCAGGGAGTTGGGCAGCTGTGAAGGCAATGACTTGATAATCTGGATTGTCTCTGAAGAACACGTTGAAATTATGGAAGTCTCTTCCAGCTGCACCCATTATAACGACTTTTCTAGCCATTAAGCATCCATCTTGCTTAGGTGGGATAAATCTTTAACATTATGCCTTGAAGTTTCGGAGGATGAGATTATCCGAACTTGGTGAGAGAAAGCTCATAGAGCTAGTGATGAAGCTAGTAAGAATAGATCCTAGATCTCTTCTTAAGCTAGGGGTGGACGATGCTGATGCCCTTTCTCTAGAAAAGGGTATCTATGTTTTTAACACTGACTTTGTAGCGGAGTCAACTGATAGACTTCCTGGAATGACATATTGGCAGCTTGCAAGGAAATGCATTGTTGCAAATGTAGCGGATCTTGCAGCTAAAGGAGCAAAGCCCGAAGGGTTCCTAGCTTCCGTTGCTCTCCCATCCGATTTCGATTTAAATTCCTTTAAGGAGATATTCAAAGGATTAGATCAGGGGGCTGCAGAATACGGTTCTTATCTGCTTGGTGGCGACTTAGGTGAAGCAAAGGAAGTTGTGATTTCCATATCAGCTTTTGGTAGGGTTAGGAAGAAACTTATCTCTCGTGATGGTGCTAAGGAGGGCGATATAGTTGCTGTAACCGGGTTCTTTGGTTGGAATACATTAGCATTTAAGGCCTTATTGGAAGGTCTCGAACTCCCTGATAAAATAAGGAAGAAGGCATTAGAATCTGTTTTTATGCCAAAAGCCCCGTTAAGAGAGGGATTAATTTTATCTGAATCTGGAGTAGTTACTTCAGCAATTGATAGCAGTGATGGACTTTACGCTTCCCTAAATCATCTTTCCAAAACAAGCAAGGTTGGTTTTCTTGTGGAAAATCTTCCTGTTGAAGATGAATTGATTAAATTCATATCAAGAAAAGGTTTGGACCCAATTCAGATTATTTTTTATGGTGGTGAAGAATTTCACCTCGTTTTTACAGTATCACCCCCGGATTGGCCAAAAGTGAAACTTGCTCTCTCTTCCGAAGGTCTTAAAGCGATTCCTATTGGAAAAGTGATTTCAAGAACCGGCATTGTTGTCGTGCAAAATTCGAGAAGAATAAGACTTCATAAGGGAGGATGGGAGCATTTTACTGGTTAAGTCGATAAAACTACCTTCTCTCCAGTTCCTATCGATCTAAGAACTTCCATTCCCTCTAGAACCTCTCCTAAGGGGGTTACTGGGAAATCTATATTTAAGTCAGTTAGTGCTATGATGAGAGATTTGTTAGCCGGAGAGAAGACCAATTGACCTTTCTTTAGCTTTTTTAATGGTCTTTCGAGCCTTCCTTCCAGATTAATGCTGATATATAGGAGATCATTCGCTTTTATTGTTAGCCCACTTAGAGGAACGTTCTTGTAAAGCCTCTCAACAGTGATAGGAGATAAATGCCTAGTTAAGAGAATCTTAACGTCTCCAGCCTTTGTTTTCAATTTTACTGTATACTCTCCGACCCCTTCAAGCAAGATCTCTCCCTTCCCCACGAAGAAGAACAATGTTTACTTTGCCTTAACTCCTCTATAAATCCTAAGTTTTGAGTTACCGTTGACGTATACAACTAGTCCCCTCTTGTAAAAATCTCTGAGCAACCTCTTTGCAGTACTGACCCTTATTCCATGTTTGATCGCTAAAGACTGTGGAGTTATAACTGGGCTACTTACAACCTCTTTTTCGATAGTCTTCAGCAAAGATTCTGATGGCCAAAGTATCCTCACGGCTTTCTCTTCGCCTTTTTCCCTAGCACTCATTGGCGACCCTCTTTACAAGATCTTTCAAGAGGTCAGATAAAAGCTTTGAGTTTAGAGGAATTTCCTGAGGAGCGCATAAAGTTCAGGGGTGACAGGAAAAGTGAGGACTAACGCAGCGAGGTAAAGGATTGTTCCAAAATAGGCTCTTTTCTTAGAAAGGGAGCTGTATTCGTCCAGTGGAGGAGGATGTCGGACAAAAAGGCTGAATATCAGGAGCAAAAATGCCATTTCTGGCCTAAGAAAGACAAAGGAAGTTATTATTGTTATTGCTGATATAAACCGCCTTATCCTTTCGTCAGGAAATAAGGCATAGCATACATGACCTCCGTCGAGCTGGGAGACTGGCATGAGGTTAAGGAAGGTCACGGTTAGGATGACCCATCCTGCAAGTGCAACCGAGCTTAGGTAAATGATCTTGCCTTGAGGAACCCCAGCTAACTTAAACATGTAAGAGAAGATGGGTTGCTCCCACCAAAGAGCTCTAACTCCTTCTTTTTTCAAAGCGCTTATTAGAGAAGGATCAAGAGGTATTGAGCCCCTAAGGCCGAAGTAGCAAACTGGAAGCGATGCTATGAGGCCCGTTATGGGACCAGATAATCCTAAATCAAAGAGCTCATCCCTGTTTAATGGCATTCTCCTCCCGAAGATTATAGCCCCAAAAGTGCCAAGAGGAGGACCTCCTGGAATGAACATTGGGGGTTCCCACTCGCCTCCTTTTATCTTAGTAGCCACCATGTGACCCAATTCATGAGTTCCAAGCGTAAAAAATACAGAGATCGTAAACATAAGGGCACTAGAGATTATGTTTATGCTGGGAGTTATGCCAATTTTGCTTAGTATCTCTACAGCGTTCTTACTGTAGAGGTAGCCCGAGAATGTTACGGTGCAGATCGTGGCTATCAGCATCACTAGATAAATTATTTTTGATCTTCTAGACGGAATTTTGGCGGGAAACACTATTAGTCTTAGATAAGGCCTTCCTGGAAGGAGTTTTGGTACAAATCCGTTGGGAATGAGCTCTTCAGCTATCCTCTTGAACCTTTCTCTGGATTCATCCGGGTCCACTCTATCCACTAACATCTCGAGCCCAGCTGGCGTTTCAGTAACGTCAACTATCCTAAAGCTCCTATTCACTACATCAACGATTAGTTTGTAAGGTGTTGGATACACTTTCCTCTTTACCCCATTGTGATCGTTTGGGTGGCGTTTAAAACTTTGTTTGATGTAAGATTTTTCTGACAGAGGTGGGCTAATGCAGAAACAGTACATCATAAGAAGGTTCGATCCTAAGGATTTGGACCATGTAGTTAAGCTTAACTGGGTTTTTCTCCCAGAGAACTATCCTTCGTTCTTCTTCTTAGAAAACTACACGCACTGGCCTGAAGCTTTTCTTGTAGCGGAATCGGCTGGCGAAATAGTTGGTTATGTAATGTGCAGGGTTGAAGAAAAGTACTATCGATTTAGTCCGGTTAAACTCGGACACGTTCTCTCCATAGCTGTAGAGAAAAAACATAGAAGGCAAGGAATAGCTACAGCACTCATGAAGGGAGCTGAAGAAGGGTTGGTTGGCACTTATGGAGTAGATGTAATTTATCTTGAAGTGAGGGTCTCAAACGAACCAGCCATTTCTCTCTACAAGAAACTGGATTACAAAATCCTGGGCGTAATGCCCAGTTATTACAGCGATGGAGAGAACGGCTATCTTATGGTTAAGTCTACTTCTGAAAGAGCCGATGATCACCTCATTAGGGCTGTATTAGGGTATAGGGTGAGAAGATAGTGACCGGGAAGAGGAAATTGGTTAAAAAGATAGATTTGAGGGGAAAGAGCTTTCCATCGACTCTAATCATCATGGCAAAGGAGGCAAAGTCTCTTAATCCGAAAAGTTCTTTGCTAGTTTTAATTGACGACAGAGAGACAGTCGAGCAAGCCAGAGAGTGGGGTGAAAGGATAAGCTGGGCTTCTGTAACATCAGATAGAAAAGAGGGCTATTGGATCCTTCGTATCACAAGACTGTAGTTGGAGGCAAAATAGGACATGATAGAGCTCCCCTATGGTTCACTAATGGTTCGAGGTAAGAGTCCTTCTTGTGAAATCTGTTGGAAGGGGGGTAAGCTCGTTATATTTATAACAGGAATATGTCCTCGATACTCTTCCTGTTTTTATTGCACGATCTCTCCTGAAAAGAGGGGAAAGGACATAATTCTTGCAGATGAAGTTGAGGTTAAAGAAGAAAAGGATGTTTTGAGAGAAGCAAACCTAATAGATGCAGAAGGTGCGGGAATAACTGGCGGAGAGCCTAGTTTAGTTATGGATAGGGTTTGTAGGTATATAAAGATCCTAAAGGAGAAGTTTGGAAGAGATTTTGACATCCATCTTTATACAAATTCTATAGGGATAGATCTTGTTAGTCTTAGGAGATTAGAATCTGTTGGTTTGGACGAGATCAGATTTCATAGCTGGCAAGAGAGGGATTGGCAAAAGATTAGACTTGCTCTAGACTTCAACTTTAGGGTTGGTGCAGAAATGCCAGCCATACCTGAGAGAGCTTACGAAAAAAGGTTGATAGAACTTGCAGGATTCCTTGATTCTGTGGGAGCTCATTTCTTGAATCTTAATGAGTTGGAGTTTAGCGAGGGAAATAGGTATGATCTCATATCTAGAGGCTATAACGTTAGAGATGATAGCGGAATTGCCGTTTTTGGAAGCAAAGAGGTAGCAAGAAAGGTATTAAAGTATGTAGAGGAGGAGACTGGAATTCTGGGTTATTTTTGTTCGGCGGAAGTGAAGGAGCTGCAAGTCCTCAATAGATGGAGGAGGAGGGCTAGAAATGTAGTAAAACCCTACCAACGGATAACTGACCAGGGTACTCTTGTATTTGGTATTATAAAGGGAAGCCGTAGTGAATTGCTAGCTCTCAGAGAGCTTTTAGAAGGTAAGGGTCTGTACCACTTGGAGCTTGAGGATATGGAACTCAGAGTTCCGCCTGATATCTTACTAGAAATGAGGTCAATGCTACTATCTAAGGGTTTGAATGCAGAGATCGTAGAAATAGCTCCTTTAGATTCTTACTTTGAAATTTCGAGGAACCCTATAGTTAAAAATGATTCTTGAATCTACCTCTAGACAGTTATCTCTTCCTCCAGCGAGGGAGACAATACACTTATACCCATAAGTTCACGAACTTCTTCCCCAAACTTTTCGGCTTCTTCTCCATGTACCGGAAGGACCTGCTTTGGTGCTACTATCCTTATAAATTCAAATAGCCCAGACCTTCCTACGTGTGAGGAGAAGTCTAGTTGATTTACTCTCATCTCAATCGTTTTTCTTTCTCCATCTATGTATATCTCCCCCTCCTGCAGGAGCCTCCTTCCTTCAGTTCCCTCAATCTGATATCCTGTAAGAGTTAGTGAACTGACCGGATCCTCTCCTCTCTTCTCAAGGTAGAAGTAAACTGGTCCTCCTTCTAGCATTCCAGAGGTTGTTAGAACGATAGATGGTCTTCTTATGATCTTCTCTCTAGCTCTCCAATCTCCAACCATTCTCAGATTCCTCAAAGAGAACTCAAACTCCTTATCATCTCTAAGCCTGTGAGGATACGAGAGTAAAATTTCCGTTCCAGCCCTTGCCATTCCGTCCAGATAGAGGTTCTTTATTCCACCAGCTGATAGGATCATTGCGATCTCATTGAGTCTAGCTATAGCAAAGCCAGCTATTATTGCCAGACCTCCTCTATTGATCGTATCCTTAACTACTTCTCTTAGGAGTCTCTCCTGACCTTTCCTGTTTGGGTGCTCTCTTTGAGAATAGGTACACTCTGTGATTAAGAGATCTACTTCTGGAAGGTCTCTTTCAGCCCCGCGAGATAGTCTGGTATTTCTAAGTTTAAAGTCGCCTGTGTAGAGGAGAGAGGTGCCATCTGTTCTCACGTAATACATAGCACTTCCCGGTATGTGACCAGAATCAAAAGGAATGACCTCAACAGGTCCTATCTTAAAGGGAACGCCATATTCTATTGGTCTAAAGTTCTTCATGAACTTCTTAATCTCAGTTGGGCCGTAGCCTATTGTATATCCCCTTTTCTTTGCTACCTTTATAGAATCGTAGAGTAGAAGTTCAACGAAATCTCTGGTTATATCTAGACCGTAAACTTTTGGGGAGTTCCTTCCTCTGAAGAGGAGAGGCAATGCTCCTGAGTGATCTAAATGTGCGTGCGTTAGCAGCACAGCATCCACATCTTCAACATCTGGAGGGAAAAGTGGGCTTTGTTTTGGCCTTAGCTTTATTCCGTAATCGAGCAATATCCTCTTATCCTCAGTTTCGAGGAGAATGGCGCTTCTTCCAACTTCTCCAATAGCTCCAAGTGGTTTTACCTTTAGCAAACTCATATTCAACGAATCCTCCCATTAACGTCAGGAGAAAACGATTTCTATCTCCTTTATCCATCCTCCCAACGAATCAGAGAATCATGCAGATGGAAGATATAAAAAAGTTCACTTCTTTTTCAGATCGAACGCCACTTAAGAAAGAAAAGTTTGATCTTAAATGCCTGGAAACCTGTAGACCTCTACACCCTCGTCTTCTATCTTTTCAAAGTCTAGATAAGCTATACCCTTTTTCTCTAGTGATAGAAGGGCTTCTCTCGCTAAATCGACAGGAAGGCACAGGTCGGAGACCACTTCGGTAAGTGTGAGCTTGCCTCCTCTTCTTCTTGCTAATCTTATTATATCATCTTGTATTTCCCTTATCTTTCTCTCCCTTCTTTGTCCAGAGGTTCCGACGTAAATAGTTAGAGCACTTAGTCCAATTAGAATTATTCCTGGGAATATGCGTGCTGGATTATAGCTCGCAGCTATTAAGAACATTAGGCCCAAAAAGGCAAATGCCCCCCCAACTATGAGAGCAGCAATGAGAAAAATAGAGAGGCGGGGCATCTTTATCAGCCCCTTGAGATTTCTTCTTTCAGTTTCTTCATTTCTTCTTCTATTTCACTTTCGAGCCTCGCCTTTTCAAGCTCTCTTTCTATCTCATCCCTCTCCTCAGGTTCAAGTACGTCTAACGTTCCTCCAACAGCTATGAGTTCATCTATGGCCGCAGATCTTGCCTCTAGATCTCTGATCCTTGAATCTGCTCTATCAACTATCCTCGCAACGTTCACAACCTCATCGCCAAAGCCAGTCAACATCTCCTTAACCTCAGCTTGTGCCTTTGCACTCAAATATTCAGCCTTTAGTTGCTCCTTCCTAGCTCTAAACATCTCGACCTTGCTTTCAAGGTCGTCTCTTACTTTCTTAAGACCTTCCTCTTCTTCCTTCATTTCAGATATTTTCCCTACAAGTCTCTCCTTTTGAAGTAGAAGGATGTGTTTTCTCTCCAGCGCCTTTCTAGCTAGGTCTTCCCTTCCAATTTTCATCGCTTTTTTGGCGTTCTCATCAAGTCTAGTTATTTTCTCGTCGATCTCTTCTACTTCAAACTCTAGCCTCTTCCTGGCTGTTATGGCCCTCGCGAGGGCCATATTTACGTTGTGCAGCTGTTGTACCATCTTTCCATATGCATAATCCAGTTGTTCTATGGGATCCTCAAACCTCTCCATTAGTTTGTTTAATTTGGCCTCTATAGAGACCTTTAACCTCTCCCAGAAACCAGTCATATCGATCTGTGCCTTATTTCCCGAAGAACATTAATAAAATTAGGTGTAATCTAGTTCTAATCTTATAGAGCTTCCTAATCTTTATTTTGAATTTTTGAAGGGTGATGGAAAGAGGTAGAGCTCGATGAATGAATTCATCAGTTTTGAGGAGTTTAAGAAAATGGATATTAGGATAGGAAAAGTAGTTCATGCTGAAAAAGTTCCTGGAACAGCTCGTCTAATCAGACTTGAAGTCGACTTGGGACAGGAGAAGAGGCAGTTAATTGCAGGGATTGGTGAGGAATACCAACCACAAGATCTCTTGAATCTAGAGATAGTTGTGTTGGCGAACCTAAAACCGAAGAAGATAAGAGGACTTATCTCCGAAGGAATGTTGTTGGCAGCTGTCTTAGAAGGAAATAAGCCAGTCCTCATTGTTCCGGACAAAGAGGTCCCCCCAGGGACTCCCGTTAGTTAGGGGCTGGTTGCTATGGTTTCAGAGGAAATTAAGGATTTGGTTGAATACGCAGTAAGACGTGCTTTAGGGATGCATGCAGATTATGCAGAAGCAAGATTTCAGATTAACCGTTCAACTCGGCTTTTTATGATTAATGGGAATATTGAGGCTTTTTCAAGCGTTTCTGTAGCAGGAATCGGTATAAGAGTCCTTGTTAATGGATCCATGGGTTTTTCATCGACAAACGACCTAAAGCAAGTGGATAAAGCCATTGAAAACGCGATTAGAGGGGCAAAGGCATGTCTGAAGATCTCTAAGAAAATCAGACTATCTGAGGAGAAATTTAGTGAAGCTTCGTACTCCTCTAAAGTTCTTAAGAAACCAGAGGACATCTCGCTTGAAGAGAAGATAGAGTTCCTCAATTCTATAGACGAACTAGCCAAAGAAAAAGGAATAACAACAAGAAATCTATCCCTAAAATACTCAAGAGAGCAGGTCTATTATGTGAACTCTGAGGGTTCGCGTGTTGAAGGGGACGTAACGCGTTTAAATGGAGATGCCATGCTAACGCTTGTAATAGGGTCAGAATCTGCTCAAGAATTTGTCGAAAAGGGCGGAAGTGGGGGTTGGGAGCTTATAGAAGGTTGGAACTTCTTAAAAGAGGCTTCAAGGATAGCTGATGTAATGAAAGAGGGGTTGGAAAAAGGTATTCCTCCACCAAAGGGCAAGATGGATCTGGTTTTGGGCCCTCATGTAGTCGGCTTGATGATGCACGAATCGACTGGACATCCATACGAAGCTGACAGGATATTAGGAAGAGAAGCTGCTCAAGCTGGAGAATCATTCGTAAAGCCTAACATGCTTGGAAAAAGGATAGGATCAGAGGTAGTAACCGTAGTAGATGATCCAACTATTGAAGGGAGTAGCGGTTTTTATCTCTATGACATGGAAGGCGTCAAAGCAAGAAGGAGGATCCTCATGAAAAACGGTATAATTAATGAGTTCCTCCATAATAGAGAGACTGCTGCTATTTTTGGAGTCAAAAGCAATGCCGCTGCCAGAGCTTCTTCTTACGATAGGGAACCCATAATAAGGATGGCCAACACCTTTATGCTCCCAGGAGAATACTCTCAAGAAGAGCTAATGGAGGATATCAAAGAGGGAGTGTACATCGCTCGATTCACAGAGTGGAACATTGATGATAGGAGATACAATCAAAGATATGTCGGCTCCGAGGCATACCTGATAAAGAACGGTAAGTTGGACAGGATGGTCAAGAGACCCATTCTTGAAATTACTACGCCCGCTTTTTACTCAAGCATAGATGCTGTTGGAAAAGATCTTGAGTTTAATCCTGGATTGTGTGGAAAAAGCGATCCTGGACAGTCCGTACCAGTTTGGTTTGGAGGACCAAGTGTTAGGTTGAGAGGTGTTAGACTTGGCGGAATCTGAATCGTTTGAGGAGGGATTGAGCACAGTACAAAAAATTCTAGATATAGCTCTAAGAAAAGGGGCCGAGGACGTCGCTGTGATATACGATGAGGAGATAGGAAGGCATTTGAGGTTTTCACAGAGTAAGGCTGATATAGTGAACACTTGGTTATACAAGAAAGTTGCTGTTTGTATAGGAAAGGAGAAAAGGGTATTGGTTGTAGAAACTGAGGATCTTCGTCCAGAAAACCTCAGAAGGTTTGTTGAGGAGTCCATTGATGCCATGAAATATCTGCCACCCAGGCCAGTGTACGCACCTATGCCGGAAGGACCTTTTGATTATCCAGTGGTTCCAAGTCTTTACGACGAAAGACTTCTAACAGCTGAAGATGAACTTGTTGATGCAGCTAAAATAGCTATAGACTCAGCTCTATCAGAAGGGGCTGAGAGAGTTGCTGGAGTTATTAGATCCCGTGCCGGATATTCCTGTTTGGCTACAACTGGAGGGGTTAATGTTTGTGCTAGAGATAGCCAGATATACTTGGAAGTTAGAGCGTTTGCTGATGAGGAGGCCACTGGACATGGAGTCACTTGTTCAAGATCTCTGGGAGGGATTGATCCTAAGAGAGCTGGAATAGAGGCAGGAATGGACGCAGTACTTGCAAAGAACTTCACAAAGGGTGAACCAGGTAGATACGATGTGGTCTTCGGTAGAAGTGCGCTGGGAAACTTAGTAGGCATATTTGGTCACATGGCATCAGCCATGTACGTTCTCATGCAAATGTCCCCATATGTAGGAAAGCTGAACCAGAAAATAGCCTCCGAGGAAATTACTCTAATAGATGATCCGTTAAAGCCAGCGGGGTATGGATCTAGGGCCTATGACGATGAAGGGTTGCCAACAAAGAAAAACACCATCATAGAGAATGGCGTTCTGAAAACCTATCTCCATAACAGGCTAACTGCGAAGGCCTTTAACGCTGAATCTACTGCAAATGCTGGTTGGATAATTCCGAAACCATGGTATCTTATCCTTAAGCCCGGAGATGCTGGTGAAGAAGAGCTCATCGAAGAGCTTAAAGATGGCCTTCTGGTCAAGAACGCTACATATCTGAGGTTTCAGAACTACATGACTGGGGATTTTTCTGCGGTGATAAGGGATGGGGTCTTTAGAGTAAAGAACGGCGAGATCATAGGAGAAGTAAGAGGTCTACGACTCAGCGACAACCTGCTAAATATGCTTTCAAACGTTTATCAGATCTCGAGAGAAGCTTTGCCCATATTTCATTGGTGGATGGAGTGGGAAGTTCCTGTAGAGACTCCCCTAATAGCGATTCATAATGTAGGATTCACCTCAGCAACTCTCTGAGGATATACTGCCCTTCTTTTTGACTTCTCCAAATCTAGCGAGAGCCGCTATTGCCCTTGCTCCCCTAGACGGATCGGTATAGTATGGGATGCCAGCATGCTTTAGTCTCCTTAGCTGTTTAGTTATTTCTTCGGTTGCCTCCATGGAAATTACCACTAACGGCTTTTCTTTAGAAGAAGCAAGCTCTATCATGTAGTCTATTAATCGAGGTCGGTCTAACAATGGAGGAGACATAAGGGCAATAACCATCACACAATCTATATCCTCAGAGCTCAGCATGGCTTGAGTTGCAATCTTGTATTGATCAGCAGTGCACGAACCTGTAAGATCTAATGGATTGCTTATAGAATAGAAGGGTGGAAGTTCCCTTTTTAGCCTCTCTTTGAGTTCTTTAGAGATGGATGGAACCTCTAGACCATTATCTTCCAGCGAATCCACAGCAACTACACCGTAACCTCCTCCATTTGTGATAATTCCAACCTTCTTACCCTTTGCTGGTGGTTGAGTAGCTAGACACATGCAAACATCGACAAATTCTTCTAGAGTTTGGGCAACGATAGCTCCGCATTGTTTTAGGGCTGCGTCGTATATCTCCTCATTTCCAGCCAGGGATCCGGTGTGACTCAAAACTGCCCGAGTTCCAGCTTTTCCACGTCCTCCTTTCATAACTACTACTGGTTTATTTGTAGAGATCTCTCTAGCGACCTCCATAAAGCGCCTTCCATCCTTTAAGCCCTCCATATAAAGAGCTATTACCTTTGTCTCCTTGTCTTCAGATAAATACTCCAGGAGATCTGCCTCATCCACATCAGCAGCATTACCATAGCTTATGAACCTGCTTACCCCAATCTCTTGCTTAGCTAACATGGTCATCAGACCAGCTGCTAAGCTCCCGCTCTGGGAAAGCACCGCCAC
The DNA here is from genome assembly GCA_964618805.1 of uncultured Nitrososphaerota archaeon. Classification (GTDB taxonomy): domain Archaea; phylum Korarchaeota; class Korarchaeia; order Korarchaeales; family Korarchaeaceae; genus QMVU01. Next base: position 61,108 of record CAZUBM010000003.1, read on the forward strand.
ATTTCCCCTTGGAGCCCTTGGCAGCACATCGTCTGGGGTGAAAAGCATATCCACATTTGAAGAGGGGCTATACACTCCCATGCAGTTTGGTCCCATAATCCTTATTCCCCACTTTCTTGCTTCCTTTACAAGTTCTTCTTCGAGTTCCCTGTTACCTACCTCGCTAAAACCACCTGAAATGATTACCACAGCCGCTACTCCCTTTTTCCCGCAATCTTCTATGGCTTGAATGGTGTAATGGGCTGGGATCGATATTATTGCAAGATCGACCCTTTCTGGTACGTCCAATATGCTTGGATACGCCTTAAGTCCCAAAATCTGCGTAGCTTTTGGGTTTACAGGGAAAAGTTTCCCGCTAAACCCAGCTTTTAGCATCTGGGAAACTATAATGTGACCTATTTTCCTCGGATTTCTTGAAGCGCCGATCACAGCCACACTCTTAGGCTCAAAGAAAGCTCTTAGTCTAAGGTCCATGATTTAATCCCCGTAATTTGAAAATTATGTAGTTAAAATGATGAACCCTCAACACTTTAACCAGTCCCTGGCTCCATCTAATTTAATATTCCTTAGAGCTAATCTTCAACGGACTATGTCTTCCTGGGATTATTATAGATGGAAAATTCGGAAGGAAATGGAGAAGATGGTTAGAGAGTTTAGGAAATTATTGGAGGATTTAGATAGAGAGCTCTTCAGACCAGCTATAAGGGAAGGAGTAGAGGCTAGGGAGGGGTTTGTTTATCCAGAAGTTGAAGTTTATGAGAGAAATAATACAATAATCGTAGAGGTAGAGTTACCTGGAGTTAAAAAGGAGGATTTAGACCTTTTCGTATCGGAAAGAGAGATTGAACTTACCGCTAGGAGAAAGATCATAGAAGAAGTAACCAAGGCTGAGTACGTTACTAGAAGGAGATTTAAGAAAGGATATCATCTAAGATTGACGTTACCATCATCAGTTGACGTAGAAAGGGCAAAAGCCAGGCTAGAAGATGGTTTGCTGAGGATAATCTTACCAAAGAAGGGTAGAAAAGGTATCAAGATAAATGTTGAGTAAATGTAATTAACATGGTTACATGCATTAATCATGAGGGAAAAGGAATGGAAGAAGATCCATTTGATCGATGGATGAGAGAAATGATGAGGTTGTTTAAGAAGGTAGAGGAAGATCTATTGAAAAGCTTAGGGGAGATGGGAACATTTGACTGGAAAGAGCTTGAGGACAAATTTCCAGAATTGGAGACGCCAAGTGGGATGAGGGTTCGAGGACCTTTCATACAGGGCTATTACTTTACAATTGGACCGGATGGAAAGCCTGTTATCAAGTACTTCGGAAACGTCCCAAGAAGTGGTGAGATAAGGGAAGTTGAGGAAGGAGAGGAGGAAAAGATTCCAATCCAAATAGAAGAAGGAGGAAGAGAGGTATTAAGAGAGCCTGTCGTAGATGTGCTAGATTTTGGAAACGAGGTCGTAGTAATAGCAGAAATGCCTGGAGTCGAAGAAAAGGACATCAAGATTAAAATAAAGGATAAGAAACTGCACATAGAGGGAGGACACTATTCTAGAACGATTGAACTCCCAACCAAGGTAGATACATCTCTAAAGAAGTCATACAAGAACGGAATCTTAGAGATTAGGCTTAAGAAAAAGTGATAGGCTTTACATGTGGTATGGGAGGGAAGTTTCCTCTTTTGGGGTTTCTGCTTCTGCTACCTCTCTTGCAGCGCGTCTGAGCTCCTCCATTAGTTCACGCTCCCTCTCAATCATTTTATCCATTTCTGAGAAGTCAGTTCGTCCTCCTATTATTTTATCTACGATCATAAGAATGTTCTTCGATGCCCCAGGATCCGGAAAAGATCCTCCCGTTGTTCCAAGCAAACACGCGCTTCTTATTCCGTGCACATGAGCTATGCCTACTATTATCCCACAGGCTCCTGTGACATATCCTCCCCTTAGCCTCTTAACTCCGTAAGATTCCAGTTCTTTCATTAGGTCCATGTCGTTTGTACATGCAAAAACGCCCTTTATGTTTGGTGATCCTGGAACATATCCTCCTAGAGCAAGGACTAAGTTAACGTTAAGGGACCCGACGTATTTGATGATCTTTTCAGCAACCCTATATTGACCCCAAGGTACTGGTTGTGCTTCTGAAGTCATCAGAAGCACATCTCTCTTTGAACCCTTTCTTCTAAGGTAATAGAGATCTATAGACGCTAGTTTCAGGTCTTCCTCCTCCACTCTTACACCAGCTGAGCCATCTGGAAGTGGTATCAAGTCACTTACAATCTTTGCAATTAGTGGCGGGTTATATTGATCTATCAGGTACTGAACTGCGATTTTTCCGACTAATCCCAGTCCTGGCAGCCCTTGTATGAGCACAGGGTTATCAGGTCTGACTTTCTTATGCTCTATCAGTTCAATCATGGACAACTGCTCTCAAGCCTTCTGTTCTGAAGTAGGATTTAAAGTGTATTCCTAAAGATAGGCTGGGGTTATCATGAGAGTAGTTATAATCGGTTATGGAACTGCTGGCCAAACAGCTTCAGCCATAGCGAAGAAACGAGATCCGGAACTTGAGATCGTCGCCATTGAAAGAAGACCCTATCCAGCATACCATCCCTGTTCTCTTCCGTACGCATTGAGCGGAAAGATCCCCTTAGAAGATGTTATAGTGAAGAGCAAACCACCTAATATTGAGCTGATAACAAATGCAATTGCAAAAAGGATAGATCCCTACAAGAAATTGGTAGAGTTTGAGAAGGATGGAAGCAAGGAGCTTCTCGAATACGACTTTTTGGTAATATCAACTGGTCTAAAACCTACCGTCCCACCTGTTGAGGGATTGGACTTAGAAGGTGTTTCCCTCTTTTGGACGGTTGAGGACGTTGAGCGTCTCAGAAAGAGAAGTTTAGAAAAAGTTACTATCGTTGGTGGCAGTGCAACAGGAATAGAGGTAGCTGCAGAGTTGGCTGCTTTAGGAAAAGATGTGACAATCATAGAAATGATGGAACAACTTTTGCCAGGAAAGCTGGATCCTCCCATAGCTTCTTTAGTTGCGCAATCTTTAGCGAAGATGGGAGTAAAGATCCTACTTAAGCACCCTCTGAAAAAAGTAATCGGGGATAAAGGAGAAGTAACGCGTGTTATAGCAGGAGATAAAGAGATAGAGGTAGATACGGTGATACTATGCACTGGAGCTAAGCCTAACGTTGAATTAGCTAAGAATTCGGGCATTAAATTGGGGGAGAAGGGCGGAATTCCCGTAAACCCATGGATGAGGACGCAATATCCGAACATTTATGCCGCTGGTGACGTGGCAGAAGTGAAGGATTATGTTACTGGTGGCTCTATAATCACCGGCCTAGCATCAACTGCCCTCGTTCAAGGCAGGATTGCAGGCATCAACATTGCAGGAGGAGATGTAAGGTATGAAGGGGCTTTGTGCCCATTTATAGTTCATTTAGGTGAGTATGAAGTCGGATGCACCGGTCTCACATCGAGTAGAGCCGAAAATGAAGGGATAAAACACATATTTGGGAGGTTTAGAGGACCTGACATGGCTAAAGAAGTACCATGGAGTGGCTCCATCGTAACCTGGCTTGTTATGGATCAACAAGGCAAATTGTTGGGGGCTCAATTCTTCGGGAAAAGAGGGATTTGGGGCAGAGTAATCTTCTGTACGCTTGCTATAATGAAAGGGCTTCGCCTCGACGAACTTGAAAGGATTGAGTTTGGATACCATCCCCTGGTCAGTCCAGTCGTAGAACCCATAGCTGTTCTTGCAGAAGCATTAAGGAGGAAATATAGGATTTGATAGGGATCTAGCGAAGGCAAGCGAGTTCCTCTAGACAAGTCTTTATTGGTTCAAGAGGACTTTCTAGCTCATCTAGAAGGGATTTTGTATTAATTCGATGGCTTTCAGGGTCCCTTAGAATCTCAGAGATGAGCGGAAGGGCCTCTTTGCAGCTTCTAAACCTGTAAATTGGAAATCCCTTTCTCATCAAATAATCGTTCACATAGAGCGGGTAGTCTAAAGGAAAGACGGAGATTGAAGGGACGCCTAGCATTGAGCCCTCTCTTGCCATAGTTCCTCCTCCTGTGATTATGAGCGCTGAATAGGAGTATAGGCTAAGGGTATTTAGAGCACTTTTCGGAATTATCACGCCCTTAGTTCCCTCAGCTAACTTACGCTGATTTGGATATCTAGGGAACAAGACCACCTTGGCTCCTTTGCTTACAATAAACTTCATTAACTCGACGAAGTTCTCTCCGGATAAACCTGATAAGTAGGCTGCCTTCTCTTCCGGAGGTCTTACCACTACGAAGAGTTCTCCCTCCTTAAGTCCTATGTCTCTTAGGACTTGTGTCTTAAGTTCATGAGATCTTACCCAAGCCACCTCATCTACTCCATCATACTGAAATATCTTACTTTCTTCAGCACCAAGCCTAATTAACTCCCTTCTAGGCACCGCTAGAGGAGAGATTACTTTTGTGGAGAGCGGTAGCGTTAGCCTGCCTACATGATAGGCATGAGGAGTATCGTTTAACGTGATGGATGGTATGCCTAAACCAAATGCAACTCTGACAGCTGAGGGAGATGATAAAGAGATCAAAGCACAAATCTCTCTATTATATATCTCACTTACTAACTTCTGGGCTCTAGTTGCATATGCAATAAGTTTCTCAATCTTATTGGCTCCCCCATATTCGCCTACGGGTTTATAAGGTACTCCTTCCAATTCAAGTATTTGAAGAGTTTCCGCATACTCCCTTGCGGTCACAATAAACTCCAAACCCTCCTTTTTCAGTTCTTTATAAATAGAGGAGCACAGCCTTGCTTGTTTAGGAGTGAGTGTGTCTAACCAGACAGAACTTTTCAAATGCTCTCCCCAAACAACTTAGAGTACGTCTCTTTCAGGAACTCCTTTGCCTGTTCCATCAGCTTTCTGCCTTCCTCTGTTATCTCATAATACTTTCTTACCTTGCCAGTCTCCGCCATCTGCTCTGTCATCCTCACCAGACCTTTTGCTTCTAAACTTTTCAGTACTATGTAACCAGTTATCCTAGCAGGTCTCCAGCCAAATCTTCTCTCTACTTCCGATGGTATAGTATAGGCATACTGAGGTCCTTCCATCAATAGTGATAGGATGTAGATCCACAAGTTCTCCTTTGTTAATTTTCGACGTAACCTATCCAGAGGCATAAAATCACCCCAAATAATTCATAGATTCGTTCTTTGTCTTCTCCTTACTAGGGCTTAAGTTCTCTTTTGGGCGAAGTCTGCTTTCAAACTCCCGGACCCTTCTCCCCATTTCTTCCATATCTATACCCAATTTCATGATAGAATTAAGTTTATTCAAGATATTCTGGGCTGGTTTCGGGTCTGGAAGGTAATCAGCAGCCACTCCTGAGATAAACACGTATCTAATTCCTCTTAGTCTTGCTATTGTTAAATTAGCTCCAGCAAGGCCTATAACTGATCTTATCGTTTCATTCCTTATTGAACCCAATTCTTCAAGCCTTTTGGTCCATTCTTCATCTCCAAAAATTATTACAGAATTGTAAAGTGATCTATCAATGAACCCAGCTATTATAAAAACGACTTCCACACCCTTATCCTTCAAATAGTCGAAGAGAAGGGATGAGACCTCTAACTGCCCCCATGGGACTGGTTGAACCGGAGAAGTAACTAAGAAAAGTCTGTTAGGTCCTTTGTCAGCTAGCCTAATTTCGATAGCTGGCAGCTTAAAGGTCCCATCCCTGTTTATTATTATCCCAGCCACATTGCTTGACAACATGAGATATTCTGAGTATATCTTAGCAACAAGTTTTGCGTCTAGCTTATCCGCTAGGTAAGATACAACTTGAATCCCAATGTTTCCCATTCCTGGATAACCAGCTACAGCTATAGGCACCGGCTTCTTCACATCGATAAGTTCAACTAGTTTGTTCCATCCCATGTTACTTCAACACTCAAGATTTACGACATCCTAATTATTAAGATGCTGCCAAATAAGACGACCCTTATGCAAAGAAAAATCATGTTCATAATATTGGACGGATTAGGGGATAGGCCATGCAAGGAGTTTAATGGACTAACACCTCTTCAAAAGGCAGACCTACCTAGTTTTGATCTTCTAGCTGCAAAGGGCATGATCGGAAGGCATTACCCGTTGGGTCCTGGAATACCTCCTGGAAGCGACACTGCCCAGCTTTCAATGTTAGGGTATGATATCAGAACAGAATATCCTGGAAGAGGATATTTTGAGGCATTAGGCTGGGGATTGAAAGTAGAAAATGGAGATGTCGTTTTTAGAGCAAACTTTGGAACTGTTGAGAGGGAAGGCAAAAATTTAATCGTGAAAGACAGGAGGGCCGGGCGAATATCTGGAAAAGATGCTGAATCCGTCGCTTCAGCTGTAGCAGAGATGGACTTATTGAATGGAGAAGTAAAGGCCTTCCTTAGGCATACGTTAGAACACAGAGGGATTTTGATCCTGAAAGGGTTGGATCTTAAGCCTGAGGTAACTGATGTAGATCCTCATGAGGTAGGATATCCTGTCTTAGAACCACAACCCTTAACTCCATCTCCCAGCGCCAAAAAAACTGCCCTTGCCCTCAAAGAGTTCGTTCTAAAATCATATAAGATCCTTAAGGATCTAGAAGTTAACATAGAAAGGGAGAGATCTGGCCTATTGCCTGCTAACATAGTCCTCCCAAGAGGTGCTGCCTCCAAGTTACTTATACCTAGCTTTAAGGAAAAATGGGGGCTCGAGTCAGCAGCCATAGCGGTTGGACCTCTTTACAGGGGTATTGCAAAAAGCATGGGGATGAGGCTACTAGAAGTAGAGGGAGCAACTGGTATGCCAAATTCCAATTTCAGAGGGAAAATTGAAGTAGGGTTAAGTGCATTAGATTCTGGCTTTGACTTTGTATTTGTCCATATAAAGGCCACAGATGTAGCATCTCACATGAAAGACCCAAAACTCAAAGTAGAGATCCTTGAAAGGATAGATGGTGCATTAGAACCCATACTGGACTTACCTGAGGATTATTTACTACTACTAACTGGTGATCATTCGACCCCATGTTCTTTAGGAAAGCATTCAGGAGATCCTGTTCCCCTAATGATATCTGGTAAGGACATTCCTAGGGATGATGCTGGAAGGTTTGATGAGCTCAGGTGTATCAAAGGAGGTCTGGGTACAGTTTTAGGAAGGGATATAATGAGACTGGTCCTTAACTATTCAAATAGGGCCTTAGAATATGGTTTAAAGCCTAAACCGGAAGAAATTCCATATATACCTAGACTAAGTCAACTTGTTCCACTTTCCATCAGTTAACTGTAGGAACCATCACAGCCTCCAACTCCTGCTTGAATTGACAAACTTTGCACAGCTCTTGTGTTGTTGGTTCTCCACACTGCTTGCAATATTTTAGTTCGAAATTGGATGTAAGTTCAGGAATAGCTTGTTTAACGAGTTTCTCAATGAAATTAAATGCTCTTTCCTTAAAGCCTGGATTTTCCTGCTCAAATCGATCCAGCATTCTCCTTACCCGAACTCTCATTCCCGATACCAATGGACATTTGCCAAAGTGAGCCGGAATTCCAAGCAACAAAGCCTGAACAGTCGCTTCTTTTTCCGGAACTCTAATTAACGGCCTTATTCTTGGGATTAACTTTCTTGTAGATGGTGTCTTAGAAAAAAGACGCGCCATCGCGCTCATATCCCCTCTTATCAAGTTCATGAAGAGCGTCTGTACCATGTCATCTAAGTTATGTCCTGTTGCGACTTTCGTAGCTCCCTCCTCCCTGGCAGCTATGTTCAGAGCTTGTCTCCTGAAGACCCCGCAATAAGTGCATAGATCTCTTTTTATCTTTCCTTTTGAAAGGAGAATCTGAACTTGAGGGATGGAAAAGGCAAATATATCGCTCATCTTTACGATTTTATGCTTAATTCTCAGGCGAGACGTTAATTCCTTTGCCTTTGATATGGATTCCGCTCTGTAACATGTTCCCTCATCTATCGTTACAGCTATTATCTCGAAATCCTTGTTAAATTCATTCTTATACTTCCATAGGTAATATAGTGTAAGTGAGCTGTCTTTTCCTCCAGAAAGAGCACTTACTATGACATCACCGTCTTGAATTCCCTTATCCAGAACCGGTTTCACTCTTCTCCAAATTCTGGCAGATAAGCACTCATCACATATGCTCTCATTCAAACTCTCAATTCTTATCACTGCCTCCCTTTTGCCACACCGATCACAGGGTCTTCTCAACGTTTAACGCCGCCCATTTCCTTGTGAACTGTGAACATGAGAAACTCTACCACATCTCCATCTTTTAAAGGATAGTCCTCAGGTACTGGTCTTCCATTCACTAGAGCTATATGAGTTAGGGGCGAAATTCCCATATCTCTCATCAGATCTGATACCTGCATGCCACTATAGATCTCTATTCTTCTTCCGTTAGCTTCTATCCAACCATCTGGTGTCAGTGATCTTTCACCCGCCCGTCTAAGCGTCAACTATACCCCTATCAGTTATCATTATCTCTACGGATCCCTCGGGTAGATAAGGGCTCTTTGTTAGTTTTATGACCCTCCTGCCCTCCTTTCCTCTCCTGATATAAAGCCTAGTTGTGACTCCATGGCCAATTACATGCCCTCCAGTTGGCCTAGTTGGATCTCCAAAGAATGTACTTGGATCTGCCATCACCTGATTGGTCACGAGGACGGCAAGATTGTAACCGGTAGCATATTTCAGCAGCATGTGAATGTACTTATTCAGCTTTTGTTGTCTCTCTGCGAGAGTCTCTCTTCCAGTGTACTCGCCCCTAAAATGACTTATCAAAGAGTCAACCACTATTAAGCCTATGTTCTCTCTCTTCAACATCTTCTCTGCTTTCGCTGTGACCAAGATTTGGTGATCGCTGGTGTAGGCCCTTGCATAAAGTATGCGCTTTAACACTTCGCTTGGATCTAGGCCAAATGCTTCAGCTATTTGCATCACCCTCTCTGGTCTAAAGGTTCCCTCCGTATCTATGAAGAGACAGCCCCTTTCTATTCCTCCCTTCTCGACCGGAAGTTGAACAGTAACGGCAAGCTGGTGGGCAAGCTGAGTCTTACCTGAGCCATAGGGGCCATATATTTCAGTAATTGCCTGTGTTTCGACTCCTCCCCCGAGCAGGTCATCTAGATTCTTAGATCCCGTAGTTATCCTCAATGTTTCTTTTTTCTTTAAGTAATAGTCGTAAGCAGTCGTTACTTCGATGTTCAACTTTTGCCGTGCAGAGTTTATCACTTTTTTAGCGGTTGATTCGGTTAGCCCGGCATTAACCACGAGTTCTGCGGGTGTGCTTAAAGCTATGGATTCTAATGTGACGTAACCTGCTTCGATGAGCTTCTTAGCTGTTACATTCCCTACACCAGGAAGCCCCTTCAGAACTTGCACAAAATCTTCTTCCTCAGACATTTTAATCACAATACTCCCTTCTTGAATACCGGATGTGTGAAGCAATACTTAATCGTAACGCAAGGCGGATGATAAGAAAATGGGGCTTATCGAGCTAGTAAAAAAGGTTAAGCATCTTAGAAGTGATATCACGGTAAGAAGGCAGGTGGAAGAAAGGCTAAGAGAGTTTGAACTCATTAGCAAGTCTGATAGGCAAGTTTGGCTGAGAGAAATGGCTTTTTGCCTCCTAGCGGCGAATTTTTCTGCTATAAAGGCATACAAAATGGCCCTTGAGTTGGAAAGGTTTGGTTTACTGATCAAGGGGAATAAACAAGAAATTATCTCTTATTTGAGATCTATGGGGCATAGGTTCTATAACACGAGAGCCAATTTCATAGTTGAAGCTAGAAAAGAACTTAACAAAGTCTACACTGTTATACCAAAACTTAATGACTTTGAGGCCAGGGAATGGTTAAGAAACAGGATAAAGGGTTTTGGAATGAAGGAATCAAGCCATTTCTTAAGAAATGTCGGGAGGAAGAATCTTGCAATCATAGACAGACACATACTAAGAGTGATGAAGAGATACGGGATTATTTCGGAGGTACCTAAAACATTGACGAAGAGAAGATATGTCTCTTTAGAAGAGAAGCTGAGAGAAGTCGCTAGATTATGCGATACGAATTTGGCTGAGTTAGACTTGTACCTTTGGTATTCAGAAAAAGGCATCGTGTTCAGATAGTACTTCCTTATCAAGGTCATTACTTTTTAGGAAATCTTCCATCAATGTGATGGGATAGGTATGAAGCCTAAGCTTTTTATGACTAGAAAAATCCCAGAAAGGGGGCTTAATAAGATAATAGAGCATTTTGAAGTTGATCTCTGGCCTGAAGAAGCTCCGCCCCCAAAAGAAGTTATCATGGAGAGGATTAAGGATGTTAATGCCTTGGTACCCTTGCTCACAGATCCTATAGACGCGGAGGTTATTGATGCAGCTCCAAAACTCAGGATAATATCACAATATGCTGTGGGCTACGATAATATAGACGTTAAAGCCGCAACAGAAAGGGGAATCTATGTTACGAACACACCTGGAGTGTTAACAGAAACCGTAGCTGATTTCGCAATGGCTTTAATGATGGCCATCGCCAGGAGGGTAGTTGAAGCCGATAAGTACATTAGAGAGGGTAAGTGGAAGGTCGGCTGGCACCCGCTCTACTTCTTAGGGAGCGATCTGTATGGAGCTACTCTAGGCATCATAGGTTTGGGCAGGATAGGTTCTGCTGTTGCTCGTAGAGCAAAAGGTTTCAACATGAGGATCTTATACTACGATGTCATCAGGAGGGAGGATTTAGAAAAGGAGCTGGGAGTAAAATACGTTGACTTGGACACTCTGCTAAAGGAATCTGATTTCGTGACTCTTCACGTTCCTCTCATCCCAGAGACGAAGGATATGATAGGAGAGAGGGAGTTAAAGCTTATGAAGCCAACTGCTTACCTCATAAATACCTCTAGAGGAAAGGTCGTAGATGAAAAGGCGTTGATAAGGGCTCTGAAAGAAGGTTGGATAGCTGGAGCTGCTCTTGACGTCTTTTACCAGGAGCCAACACCTCCAGATAACCCGCTTCTTGAATTAGATAACGTAGTAGTTACGCCTCACATAGCCAGTGCAAGCTTAGAGACAAGATCCAGGATGGCAGAGATAGTAGCAGAGAATTTAATAGCATTTAAGGAGGGAAAGAAACCACCAACTCTTGTGAATCCTGACGTGATGAAAGTTAGACCTCCAGGATTTTAGAAGGATATCGGATTGAAGGGAATTTACTGTCTAATAGGTAAGCTCACATCAGATTCAGATATTAGAGTAGGATCTCTAGGTAGGATTAGTTTCAAAGAGGGGTACTATGCATACGTAGGTTCAGCCATGAACAATCTTGAGAAAAGGGTTGAAAGACACTTTAGCAAGAATAAGAGGATAAGATGGCACATAGACTACTTAATTGCCGATCCCAGCTTCATTCCAATGACAGCGATCTATAGAGAGACAGAGAATAAAGAGGAAGAGCATAGACTTGCAAGTCTTATAAACGGAAAAGGACGTCCTATCCCGTTCTTCGGGAGCAGCGACTGTAACTGCCCTTCTCACCTTTTCTTCATGGGAAAATCTCTAGAAGAAGCCAGGATTGAGCTCGAAAACGCTTTTATCGAATTAGGTGGGGGACATAGGTTTTTAGAGAGAGTAAGCTATGTTATATTCGATTTAGACAATACTTTAGTGAACTACAACGATGCAAGAGATCTTTCGTTGATTACTTTAGGGAAAAAATACTCAAGAGATCTAGAAGAATTCTTAAGAGCCTATAAATCATTAAAGCAGGCAAGATACAACAAATTTCCGCAGTCTCCGGAAAGATATCGAAAGGGGCCCATCTTTGCTGAAATAGTTGAGACACTTAAGATGGATGTAGATCCGAGTTTCCTTGAGGAGGAATACTGGAAGCTGGTTCTAGATAACCTAAGACTTGTTAAAGGGGCGAAAGAGATTATGAGATGGATAAAGAATTCAGGGGGGAAGATCTACATTTTTTCTGATGGAATAAGAAGATGGCAAGAAGCTAAGCTCTCACTAACAAGCCTGCTCGAAATAATAGAGGACAGAGTATATAGCGAAGACCTAGGCCTAAACAAGATAAATCCTAGCTCTTATGAGACAATGCTATCTTTGCTTGGATTGAAAAAAGAGGAATCGATTTTCATAGGAGATTGCTATGAGACCGACGTAAAAATTCCTTTAAGCATAGGATTAAGGTCAATCCTCTTTTCAGAAAGCGAAGAATTACATTTTCTTGGGCCCATTGGAGTACCTATCATTAGTTCTCTCTTAGAGCTCGAAGATATTTTGAGATTCAGGATATAAGTACTCCAATCGAATCCTAAGAATTAGTTTATAGATCAATCTTAAGTTGCGTTGAGGCAGACATATAGCGATTTAGTTGTCCATGATCTAATTAGGGGATCTCCTCTTTTCCAAGCGAGAATGGCTGTTAAAAAGAAGTTTTGCGGACACCTGATTTGAGAATTTATCTCCTTCTGCTTTTCTCTTGCTGAATCCTAGAGGGCTAGGATCATTGAGTTCAATTTCCTATCATATGATTTCTATTTGTCAATAATTATGGATGTAAAAGCGTTTTTTATTAGTTAGGAAAACGGAATAAGTGGTCAAGAGTGGTTGCTAAGACCAAGCTAGATGAAAAAGACCTAGTTATCGTAAGAATGCTAATGAAGAACGCAAGAACCCCTTTATCTGATATCGCTAAGGAGCTAGAAATAAGCGATGTTGCAGTTAGGAAGAGAGTTACTGAGCTCGAAAAATGGGTGTATTATTGGGCTATACCGCTAGAGTCAACCCAAAGGCCCTGGGATATGAGGTCGTATCCCTTACAGGGATAGACGTTGAATCAGAGAACTTATTAGCAGTTGCTCAGGAGATCGCCAAAAAGCCTTATTCAAAATCTGTCTGCATCACAACTGGAGATCATGCGATAATGGTTGAAATTTGGGAAAAAACGGTGAGGAGATGTCGAAGATCATCAAGGAAATATCAGGCCTTTCAGGAGTTAAGAGAATTTGCCCAGCCATAGTAATGAACTTTCTGAAGCAAAAATGCTGAAATTGTATGATTTCACTAATTGGCTTTTATCTCTCTATGTAAAGCTATAGACCAAATAGATTGGATATCGATTCCATTAAAGGAGGCCTTAGGATCCCTTTTTCGGTCAGAATACCGGCCAAATACTCGGGTGGAGTCATATCAAAGGCCGGATTCAACACTCTTACACCAGATGGGGCTATTCTCACTCCTTTGATCTCTATAACTTCCCCTGGGTTCCTTTGCTCTATAACTACATCCTCTCTCTTGGACTTAAGGTCGAATGTCGAGGTAGGTGCAACGGAGTAGAAGGGAACCCCGTGCTCCTTTGAAATTATAGCAAGATTGTAGGTTCCTATCTTGTTGAAGATAGTTCCATCTCTTAGTATCCTATCTGCTCCAACAAGCACGAGGTCTACCCCAATTTCTCTCATAACATACCCTGATGCGCCATCCACTATCAATGTAACTGGTATGCCCGCATAGTGAAGCTCGAATGCTGTTAGTCTAGCACCCTGTAGCACAGGTCTAGTTTCTAGGGCAATTACCTTGATCTTTTTCCCTTTTTCCCACGCTAAGTAAATCGGAGCCAAGACTGTTCCAAGATGCACTGTGGCCAGGCTTCCTGCATTGCAGATAGTCATTATGGTTTGTCCGTCCTCGATAAGCTCTTGGCCATACTCTCCTATCATCCTATTTGACTCAACATCTTCCTCTGCTATCTTCAGGGCCTCTTCCAAAACCCTTTTCCTCATGTCTTGCAGACTTTTCCCAGCCTTGGCTGCTCTCATTACCCTATTTATAGCCCAAAAAAGGTTTACTGCTGTAGGCCTTGTTCTCCTAAGTCTTCTGGCAGCTTTCTCCACTTCTGAGAAAAATTCGTTTTCATCCTCTGCTTTAGAATAATAGGCAACCAAGGCTAATCCGAATGCGGCTGTAGCTCCAATTGCAGGGGCTCCTCTTACCTTCATCTCCTCTATTGCTCTAGCAACACATTCCACATCTTCGCATTCAACAAACGTCAGTTCCTCAGGCAATTTCGTTTGGTCTATCAGGATAACCTTTCCTTTCTCCCACCTAACAGTCCTTGGAAGAATTCGCATAGGAAAAATTGTGGCTTAAATTTCATAATCTTTCCAAAACCTTAGAGGTTTTATCCCTAGGCTCTTTCCTACTAAACTTGGTAAGTCAAGCACCGCGTTTGCTTTTCTTATGACGGCAACATCGCTGCTTGCAGCTATTTCTCCCCTAGAAACTTCAGTATCAACACTTTTTTCGGTCTTAGCATCTCCTTTAATTTTTGTAGATGCAAGAAAGTTTCGAACCCTTGCAGATAATTCCCCGCTCCTACTTATTGGTTGATCAAAGAGCACCAAAACTTCTCTAGGTCTTATCTTCTCCAACTCTGTTATAAGAAGTCCTATTGCCTTATCAGCAATTTTTCTTTGATGGAACGATCTATATGCAGAAGTTATGTCTCTTACAAAGCCATCATTAGAGAGGAACACGGGCTCTCCTTTGATGAAAGCCTGGATCGTTCCTAGTACGTTGTAGCCATCCACTCTTATCTCCTTCCCAAAAGCAAATTCAGGAGGGATTCTCTTCAACGAATTAGTAGTAGCTTCCTCGGGCCATCTTACGATCTTTCTAAGAGCAAAAAGCTCCTTATCTGAGAGAGAATACTTAGCTGAGATAAGTGAAAAGGATGGCTTTTCAGGATATCCCCTATAAGCCAGAGCTGCTAACTCTCTAGCTGCTGAAAGGAGAATTTTAACCTGCACTTAACGTTTCCCTCACTATCTTCATTATTTTCCTTGTGATTTCGCTTGGTGTAACCGTGGAAGGAACAGATCCCCTACCTAGCTTAGGAGATCCTCCTCCTCCCCCGCCAAACTCACTAACTATTCTCCTTAAGATGTTGCCAGCATGTATTCCGGCATCAACAGCTTCATCTCCTGCCATTAAAGATATAAATCTATCAGTACCGGACGATACAACGAGAACTACGCATTTCTTAATTGTTCTAACGACATCATCTAAGGTCTTGACTATCAAATCTTTGTCAGCGATCTCCGTCTGCACCCAAGCCAACCTAATGTTCTTTACCTCCTCTGCGCTTAGAAGAGCTCTCTTTATATCCGATCTTAGCCTAGCAGATCTTTCAGCTTCAAGTTCTTTTCTCAGAATTTTGTTCTCATTTATCACACCTTTAACGGCTTCAATAACCTGATCAGGAGGTTTTGCAAAGATTTCAGAGAGTTGTTTTAGTTCCTCATAATATGATAACAGTCTCTTAACAGCGGAGGAACCAGCACTGAATTCCAATCTAACTACACCATCTTGGATCCTTTTTGATCTCCAAATCTTTATAGGACCTATTTCACCAGTCCTTTGAACGTGAGTTCCACCACATGCCTGAACATTGAAGTCATCTATTTCCACAATTCTAATCGTTGTTCCCGGAACTAGACCTCCTTGATATATTACAAATCCATATTTTCTCTCTGCTTCATGCCTCGGGAGCCAGAAAGTCCTTACTTCCATATTTTTCATTACGGCCTCGTTAGCGATCTCTTCTATCCTCCTAAGCTCTTCCCTTGACACCGACTTGTAATGACTTATGTCAAGCCTGCTCTCTTCCTCTCCTTTTTGGGCTCCCCACTGCCATACATGATCCCCCAGAACGATCTTAGCGGATGCTAGAATCACATGAGTTGCCGTATGATGTCTCATGAGGGAAAGTCTTCTCTCCCTCTCTATAATCCCCTTAACGACGGTTCCTGGTTTAAGCAGATCAAGGCTAGAGCCTCTAACATGGTGAAGAACCCTGTCTTTCACCTTTTCAACAAAGGTAACCTCGAATCTCGAGCTATCAGATGTTAGATAGCCAATATCTGAGGGCTGACCTCCTCCCTCAGGATAGAATGCCGTTCTATCAAGGATTATAGCGTCGTCTATTATTCCAAGTACTTTTGCTTCGAATTCAAACTGATATGGATTCTTGTAATAGAGGAACTCAGTCTTGGGATAGATATCCACTTTATCTACGTAAGGGGATATTTCTGGAGGTTTTGGCTGAGCGCTCTCGTGCCTTGCTGCTACCATCTCATAGAAGTTCTCAGGAATTTCCACAGACATTCCAAAATCAGCAGCAACCTTTGATACCATTTCTGGAGGTATTCCATGTGAATCATAGAGCTCTATTAGCGCATCCGTGGATATCCTTTCTTGCTTTTCCTTTTTCAGCTTTTTTGCCATTCTTGATATAAGAGAAATACCTTTCTCTATCGTCCTGTGATATCTATCTTCCTCTAGATCCACAATCTCAATTATCCTGTCCTCTGCCTCTCTAAGTTCTGGAAAGCTCCTTCCCCAATGCTCAATCTGGAGTGCTACCAACTCAGAGAGGGGTA
This sequence comes from uncultured Nitrososphaerota archaeon, assembly GCA_964618805.1. Taxonomy (GTDB): domain Archaea; phylum Korarchaeota; class Korarchaeia; order Korarchaeales; family Korarchaeaceae; genus QMVU01. The sequence goes on from CAZUBM010000003.1 coordinate 77,620, forward strand.
ACTCCGCCTCTAGTGAGGACAAAATCCTCAGACTCCTCCTGATCAAAAGCCTGCACAAATATCCTTCCTGAACATTTGAAGGCACGGCTCCATCAGCAAGCATGAACGATATCGCCTTAGTGTGATCTAGCACTGCAAAAACTTTTTCTAAGCCAGAAATTTCCCTTTCAAGGTCTGAAACATCCATATCAAGCCTTCTTGCCATCTCAACTCTTATTTCCTCTTTTTTCAAGCCTTTCTCTATTCCTATCATAAGGGACGAAAGCTTGGAGTAAGATTCTAGAAGGCTTTGATCAGGCTTACTCACACCTAGTTTGTCTAGGAAGGCATCAACAAGCCCTTCATAAACAGCCTCAAAGGCTGAGGGAGTGCCCTGAGAGAGCCAAACTATCCTCTCTAGTCCATAGCCTGTGTCAACTATCCTGTTCTCCATCTCAACATAGCCCGTAGGGGTCTCCTTAAGGTTCATGAAGACTAACGTGGCTACTTCTAAGCCCCCTATCATGGGCTCAACATCGGGTCCTGCATTCCCCCCTCCTTCCCAGAATCCTTCCTTGTAAGTAATTTCTTCATCTTTTACGCCTAAAACCTGAGTAGCATATTCATGAAATAGCTCTACCGTCCTGTTCATCCAATATATCTCTTTTTTTCGCGTATTGAAGGCATGATGGGCCATCATCTCGAATATGGTAAGGTGCCTGCCCATGGTAGGACCAACTTTGTCCATGTCCTTCAGCCTTATGCAGGGCTGAGAGATTGTTAAGGGGTTTGCTGGTGGAGGTATGAGTCCAGCTGTGACGTATGGTTGGAAATCGACTATTGAAGCACTTGTGAGAAAGAGATCATCCCTCCATTTAGCAAGCACAGGATATCTGTTAACCCTTGTATGCCCTTTGCTCTCCATAAATGAGAGGAACGCCTCTCTTCCTTCATCTATTGAGAACTTCTTAGGTAATCCTCTTCCTATGAAGGAATAGGGTTCGCAGGGAGCCTCTCCACACAGTTCTCTGTCAGAATCTAGGGTCCAGAAGTACTCCCCGCAAACAGGGCATTTCTTTCTTACAAACCCTCTCTCATTGAAAAACTCCAGAGAGAGGGGCTTTTTACGAGTTTCCCCCATAGGGGAGCCCCTCTCTAGCCAAAGAGAGCGCTAAGCCCAGCCAGGGCTGCTTCCTCTTCTTCCTTCTTCTTTTCCTCCTTCTTCTTTTCTTCCTTAGGCTTCTCCTCCTCTGCTTTTGCTGCAGTAGCTGGTGCTGCTACTGGAGCTGAAACTGCTTGTTTTAGTACTTCTTCAATGTTCACTTCCGATAAGCTCTCCACCAACACCTTAGCTCTTGCAGGATCTGGTGTAGCACCAGCTGCTTCCAATACTTTCTTAATAGTCTCCTCTTCCACAGGCTTTTTGAGCTCGTGAAGCAAGAGGGCAGCGTATATGTATTCTAGCCCCATAAATACCACCGTCTCTACTTCAAATTCCTCCGACTATTAAATCTTTATTGGTCACCTTCGTCCTAACCTTCTCATCGTAGGTCTTTTCTTTCCTAGGCTTATGCCTACGGTAACAGCGATTACAAGCACTCCAACGATGACAACAGTTGCTATTAGGACTACAGTGAGCATTACTCTAATTGCAATTGGTTTCATGGCCCTGAACTCAACTACGGATATTGAGAACGTGTACTTTGTTCCACCATCGGGAGAGTAGTAAGTTGCCTCAACCACAGTTATGTTGTACTTGCCCGTGGTCAGAGGTCTGAGCTCTAGGAATAGCTCCTTCTCTTCGTTGGGAGGGAGTTCTGAGACGGTGAACTTGACAGTGTTAGATGTCTCCTCTATATCGCAGCCCTCCCCTACATCGACTATCATGAGAGTATCAGGTAATTGTACAACTATCTCGATGTTTCTAGCAATCCCTGTGCCTTTATTTCGAACAGATACCCTATAGGACACATAGGATCCGACTATTTCATAGGATTCGGGTCTCTCCTTTATTTCATATTCTATTTCTGGCTTAACAATGCTAACGACTCCTCCTGGGTTGCTTTGAACGTGTCTTGGAGATCCTGTTTCATCTATATATTCAACAGTAGCCCTATCAATGGGTGCTCTTCCCTCAATCTTTGCCTTTAGGACATATGACAAAGTAACTGCCTCGTCTGGTCTGAGTATTCCCCTTGTAAGACTTGTTTCCCCGCTGACAAGCTCAAAGAACTGCTCAGGAAATATGTCAGTGATTTTGAGGTTTCTAGCTGCTTCCTCTCCTTCGTTTTTTACTGTTACGGTCACACTTAGTGTGCCATTTACCGATACAACCAAGGGTTGAACCTCTTTGGTAACAACTATCTGCGTTCTTCCGGGCTCGATTACCGTGAAACCTTCCTGCACAGTCGTGTTAAAGTGTCTTCCAGCAAGATCATCCCATTCGACAGTTATTGTCACTTTATACGCAGCGCTTCCCGTTATTGGATATTCTGGGGTCTTAACTACGAAAACAACATCTTGAGTGTACCCATTTGGTGGCAAGGGATATTCTACCACTGTTCCATTTGGGAACTGCTGTATCAAGGTTATTGGCTCCGTAAGTGTTCCAGTTAAGATCCGTCCCAACTGGCTTGGAGCTAAAAATTGAATTTCTGTCGGAGGATCGACTCTTATCCATATTTTTACGCCATATGCACTTCCATTTCCTTCGTTTCTTACCGAAAATCTGATCTCGACACTTCCCTTTGGATAAACCAACGTTGCATTCTTCGCTAGAGTTATCCTCAGGTTCGGGTTTCCAGCTTCCTTGAATTTCCTACCGATAACTACGGTGAGTTCTGCCGTTTCCGTAACCCTAATTCCCTCTGGATAATAATCATAAACTTTAATCGTCTTACCAGAGCCTTGACTTAGTCTTTCGCTCTCTGTTTCATTGTATTTAAACTCCATTTTGTAATTTAAGGCGAAATTAACCTTGAATTCCGCGTATCTATTGCCCTTAGGATCAAATGAAAAGTGATACTCATAAGTTGTGTTCTTTCCACTTGGAATCGAGGGTACTGACAGGTTTTCTGGTTCTGAGGAAATTCCTACAACATATAGGAGTTTGTATGTTCCATTTCCCTCAACTTGAGCCAAATTACATGACAGATAAGCTTTTGGAGAGGTTGTAGTTCCGTTATTTATCACAGTAACGTTTACTATAACTTCCTGTTTTCCTTCTTCAAATTCTAATGTCCCAGAGGGAGAAATCTTTAGTTCAAGACCTCCTGGTGGGGAATATATGCATTCCCTAATATTTACATATAGCTCTTCATAGTTAGATCTGTTTATAAAGAAATCTATTATGAAAGCTATATTTCCTTTATCATCATATATCCTCCGAGACTCCACATCTGGCATACCTGATCCTATTGGTATTGTGATGCTTTTCTCTATCTTGAGTCCCTTCCAAATGTTCAAAGCAAAATGATGGATTGACGTTTTTGCCTCAAGTTCGAAAGGTCCAACCTTTATGTCCCCCCTGGTACCATTTTTCACTCTAACTCCTCTCCACTCATAGAGAACCGTATTGTTTGCTGTCAATTTGATTTCTAAAGAACTAATATCAAAGATAATTAGCAAGAATAGCAAAAAGATAATTGATTTATAACCTAAAGATTTCAAAAAATCACCCTCCTTCTCGACAGATAACAAGAGCGTTATATAAGTAAGATCCTACAATTTTTATTACTCGATATGGCAAGGTATTGTGCTGGGCCCGTAGCTCAGTTTGGATAGAGCGACGGCCTTCTAAGCCGTAGGTCGCGGGTTCAAGTCCCGCCGGGCCCGCCATTTCCTTTTTCAGCCAAGTACCATACCCATTCAAGAGGATGTCTAATACTACACTCGGATTTGCAGGGCATCCATCAGGAAGCACGATATCCACGTTCATTGCAAGAGTTTCGGAGAGATTTGGCGGCCAACATCTAGCATACGCTTTCTCACCAGAAGCAGGATCAACCACTGCTATGACGTCTATCCCCTTTCCAGGAGGCGGGACCTCTAATACATATGGTCCCCACATCGCTAGAATTAATCGGCCTATTGCTGCATAGAAATCACTGGAGTTGCTACCTCTAACCATGATAGTTGAGTTATCCAAGAAAACAACAATTTCAGGCCCTCCCATCTCCTTCCTAATCAGAACTAAGTATGAAGCATTTGAAGATCTCTGCATTGAGCTAAGCTCCGATAACATAATTGGTACGAAGTTTCCTTTGTCAGGATCAATATTTCCTCGAGATAGGATGCTTATGGTCCTACCCATGTATTGCATTGCCATAGCAACTTCTCCAGATCTATTCAATTCTGAAATCCTTTCATCGTATACCCAATACAGCACGAACTCTTCTGGCTCATGTCTAGCCAAGTGCGTTCCAACCGCTATTATAGTAACAGCTACAAAAATAACAGCAAATAAAGCTATTAGGTCCCTCTTAACCAAATCTCCTCGACCTCTTGAACCTTCTTTTTGGTCTAGAAGCTAAAGATGCCCTGATTCTGATGAGGATGATCGTTAAGACAAGAGCGAAGATTAAGAAGAAGATACCCTTGGCTAGATTTGATATAAGCAAGGTTATCTGTAGCGCTTCTGTGTCCTTATAATCGTCGAAGAACTTGTTTCTATCATCCTTGTATTCTACAGAGACCAATAGAGATGTTAATTTAGATATAGATGTGTAGAACCAGCTGGTTTCTACGTTTATTATCACTTTAGCCGTTTCATTAGGTTCTATCTTATCCAAGGAAATCCTTTGTCTATTCGATTCTCTTTCATAGGAGACCTCTGCTCCTTCTGGTACAGATATTACCTTTATTGAGAGTTCTTTATCAGCCCTAAGCTGAAGTGAGACGTCCTTTCCTAGAGAATTTCCTTTATTCGTTATTTCAATGGATATTGGCTTCTGTTGATGCCATTTTATAGTGAAATCCGAGACATTAAGCTGAACCACGATGTCGGGTCTCATAACCGTGATGTTAACTTCTTTCTCTAATTCTCTGACATTACCTAGCGGATCTAAATATGTTATTTTGGTAATAGAGGCTAGAACATTCCCTCCGGGAGGTGAATTTGCCTTCACCTTGAAGCCATATGTAACCGTTACCCCAGGCTCTATTCTTGCGATCGGAAATCCCTCTCCCACAGCTATCATCGAAGCAACACTTGCGTTTGGGCTGCCTTCTGTCAATACTTGAAATCCATCGCCAAGTTCTTCAGCTATGGCCACAGTTGAAGCTGGAACTTCTCCTGTGTTTTTGAATTTAACGGTAATTACTGCTTCCTCTCCCAAGTAGATCTCGTTTCTATCGACTTCTTTTGAGATTATCTCAAGATTCGCATTTCTCGCTAACTCTAGTTCCAAGAGCCTAGATCTAATAGGTTCCCCAGAATCCTTGAGTATTATGAAAGATATCGTGGCTGGAGTTAAGCCTTGAACCTTTTGAGGTGCCTTTATCGTGGCTTCATATACAGCACTTTGTCCTGGCGCTAAAGTCATCTGATTCCCCTTCTCCTCCAAGATATGACATCCCAAGGGCAAATCAACTCTAACCTCAAGGTTCAGCGTAATCCCGCTTACAAGATTGCTTAAGGTGAGTCTAACCTTCATAGTGTCATTTTCGACAAACCTTGGAGGCTCGTACCCCTCCGTGAGTGGACCCTCATAATCTAGGTCTATACCTAGAGAGGTGATCCAAAACCATTCTATTAGAAGCTGAGAGGCGTGATAGGAATAGCTTAGGTCGTCCCATAGGAAGTGGGGCACTCCCTGTGGATGAAGAGACCAGTACCCCTCCTCAGTCTGGCTTTCTTTTAGTTGAGAGACAAAATAACCGCCTCGCTTTACCACATCGGTCGTATCAATCAGACCTAAGGCTGAAGAATAGCATAGGGACCTTATGGAAAATGAAGCCTCTCTGAAGCCTAAGGCCGTATTTAGATTTAGATACTCGCTTTCGTATCTAGAAGCTTGTTTCAAGAGTTCAATATCAACATTATAGCCCTTCATGTGAGCAGCTATTAAAGCCTCTAGAACTCTGGCTGTTACAAAGCTCTCTCCATAAATATCCTTCTGAGTAGTCAGAACAGTAGACCAGTGAGCTTTGGATTGGTATTTTTTAGCTGAGGATTGAAGAAAAGATATAGCTCTTTTTATGGCGGCGTCTACTGAAAAACCTGCTTTCTTTGTAATAAGTAAAGCTTCAAGCGTTATAGCCGTAAAATACGGATCAGACATTTTCTCAACATCTTCAATTGACTGAGGGTATTTCCCCCACCCTCCATTGGGGTTTTGAGAGCTCAAGAGCGCACCAACAGCCTTTGCTAATTCCTGATGCTCCGGTCCAGAGTTTGGAATGATCCCTAGTGTCTGAGCCTTTATTATAACTTTGATGACGTCTGTGGTAACTTCTGTGCTCATGGCATCTCCTCTGCTAAAATCTACCCAGCCCCCAGGGGGGCTTCTGCTCCTAGCTGTACTGAAAAGAAAGTGAGAACATATTGAAGCTATCTTCTCCTTTGCCAGAGCAACATCTTTATCAGGAAGATTTAATAGATCTTTGTTCTCTATAGAGAACTCTAAGATTGCAGCCGCATATAGGTTAATGTTTAGAGTTGGCTCCATGGGTGCTCCAGGAGTCGGAACATAATATAACAGACCACCGATCCATGCTATTTCTCCTGGATTTTTTAGCGAACTTCCTCGAGGTAGCTCTCGTATCCCTTTTAGGACAAATGAAAAGAGATGTGCAAGCCCTACAAGTTCATCAGGCTCTTCCTGAGCTCTGGTCTGGCTTAATTTTGGAAGTGAACTCAAAAGAATAATGAGTATGAGAGGAAGAACTATATCTCTTCTAAAATTCCATCTTGATAAGCACATTTCAATAGAGATGCAAAGAAAAGTATATTAAACACTATCAACGAAAAGGTTCACTCACCATAAGCAGATTTCGAATTTGAAAAAGAAAAGGGAGGTGGGGGCCCTTAAGGCCCAGCACCGGCTCCCATACCAATTGGTGTTACGCCTGGCGTTGTACCGACGACTACCATGATCACTGGAGATACACGGGGCGGTTTGAACACCGGAGGCATGTATGGAGTTACACCAACGACTATTACGAAGCTTGTGTTGCAGAAGTTCGGAGCAGTCTCATAGATTATCTTGGTTGGATCAGCAAGGGCTACGGAGGCCGCGTAAGTACCGAACCTGTCGGTACCAGCCACGACGAGAATCCAGTTTTCAAGACTTCCTACCTCTGTTCCCCATGGATCGGTTTCACCAGTGTCCCATCTTGCAGAAGCGCCTGTGCCTCCAATCCAGTAGGCTGTGTACTGTATCACACCGAGACCGGTTGTGTATCTGGGTATGTATTCCTCTGGCCATGGGAGACCTGTCAAACCAAGAGCGTACTCTAGATCATAGTAATTAGGCGTTCCATCTGGAGCAATGTCGGTTGGATAGTATAACTTGTCCTCTACGTAGTAGATGTACAGGTAGTTAGTGTCATTGAGGTAATCTACTACAGTGTTTACATGAGGCCCGCCGACGAGAATCAAGTCCTTGTCAATCACGTCATCGCTTAACGTAGTTCCGTCAAACACCTGGGTATCTAGGTAAACAAGAGGTGTCTTTATGAAGCTGAAGACATCCTCTCCTTGATAAAGTTGATCCCATTCGGGTGGATCTTCGTCTATACGGCCGTCTCCGTCATCGTCCAAGCCGTTTATTGGATCTTCATTGTAGGCCCCGTCTCCGTCGTTGTCTCGCACAGTTCCATTGAAGGTCGTTCCTGGTAAGCAGTTGAAGCTGTCGTATATGCCTGCGTGGATTCCGGTTACGTTGTAGACGTGCAAGGTTGAGGTGTACCACCAGGTTGTCAGGCTTACGCCGGACAGGTATTGGTCGGGCCATACATCTATTGGAGCAGCTGGAGTCACTGCTGCTCCGTCCCAGTCGTATCCAAAGAGGTTATATGCGTCCACCTGGCAACCAGTTCTCTGGAATGTGTCAGTCCAGTGCAGGTAGAAGGTCCATGCAGTTCCTTCGCAAGGTCCATCTGGGCAGTCCACTGGACCCCAGAAGACCATGTCACCACTTTCAGTGCCTTCGGGCAGATCTGGAATGTTAAATTCAGTGCAGCCTGGCCACGTTACGTTTGCCTCTATCCATATGAATTCCTCTGAGACTCCTGGCTCTGCTGCAGCAGGTGGGATAGCCATGAACCCGGGCGAGCTGTCCTCTCCGTAGAATGTCCATCCTACTATCCTTCCGTCAGACGTGTTGTCAGGAGACACGACGACTCCTGGATCATAGAAGAAGTCGGTCCACCAGTCAACGAAGTACGCACATAGCTTCTCGTATGGTCCTCCAGCAGCAGGAGTGGATACATCAAACTCTCCGACTACGGCTAGATCATTGCTCTTCAAAGCCATAGTGCTTGCTTCCATTAACACTGCAACATCGTCGGCTCCTGTGATGGCGAGAAGATCGTAGTCCTCAGCGTTCTCGTAATCGGTCGTTGGTGCACCATCCTCATCTGGGACGTCCACGTTCTGTGCATAAACCCATCCCAGGGTTACTCCGTCAACGAAGTTGACTAATCCTGCATCGAGCACCTCTGGAGATGTCGCCCAAGAGGGATCTCCCCAGGCGGGCGGCGGGTTGAGGGCGTTGTACTTCATCGGCGTACTCTCTATGGCACCAGTTGGGTCGTTAACCCATCCTTCAAACACGATCGGTGGAGCGAAGTATGAGCTGAAGAACTGGCACCTTACAAGGTCGTTGTCGTAGTCAACATCCCAGATCTCGACATAGAAGTAGCCGAGCACTGCTTCTGTTATTCCATCGTTGTTTATGTCAAGCTCTATCTTAAGGAGGCTTGGTCCCTCAAACGCATACCAGACCCTGTGGAATGTCGTTGAAACGAGGTCCAGGTATGAAACACCTGCTGAATCTGTGCTGAACCTGTCTATGACCATTCCTCCTGGCTGATCCTTCAGGACGAACTCAACTATAGGATTGCCTGCGGTGTCAGGAGTTATGCTCTCGAGCATTATGGTGTAACCGAGCCATGGTATCACGTAATCCACATCTAGGGCAAGGTATTGTGGGGTCTGTGGCCATGAGAACTGAAGACCTGGGTGAGTCCAAGTTATAGAACCTCTTGCGAGTGAGGCTCCTGTCTTAGCATCATAGTCACCTAAAGCAGGAGGAGTTCCGAAGGCATACGTGAAGGCCACATCCCTTTGATGAGCAGCGCCGTCTAAGGTTATCAAAACGTCGCTTAGCACCACCATTCCGGCTGACTTTGCGTCGTTCATCTCGGTTGTGTCAACGCGATAACCAACCATGTAGTGAAGGTGGCCATCGAGGTCTATGCTTTGCGGGGCTATCCAGTAGTTAACGTCTGGATCAACGCAGTAGATCTCCTCAAATGGGTCGTCTAACCATGTTCCAGGAGATGCATTCGTGAAGAGGATTGTGCTCGTACCTGCATCAAGAGGATCTGTCTGCGTTAGCAGGTCATAGCGGTCTAAGACAACATTCCAGTCATTTATCCAGAACTTCCTTGCATACCTGTCGCCCTTCCAGCTTCCATCAACATCGGGTGCGCGCCAATAGTAGAGGTGAGTTCCTATCTTAAATCCGAGCAGAGTAGCTCCAACAACGTCGTGTGGTAGTGCTTTCTCTCCTAGGATTATTGCAGTTGTTGGAGTTCCATCCTCCTCGAAGATAGTACCGGTAACAGCAGTTCCATCGTAGTCTTCCTTTATGTGGTCGATGAAGTTCTGCGGAAACTCGTGTACATACGGCTGAGCCATCACTGGGGCAACCATCAGCCCGATTAGGGCCAGGGCCGCCGCCAGAACAGCTAGTTTCTTATACATATTCATACCTCACTTTTTAGTCTTCGCCCCCGTCTTGGACGAGGGCGAAGTCAACTTGACCGAACAATACTTAAACATTCTTTATGAAAATGTTGCGAAACGTTGCAAAACCTCTCTGTGCAGGAATTAATTCCAATTCTTTTCTCTTCTTCTTTAATCTCTTCTTCTTTAAAGAGGAAAGAAGAAGTAGGAGAGGCGAGAATCTATTTGAA
>CAZUBM010000003.1:87841-88648 GCA_964618805.1 uncultured Nitrososphaerota archaeon
AGCCTTTCAAGCAAGTCTCTGTAGCCTAATAGTCCAGCTACTGCAAGTCTGAATTCTCTGTCCTTCTCGAGCAGCGATAGGAACTTTTCCTTTGTAAGAGACATACCAATCCTACACGTAGGAATAAATCCCTATTAAAAGCTTTCTGCGAGAGAATGAAGTTAAAATTAATTTTCTCTCACACAAGTAAGGGAGAAATCAACCAAAACCAGGTTTGCGGATTGATACATGCTTTAAAGGTGCAAACCAGCAGTTTTCGCACGCTCTTCCTCTCCTCCCTCAGAGATCAGCTTAAGCCCTAACTTGCGTTTATATCCATCTAGAGTCATCCCGTCCCCCCGAAAGCCAGCCGATGAAGACAGGAGGCTGGAAGTTATCCGCTACGATTGGTTCACAGGTTCCAAAAGTAGCAGATAATCAGAACGGCAAGGCCTTCTCTCAGCCGAGTTCGTTAATTGTATCATTGCCACATAGTAGAAGTTAAATAACCGATTCTAGTTAACACTTAGGAATGACACTAACACCCGAACTTTACGAAGTGATATCTAAGATCGTTGAAGATAAAGTGAAGAAGATAAAAGTAACGAAGGAGGCATTCGATAAACTCTCTTCAGGACTTTCTAGGCTTGCTGAGGCTCAGGCTAGGACTGAGGAGACCCTTAAGAAATTGATAGAAAGGAGTGGTAGATTTGAGAACGCTATTTCTAGGCTTGCTGAGGCTCAGGCTAGGACTGAGGAGAGGGTAAGTTCGCTTGAGAACGCTATTTCTAGGCTTGCTGAGGCTCAGGCTAGGACTGAGGAGAGGGT
>CAZUBM010000003.1:88748-126925 GCA_964618805.1 uncultured Nitrososphaerota archaeon
AAATGAGCTTGTCATTACCGTTCAATCCCTAGCAAGAAGCGTTGGCTCTTTGAGCGATACAGTGGGCTTCGGCCTTGAAGATATAGCTAAAGTTGTTCTACCGGGATGGCTTCAGAGAAACGAAGGTATAATCGTTGAAAAGCTGGAAAGAAGATTTTTCAGCGTAGATGGTGAAGAGATAGAGGTCAATTTATATGGAGAAGGGATGAGGAATGGCAGAAAAGTAGTTGTTGTAGGCGAGGCTAAGTCAAGGATATATGGGGATGATGTCTGGAAGTTCCACTCTAAGATGGAGAAGATAAAGCATTTAATCAAAGAAGATGTTTTCAGGGTTATGTTTGGTTACTTAATACATCCTTCTGCTGAAGAGAGGGCTAAAGAGTTAGGAATTGCGGTCGTAGCTTCATATATGAGATAGGAAAAAAGTAGAACAACGATCAATTTTCACCTTTTACCGTAAAGGTGCTTCACAAAGCCATTTTTAAGTTATCTTTTCTTTTTATAGCCTAAGCGCGATACATATCTTGGAGGGTGTGGGCTTATCGTCTTCTCCCCGCAAACAGGACATCTTTCAGAGAAGGTATACCTGTGGCACTTGGGACACTTTCTCATCAACTCTCTGGGGCCATCCTCTTCTTGTAACTCTTCTCCCAAGCTACCTCACCTTTGCCCCCTTCTTCCCTTATGGCCTTCAGTATCGTTTCGATTACCTTAGCAGACGCCCTTCTGACAGCCCTGGGGTCTGAAGATTGAATTCTGATAACATACTTAGGAGAGCCCACAGTATATATCTCCACATCTACTCCATCCTCGGATGATACTGCTTTCTTTCCCTTGAGCAGGGCCTCCTTTACGACCTTAACTCCATTAGAGGCAAAGGATAGCAGCTTTACTCCGATTACCTTCATGTAAATTGGCGTTGTTATGTGGGCCTTAGCTTCAGCTAATAGGGCATTAGCGAGCTCATCATCTAACCCAGCCTTCTTAAGAACCTCTGGTCCGGTCCTCATAGCCTCTATTAGAGCTTCCATTGGGCTGTCGTAATATCTTGATAGTTTGTTCCATATAGTCGTCGTAAGACTCTCCGGATCCTTTATCCCAAGCTTTTTAACAGTCATTCTTATAAGGGAGAGAACTCTTCTCTTCTCCTTCCACGCAGCAAGCTTCTTCCTAGCTTGTTCCCTAGAGACATACCTTAACGATATGTCTACCAAGCCCCTCCCTCTATCTGCTCTTATCACTCTCCCTACTACCCTTTCTCCTTCCTTAACAAAGTCCCTTATGTCCCTAACTCTTCCCGATGCAATGTGAGATCTTGGAACATACGCCTCTATTCCTCCATATTCTTCAAGCTCAACGATCACGCCATGGTCCTCTATCGTTCTAACGATCCCTATGACAAGCTCTCCAACGGTAGGGAAGGACCTTTTAGACATACGTCTCACTCTTCCTTCCCATATATCGCCATTATAGGGGCAAGAATCTTTGCCTTTCCTCCTCTAGGCTCTGCAAGGGGCTCATCACAGATTAAGCATTTAACGACCCTAGAAGCGTGAGAATATATCACCTGCTCGTTACCGCAGCTTGGGCATCTGACCCTTACGAAGAATGTTTGGGTCTTCTTTACCATCAAATCACCTCTGAATTTCAACCCTAAGCATCCTTCCGAGGCTTCTCAAACTCTTCCTTTTGCAAACCTTACATTCAAGCACAAGCACTATTTTCTTCTTAGTCTTTGCTTTCCTCCTTAACTTCCCTCTTGGCTCTCCTCCATACCCTTTTCTCTTCCTTTCAAGCTGTCTAATCCCCCAAGAAAGCTTTCTCGGTCTTCCTGCCTTGTAAAGGCTAACTTTATGCTCTGTGTGCTTTCCGCACCTCGGGCAGTAAGTCTTAATCACGCTTGGCACTTTCATCCTCAGACAACACCTCCACGAGCCCTCTCCTTGCCAGTATCCTTGCGTTCTCCTCGGGTATGTGGGCAACATCTCCTTCGGAGAAGGGCCCATATACAGCTAGATCTACTCCCACAAAGGCAGGGACTTGGCTTTTAAAAGTTACCAAAACCAACGAAATGCCCTTAATCTTCTCCTTTCCCTCGATCATTGGAATTTCTTTTTCTAACTTCCTAACTCCAAGAGCTGATTTTAGAAATCGAAGTTCTTCGTCCACATTTTCTGGAACTCTGTCTGAAGCTAACAGCGCGGCTACTTTTACGGCCCTCATTCTCAACAGGGAGTTGAGCATGGTATCACATATCTCAGCTTGCTTTTCTAGGATCTTTTTCATAATCGCATTCGAGTTCAATGCTTCTTCTCTCAATTTCTCTATCCATTCCTTCATTTTATCGTAAAATCCAGGTTCTAGTGGTTGAAGTTCATCGCTTGCCCTCTCTCTAAGCCATGCTTTCTCTAACTTCTCATACATCGATTCTTCACTCAAATCAGCACCCCTCTTCCCTTAAGAACAATAAATGTAGCAGCTTTGGTGGGCAACCTAATCTCAAAGTCCTCATCATAAGGACCAAACTTAGTTCCTCCAAGTTCAAATTCTGGAACTGGTTCCACAATCTTTACCTTAAGTTCCCCACCTTTTAATCCAATCGCCATCGCTAGGGGGTTGAAGAATTCAAGCTCTGGAGGTGTCAAGGTAACAGCTCTTAGACCGCTCTTTCCATGAAGGCTGTTTGGTATTCTAGTGAATCTATGGGGATCAGAAGTTACCTCAGCATCTATCTTTATGCTCATTTCCCTTCTCATTTCTAGAACCAAGTTTCTCAGCATCCTAATAGCCTTAGAACCTATACCAAAGAGCTTCTTTCCATCTAGAAGAGCTTCTCTTAGCCCCGGAATGGACTTAAGGTAGTTCGCAGTTCTTTCATTCACCCATGATGGGGGATTTCCCTCAACGATAGACAAAAGCAGGCGAGAAAACCTCCCCCTCCATCCGCCTTCTCCAACCCTAGGAAGAGAAACACCACCTCCAGATTCTACAAATGTCAATGCATTCATGCCAAAGCCAGAAAAGAGGTCAGCTATCTCCCTTCTGCCTATTTTGTCGAGACTCATGGCCCTCTTTTCCCTAACCCTTATGTGATAGCCCCTATTTCCTGTGTACGCTACTAGTATGTGTTCCTGTTTTATTCCAAGGTCGGATGATAGGAGATCCATTAATCTGAATGCCTCTCTTTTTGTAGCACCTAGGCAAACTGGACAAATCCACTTAAAGATCTTGATTCTCCTTGATCCACAACTAGGACATTCCTCAGGTGCGGGCCAATTTCCCTTGTATCCGCAGCTCTCGCACTTCCAGTGATCGTGTTCCTTTCTGCATGAGACTTCTAAGAGATCTGCGTCTATGTCAAACAGAAGTTCTGCTGATTTCAGCCCTTTAGAGCTCATGTCCTTGGCTCCTGGGTCCTCATACAAAGCTACAGAGTAATAGGCATGAAGTGGAGTCTCGCTTTCAAGCTTAAACCTTAGTTCTTCGATGCTCCTGATTGCTTTATGTCTCTTAACTGTGCCCTGGAAGTCTATGAACATGAATTCCCTTCTTTCTATCTCAGGAACAAAGGCCAGGGAGGAGTAGCTCCTGTAGTACCTTCTAAAGGCCTCTCTTATGGGTTCTAAGCTCATCTCTTCCTCCTCCTACCATAACTTAAGGGATTGTTTATTCCACAATCCTCAACACATATTCCCATGGATCTCAGCTTAGAGCAGCTTGGTGGGAGGTATCCTTTCTTAGCAATTTGCTCTACCTGATAGGCTGCTACCTTTTCCTTAAAATCAGGGATTGACCTAAAAACATCTATTACCTTGCTTTTTTCCCAGCCTATTTTGAGTAAATAGGCTGCTAAAGCGAATCTAGCTGCGTGAGGGAGGTTCTCACCCTCAGATACTTTTTTTAGAAGTTCTTCCATGCAGGGCGCTAGCTTACCAATCCTTCTTCTCTTAGGTAATGATTCCTTCTTAGCTTCCAGCAACCTACGAACCACTAATGCAAGATCTTCCAGTGGCTTAGGTAGCTCCTCTTCTATTTTTGATGGTTTAAGCACTCTCATTCTAATAGCTTCAGCCAATAACCTTCTGAATTCCTTTTCTGATACTATTACCTCCCCCTCTCTTAAGTCCCTGTTAACTAACCTCCATTTCTCCCCTCCTAATCCTTTTGCAAGCTCCAGGTACTTATCGTAGGGTATGGCGACTAACTCTCCCTCTAAAATCCTTATTTTGATTTCAAAGCTTTCCTCGGCTAATTTCACTAGATTCGGGAGGTACTCACCTTCTGAAAGCTTTAAGAACCTTTTAGCTTCATGTTCAGCAAACCTGTTCCTCAAGAACTTGTCCCCTAGTCTTTCCACTATAATTCTTGAGATTAGGAAGGAATAAACGTCGTTCATTGGCCTAATTTCATCTATGGAAAGATCAATCTTCCCTTCTATTGAAGAAAAGAGCCTTCTTAAAGCTCTCTCTCTTGCTCTTAAAAGATCTGGATGATAGGCTAGATCCTCTAGGTTATATCCCTCTTCCTCTATTAGCTCAGCAGCTTCTTTTGAGAAGGGATACCTAGATATGTCCATGTCTTTCCTCTAAACAGATAGATGAGCCAAGTAATATGTTATGTTGGCTCCCTCGAATCCTAGGGAGTAACGCATCCTCATTGGAGTGTTTGTTGAGATCTCTATGCTCATGTCCTGAGCTATTGCCGCTGGCTTTGCCATTCTTTCTAGGTATGCTAAGCTATAGATGCTCTTGGAAGGCTCATCTGCCCATATGTCTAAGAGTATGGGGTCTTCCCTTGATATCTCTATTACGCTCTCCGTCCCTCTCCCAGAAGTCTTGAGCTTCAGCGCTTCTGTACTTATCTCTACTTCTGCTTCATTCCCCACCAGCTCAAGGTCTTTTATCATCGAAGGAAAGCCTTTACACTCTATCCTTGCACCCGCCTTAAAGTCCACTTTTAACTCCCTCATCTTAAATGGTTCACCAGCTAGCAATGGAAGGATAAATTTTCTAGTGTATTTTCCCTTTATCTCGACAGTTATACTGTTCTCATCAAATATTAGTGCAACTGTTTCGGTTGCTTTGGCCCTTTTGAGAACCCTTATCAATTCTGTGAAGTTTATTCCTACATATCTCTCTTGATCTATGTTAAACTCTGTGAAAAAGGATTTAGGAAGCACTACCTGAACCATCGCTGTCTTTGCTGGCTCCAAGGCTGATAGGCTAAGCCCTACCTCTGGGTCGATTTTTATAGTCGCCTCCTCCACAAGAAGCTCCACCGCGCTCATGGAGCCTGTAAACGTCTTAGTCTCATCTACCATTAACCTAGCTGGCATCTTTCAATCCCCTCTCTAACCTAATCTCCAATCTTTCCAACTCCTCTTCAAGCTCAATTGCACTCCTCAATAGCCTTAAATCTATACCACTCAAGTCCGCAATTGCATTTGCCTGTATCTCCTTCAACTCTCCTCCTCCAGAAAGGACATTTCCTGCAACTAAGATTATAGAAGAGAGGTCAAAAGGCTTGATATTTCCAAAATAAACCTTAGCCTTCCCGCTTCCATCTTCTATCACCAAAAAGTTCTCTGCTGAGTGTATTACAACTCCAGCAATACATATGTTAACCCCACTCTCCTTTATATTAGCTATCCTCGTTATCTTCATACCAATCCCTCACAAGAAGTCCACTAACTTTTTGTGCCCCGCTGGTTCGACCTCCTTTAGCATTTCTTCACCCAATTTCTCCCCCTCTCTTAGGAATAAGAACATGGATTTTGCCTCTTCCTCAAGTAACTTTAGCCTTTGATGCACATATCCCATCAAGTTATGTGTTTCAAGTACATCTAGTGCTGGTTGAATGTATTTAACCGCAGATTTGGGGTACATCGTAAGAACGAGATTACCTCCGCATTTTTCACACCTTCCAGACAAGGGAGGCCGTCTGTACTTGGCGTTGCATTTGGAGCACCTAAAGCCCTGCATTGAAAACTTCCTTAGGTTGCCGGAGACGTCTCTTAGGAAGTGAGAGGTTATTGCTCTAGATATAGAATCTTCCGGGTCAACAGCCCTTATCCTAAGCTCCAGTTCAATGTGTTTTTCGAGCTTGTCGATCATCTTCTCCAACCTCCTATACATGGTCATAAGCGGTCCCTCATCTATTCTTCTCGTTATACTCGTGAAGGAGATTTTTGGATACGGAATTCCTTGAGAAAAAAGTTTTCCGACTGTCGGAATTAAGTCCTCCAGCTTGGAGGGACTCTCGTACTTATATGTAATTTCATAAAACTCAAGTGGATAGTGGTCGACTACCTCCATGTTATAGCTTTCATCGTCTATGTAGTTCAAGTCTATTCTTGTCACTATCAAGAGAGGTACGTCCTCCCTTCCTCCTGGGGTTGCTGGAAGATATCGTCTGGAGAAGTTGAGCAGCATATCTAAACCCAATATTATGGAATCCTCATCTCCGTCGGCATTCCTCCTCTTTGCAGCATGAAGGAAAGGATGTGCAAAAAGCACTGATGCCTTTGTAAAACCTACTATCCTGGCAACATTTGCTATGAAGGTGTGTGGGGATATTGTGAACACGATATGGCCTACAAGATCCTTTGGATCCTTAAGATTGTAAAATCTGGGAAGTCCATAAATTAACTCTAATTCATCATCAACAAACTTAGAAACCCTATAAAGATATTCTGCTGCTTTTTCAGGTATAATTATGTCGTTTATCTTCAATTCAAGGAGCTGATCCTCTCTTTCTAAGGGTTGGCCGTTCAAGTCATGGGTGTAACCAAGTTCTCTTAGTTTCTCGACGGGAATTCCAACTTCAGAAGGTTTGAAGTGAGTCATCACCGCATTTGTCGTATCAAATCTGCAAGTCCCGTCCTTAAACACATAAAGATCGTATTTACTCCTCAATATACCCTTTTCAATAGGCTCTGGATATTTATTGTCGTTAGTTAGACCTATAACGCATCTTATTTTTTCTAAATTAACTGCTTCAGCGCTAAAGAGGGACTCTAGAACCTCATCAATGAGAGATTTGAAGTCTATGCTTGTCTTCCTGTGTCTTACTGCTGGAAGCCTATGAATTGGACAAACTCCGCCTTGATGTAGTTCTCTGCCGCACTTTGGGCAGAAATAAAGTTGCTCGGTTCTGCTCCCACAGGATCTGCAGAAATATAATGGGGTCTCTTTTCCACATTTAGGACATCTTCTTACAGCTATATCCACAAATATGCTTCTCACACTGTAAGCTTGGCTTGCTGATCTGCTCCTTCCTTTTTGAGTTCCTATCGGAAATAGCAGGTTTACCGGGGGCTTCATTACCCTAGGTTTGGCCTTTTCAGGCCTTCCAAGCCTCATACCTATGTAAAAAGGAGCCTTTGGCATGATTTTTACGGGAGAAAGCTCATTCAGTACTGAAATTGTGTCCCATCTGGCCTTCTTATCCCACTCAATTTCCTTCTCGAGTCCTCCTAGAGAAACAAGGAGGGATTTTGCATCTCCTCCTTCAACAATTATCTCACCGTCAACTACCTTGTGGAGGACCCCTATTATCTCTAGTATCTCCTTTATGTCCTGTTTTAGGGTGATTTTAATCGTATTCTCAGAGATTTTTCCCGTTTTTAGGGAACTATACAGCTTTGAAAGCTGTTCTATTGTTATGTCATGCCAGAAATAAGTCCATCTTGGGTGAAGAGGTACATTTAGGAGAAGGCTAAGCCTAATGGCCTCATCGAAATCTCTTGAGGCTTTCTCAACGAAATTAGGGCTTAACTCTACCCCTCTCTCCTCTGCTGATTTCTTAATGAGAGAACTCCACCACTCCTCAACCCAAGCTGATGGTAGGAGGGGGTGGTTGTTTTGGAGGAACTCTCCAAACGCGACCAGTACATCCCCTAGGAAAAGTATCCTATCAACGCTATCTGCATACTCTTTGGCCATTTCTACGCTTTCTAATCTCACTACGGATCCGTCCTTCAACCTGACAATGGGTCCTTCTATAGAATCTACTGGAATCACTATTGCACTTTTCCCTGGCCTTTCTATTCTTACTTGAGTCCCAACTGCAAGAAATTCATCTAAGATATACATTGTAGCAGGATGGATTCCCACGGAAGCTAGACCAGTTACCCTCGATCTCCCATACCTAAGCCTAAATCCTCCAGGTCTTTGAGGATGAGAAAGAACTGGTCTTCCAGCAACCGATTCCCTTAAGAACTTATAAGAAGGGCTTATGTAAGGACATCCCTCTCCAACCTGCTCTTTCTCTGATTTTGTTTGGAACCACTCGAGCCAGTCCCATCCCTTTATATCATATCCCCTTTCTCTAAGCCTTTTTATAGCCATTAGAAGTTTGGGAGCTTTCTGTAAAATGCAGTCATTGAGAACTAGAATAGCTCCTCCCCTCAACCTATTTGTTTCTACTGTCCTGAGGTTTCTATAAGCTGAGACCTCTATTTTTTCAGTTGGAGGGCCGTTTATCTCGACAGGCAGGTGTTCAGCTACATACCTTACTTCCTCAGATCTCGAATTATACTGAAGGTGCTGAACTCTCTTGTAGAGCGAGACTTCCTCAATATACCTCCCAATCTCTCTAGGTCCCGGCTTATATGGTGCCAAACCCATTTTTTGCCTTAAATAATCTGCAAGTACCACTACGAGAGCTCCATCAGTTCCCCCAGCCGTTCTTATTGGTCCATTGAAGTATATGGAGAGATAATTTGATCCATCGTCTGGATTTCTCCTTATGATCACCTTGTTTATCCCCTCAACCGGAGCCGAAACCGTTGCCCCCGTCATAATAGATAGGCCCACTCTAACAGCCAATTCTGCCTTTTCTGCAGGTCCTAGATCTAGGCCCATGTCTCCTGCAAGAATCTCATCTGCTATCTTAAAGGCAAGTTCTCTCTTTCCCAAGCCCTTAGAGAGCCAGTACGAAATCCTTTCACCTATGTTTGGATAGCCAAAAAGTGCCACAACCCTCTCTGGAAGCGTGTTAGCTTTCTCGCTTTCCACCTGAAGGGTAACATCATAACCCTTTGATCTAGCCTCATTGGCTAGTCTTATTAACGAGTCAACAGCATTGTCTAGCTCTTTTAGGTATTCTTCGCTTCTCTGCATCTTAGCCTATTTCCCCTTAAGTTCTAAAGGTGATAGGGTAATAAGGTATACCCCGTTGTGAACCTCTCCAGCTTATGATAGAAAGCGTTAATACTAATGATATCTTCAAACCTTGGGATTCAAATGGGAAGAAGGAGAAGGATGAGAAGAGTAGTTAGGCGCACAATAAAGCCAGAGATGTTTCGATGCCCTGCCTGTCATCATAACTCCATCATTATAGACCTTAACAAAAAGGAAAACAGGGCAGATATACGTTGTCTTGAGTGTGGTCTTCATGAAGTGCTCGAAATAGATCCTGAAGAGGAAGACGTCGATGTTTACACAAGATTTTATGATATGTTTTATGAGTAAGTATGTATCTTCGTCCTTTCATAGCCCATTTCAACTGCTTTTTCGTTAACCTGAAGGAGGGGGCCTTTAATTAGTTCTTTAATCGCTTGTTTTACGCTATTTAGACTTGCAAGCCCAGTTGCCTTTATGACTGCCCCAACCATCACAGTATTAGGCACAGGAAGGCCAGCTACAGCTAAACCTAAATCAACGGCTATGGAGGTTGCCGCTACTGTAGCTACCTTCGAGGCCCCTCTGACCTCGATATCTTCGGGATTTCTCTCAGTGTTAACTACTAGAATCCCTCCTTCTTTAAAGCCCTCTATTGCCTTTGGTATTGAGAGAAATAAGGGATCCAAAAATACAAGAACATCGGGAGAGTATATCTGACTTCTCAACTTTATTGGTTCATCTGAAATCCTTGAGAAGGCCGTTACTGGAGCTCCTCTCCTTTCAGCTCCGAAAAATGGGAATGCTTGTGTCCATTTCCCTTCTAAAAAACAAGCTTTTGCCAAGATTCTTGATGCTAGGACTGCTCCTTGTCCTCCTCTCCCGTGCCAACGAATTTCCGTAATCTTTCTCATGCTCATCAATCTTGTTTGATCCAATGTTAAAACTTTTAAACCCATTTCAGCATACTCCAAGTAACCTCGCGCCCCCGGGGGGTGTGATGGCTTTCGAGTTAATAATGAGAAGGCCTGTATTTCATTGGATTCCCTATCTCTGGGGTGGGTAATTAGATGAGTAAGAAAGAAGAAAGACGTTTTGATCTAATGAAGCACAAACTTGTGCCTAAGCATGTTATTGTATCAGAAAAGGAGAAGGAAGAAGTGATAAGAAAGTACGGTCCCCTGAAGTACTTCCCTAAAATTTCTGCTAAAGATCCGATAGTCCAGGAGATTGGTGCAAAGCCTGGAGACTTGATTAGAATTGAGAGACCCGATTCTATTGTTCCATTTTATCGTGTGGTTGAAGGAATTCCTTTAGTAGTTCCCCGGGCGGCTAAGGAGAAGATCAGGGAAGAATTTTCTGATATTGAGGTGGAGGGTTAGAAGCTGGCTACAAATAACGAGAATTTTGAGGTTTCTGAAGATATTGATTTTTATCCTATTGTAAAGGCCTACTTTAGAGAGCATTCCCTCGTAGATCCACAAATAGAGTCCTTCAATAGGTTCTTAGAGAGAGGTTTGCAGGAAGTAGTTGATTCTCTAGGGGAGATAGAGCTTATCGAGGGGTACAAGCTTATCCTAGGAAAAATTGAGGTTGGAGAACCAGAAATAACAGAATTTGATGGCTCTAGGACATCAGTTACTCCAATGGAAGCTCGAATTAGAAAGCTTACCTATCAAGCACCTCTCTATTTGGAGATAAAGGTATATGGAGCGGGAATGGAACTTCATAGAGAGAGCGTCAAGATAGGTTACCTTCCTTTGATGGTTAAGTCTAAGAAATGCATCCTACATGGGCTTTCCTCAGAGGAGCTAGCTGAGCTAGGTGAAGATCCTTTAGATCCAGGAGGTTAT
This sequence comes from uncultured Nitrososphaerota archaeon, assembly GCA_964618805.1. Classification (GTDB taxonomy): domain Archaea; phylum Korarchaeota; class Korarchaeia; order Korarchaeales; family Korarchaeaceae; genus QMVU01. The sequence goes on from CAZUBM010000003.1 coordinate 99,724, forward strand.
TTCATAGTAAATGGATCAGAAAGAGTGCTTGTGATGCGAGATGATATAGCTCCCAATAAGATAATTGTGGAAGAGAAGCCAGCAAAGAGCAAGGCATATTCACACGTAGCTCAGGTAATCTCAAGTAAGGCTGGATTAAGAAGCAGGCTCTTCCTGGAGTACTATCCACGTGATGGCACGATAAAGGCCTCCTTCTGGACTTTAACAAAAATTCCTGTGGCCATCCTTCTTAAAGCCCTTGGGCTGGAAAGAGACGCCGACATCCTAAAGGCAATCTCAAGCGATGAAGAAATTGCAAATATGTTCATATACAGCTTAGGAGACGCTGTCAGGAAGCTGATGCTTGGAAAAAAGATGGAAGGAGAGACCATAAGGGAAATGGCATTGGACTACATAGGGAGAAGGCTCGCAAGAGGAGCTCCGAAGAGAGATAGGATAGCTATTGCAAAGGATTTCCTTCAGAACAGGTTCCTGATACATATCGGGACCACTGAGGCTGATAACATAAAGAAAGCATATTACCTAACTAAAATGATCGAGAAACTACTTAAGGTGGTTAGTGGCAGGCAGCCTCCTGACGATAGAGACCATTTCGCCAATAAGAGAATAAGATTGGCAGGAGATCTGATGCAGGAAGCCTTTAGGTATGCATTCTACCAGCTTGTCCTTAGGACCAGAAGGAAGGCAGAGGCCTTGATAAGCAGCGGCGTATATGAAATAAGTCCAAGGAGGTTGGTGTCTGGAGAAGGTCAGATTACAAGCAAATTAATCAGTTGTCTCTCAACGGGAATATGGCCAAGGGGCGAGCTAGGAATAAGCCAGAACCTGGACAGAACTAACTACATAGCAACACTACAGCATTTGAGAAGGGTTAATTCGCCACTTCCATCCGGTCTTCCACTTCATGAGGCAAGACAGATTCACGGAACATCAATCGGGAGGCTTTGTCCACTTGAAACTCCTGAGGGGACGAATGTGGGCCTCGTAAGAACCTTAGCTACTTTTGCTGATGTTACTTTTGGGATAGATCCCAAGCCCATAATCGAAATGCTGTATGAACTAGGAGTAAAGCCGATTGAGGAAGCTACCCCTGAGGAAGTTGGTTCTCTAACTCCTGTCTTCGTAAATGGTAATATAGTAGGGCTTACAGACTCTCCAAAGGAGATAATAGCGAAACTTAAGCAAAGGAGATCAGAACTCGATCCCGAAGTAAACATGGCTTACCGAGAGGAAGAAAACACTGTAATAATTAATGCTGACGAAGGAAGGGCTAGAAGGCCACTTATCCCTGTTAACAAGATTAAGGAAGCTATATCTCTCTTAAATAAGGTTGAATCAGGCGAGATAAAGTTCTCAGACCTTGTTAAGATGGGAATTGTAGAGCTGCTCGATGCAGATGAAGAGGAATCGGCTCTGATCGCTCAGAGTATTGATGAGATCACTCCTGAGCACACCCATCTAGACTTTGCTCCTTACATGATGTTTGGAGTTGCCGCAGGAGAGATCCCCTTTGCAGAACACAACGCAATTCCGAGGGATATCATAGGTAGTAACATGATAAGGCAGGGCCTAGGACCTTACTCCACAAATTGGAGACTTAGAATGGATAGCAGGGCCTTCTTGCTCTACTATCCTCAAAGACCGATAGTCAGAACAAGGATTGATGAGATCACAGGGTATTATCTGAGACCTTCTGGACAGAACCTTGTTGTAGCACTCCTTCCAATGGATGGCTATAACATGGATGATGCCCTTGTGATGAACAAAGGCTCAATAGATCGAGGATTGGCCAGAGGAATATTCTTCAGGACATATGAGGCTGTTGCAAAAAGACAAGCTATTGTGGAAGGCGATAGGTTCGAGAACCCCTATCCTCTTGATGGAGTAATGGGAAAGAGGGAGGAGGACAATTACAAGAAATTAGATGATGATGGAATAGTAAGTCCAGAGACAGAAGTTGTTGGAGGAGATGTTCTAATAGGAAGAACAAGTCCTCCTAGATTTTCTCCTGAACTTATTGGTGGAGGAGGGATGCCCTATGCATTTGAGAGAAGGGATACCTCCGTAAGCATGAGAGCATGGGAGGAGGGAGTGATCTCAGACGTCGTTCTTGCAACTACTATAGAAGGAGAGAAGATGGTAAGAGTAACGGTGAGAGACACAAGGCCCCCCGAAATAGGAGACAAGTTTGCCACAAGACATGGTCAGAAAGGAGTAATTGGAATGATATATAACCAGGAGGACATGCCATTTACTGAAGAAGGTATAACTCCTGACATAATACTGGATCCCCATGCAATTCCGTCTAGAATGACGATAGGTCAGTTGATAGAAATACTTGCAGGCAAGGTAGGAGCTTTAGAGGGCAGATTTGTGGACGGTACTCCCTTCATATCAGAGGAGATTGAAGATTTGGAAGAAGCTCTCAAGAAGCTGGGCTTTGAGCCATCCGGCAAGGAAGTAATGTACGATGGAAGAACTGGTAAAATGATTCAAGCAAAGATATTCATCGGAATAAGCTTCTATCAGAGGCTAAAGCACATGGTAAAGGATAAGATCCATGCCAGAGCTAGGGGCCAGGTTCAGGTTCTGACAAGACAGCCTGTAGAAGGAAGGGCAAGGGGAGGAGGCTTAAGACTTGGAGAGATGGAGGGAGAAGTCTTACTCGCACATGGTGCAGCAGCTAGCTTAAGAGATAGGTATATTGAGAGCTCCGATAAGACTCTTGTTTATGTCTGTAAGAAGTGCGGATCTTTAGCCTTCTTCAACTCACTTACAAACTCCTTCTTCTGTCCGAGATGTAGGGAGGCTGTTGAGGTGATGCCCTGGATCACAGGTTATGCAACAGTGCTCTTTACACAGGAACTAATGACAGGACTTATAGATGTAAGGCTGCGGGTGGAGGAGGATCTTTGAGGGAGGTGCCCATATGTCTTCATTAATAACTCCCTCTCCTAGAAGGGAAGAAGCCATCAGCTATGTGCTAAGGGGACTTCAATTTGGGCTGATGTCCCCTCAAGACATTAGAAAAATAGGTATGATAGAGATCAGAGAGCCTGCTGCTTACGATGAGGCTGGCATGCCCGTTCAGGGTGGAGTCCTTGATCCAAGGTTAGGGACCATAAATCCAAGACAGAGATGTCCCACTTGTGGCAATTATCCGCAGCATTGCCCAGGTCATTTTGGAAGGATAGAACTCGCAAAACCAGTCATTAATATAGGGTATTCGAGGTTATTGAAGTACATTCTTAACATGACCTGCCCTCAATGCGGCAAGGTTTTACTTCCGGATAATGAGAGAAAGGAATTAATTAGGAAGGCAAGGAAGTTCTGGGAAGAGCATCCGAATAAGAAAATAGATGATGAGATATTCAAGGAAGCCCAAAAGAAGATAAACAAATACCTAAGTAAATCGGATAAATGCCCCCATTGCGGTGCGAGAGTTGAACTCGTAGACCTAAAAGAGTTCTATAAGTTCATAGTTAAGGAACCAGAACCCAGACGATTATGGCCTAACGAGATCAGGGATAGACTTGAGAGGATACCTGACGAAGATGCTATGATCTTAGGGTTCAATCCTGAAAGAGCCAGACCCGAATGGATTGTAATAACAGTCCTATTAGTGCCTCCTCCCACCGTTAGGCCTTCCATATTCCTCGAAACTGGGGAAAGATCTGAAGACGATCTAACCCATCTTCTTGTGGACATAATTAAGGCAAATCAGAAATTGAGTGAATCTATTGCCTCCGGAGCTCCTGATAGCGTTATAGAAGGTGAATGGGAGCTACTTCAGTATTCGGTAGCTGTCTTTTTCCACAATGCAGCTACTGGTTTGCCTGTAGCTACGCAAAGGGGAAGTAACAGGCCTTTAAAGGCCTTATTCCAGAGATTGAGTGGGAAAGAGGGAAGATTAAGGAAGAACTTGATAGGAAAGAGGGTTGATTTCTCCAGCAGAACTGTAATATCTCCTGATCCTATGATAGGTGTTGATGAAGTTGGCGTTCCTGTTGAAATAGCTAAGGTTCTTACAATTCCAGAATATGTAAATGAATGGAACATAGAGCAGCTAAAGGATCTCGTTTTGAGGGGGCCAAATGAGTACCCTGGCGCTAACTACATAAGGAAGAAGGGAGAGACAAGGCCCATAAGCCTTAAGGTACTGAAAAGAGATGTTTTAGAGAGGGAAGCAGAGGCATTAGAGCCAGGAGATGTCGTTGAAAGACATCTCCTAAATGGAGACTACGTTCTATTTAACAGACAACCTTCTCTTCACAAGCTCTCCATGATGAGCCATAAGGTTAGGGTTCTACCGGGTTCAACCTTTAGGGTCAACCCTGGGGCATGTGTTCCATATAATGCAGATTTCGACGGAGACGAGATGAATCTCCACGCTCTACAGCTAATGGAGGCAAGGATTGAAGCAGAGGAATTGATGAGTGTGAAAAAGAACTTGTTGTCTCCAAGAACTGGGGGCTCGATTATTGGAGCAAAGCAGGATCTCATATCTGCTGCATACATTTTGACTAAGAAAGGCTCCGTTTACACACGTGAGGAAACCTGTGACATCCTAGCAAAGGCTGGCATTACAGAGCTACCAGAGCCAGCCATAAAGAAGCCCGTCGAGCTATGGACAGGTAAGCAGATTTTCTCTGCCCTCCTGCCTAAAGGTCTTATGTTCGAAGGAAGAGCTGCTGTCTGTGAGGGATGCAGTAAGTGCCTCAAAGAGGCATGTCCCTACGATGCATATGTTATCATAAAGAACGGAGAGCTCTTAAGAGGGGTTATTGACGATGACATTATCGGCACCCTTGTAAAGGCTAAGTTAACGCTAATTGACGTCATAATTAGAGACTATGGGGAGGATGAAGCAGTTAATTTCCTAAACAGAACCATAAGAATGCTTGCTAAGATAGCAGAACTTCAAGGCATAACGATGTCCCTTAACGAGCTTAGGATGCCAAAGGACTTCTATAAAAAGCTGAGCGAAGTCTTTGAGACGGCATATAAGGATACTTTGGAGAGAGTTAAGGAATTTGAAACCAGAAGAGCAAGAGTAAGGATGCCCAGAACTAAGGAGGAGATCATAAGGGCATTAATGGAGGAAAGGCTTCTTGACTTTAAGATCACAAAGACACTTGACAAGCTGAGGTCTGAGGTTCATGATCTTGTTAAGAGGTATGCAGATCCAAACAGCGACCCGATAATAATGGCAAAAACTGGCGCTAGAGGTTCTCTCTCAAATCTAGCTCAGGTTGTAGGTTCTGTCTGGCAACAATCCGTTAAGAGTAAAATTGGTTTCGTTTTAACAAGTGGTAGACCTAGGAAGGGGTTCAAGGATAGGGTCCTATCTTACTTTAAGCCTGGAGATCTTACTTTGGAGGCAAGGGGTTTCGTTAAAAACGGGTATTATGTTGGACTGCGGCCAGCAGAATTCATCTTTCACTCTATGGCAAGCAGAGATAGCTTGATAGATAAGGGAAGAAGAACGCAGGATAGTGGATACTTCTACAGGAGGATTGCAAACGCCTTAAAAGACCTATACGTAGCATATGATGGTACAGTTAGGGATTCAGAAGGCAGGATATTCCAATTTCTATTTGGCGGAGACGGATTAGATCCGTTAAAGATGTTTAGAGGCCATTTAGTCGATTATGATTCGATAATCTCAAAGTTTGTAGAACCTAAACGAGGAGCATCTTTGAAGAAGCTTAAAAAGCTTGTTGAGAAGAAAGGTTCACCTATAGAACTCGCAGAAAAGCTTTACAAAGCAAAAGCAACTCTTGCAGAGGCAGAAAAGGTAATCGAAGAGGTTAAGAAGAGTATGGAAAGGGCAAAGATAGAACCTCTCACCCCAATAGGGATAATCTGCGCTCAAAGCATAGCAGAGCCAACAACTCAGATGGTATTGAGAACATTCCATGCGCCAGGAGTACTTGCTATGGACGTTACTAGGGGGGTAGAGAGGTTCAAAGAGATAGTTTTCTATGCGAGAACCAGTACTCCCATAATGAAGATCTATTTGAAGCCAGAGTGGAGCAAAGATGAAGAAAAGGTAAAGGAAGCCATCAGAAGGATAAAAGAGACAACTGTTAAGGACCTAATAACAGAATATAGGATAGATAACAGAGCTTTCGAGCTGATATTAAAGCCTCACAAGGAAAGGCTTGAGAAGGCAGGTTTAGACATGGAAAAGTTCATCTCATTGATTGAAAAGAAAGTTAAGAGGATCAGAGGAACTGTTGAACGAAGAGGAGACTCCATAGTAGTAAATATGAGGGAATTAGCAAAGCCAGGTGAGGAGTACAACTATCAAGCCCTCAGAAAGTGGTCTATGATGGTTGTGAGTGAGAGAATAGGAGGAATAAAAGGGATAAAGCAGGCAGTAGCTGAGCTTGTTAAAACTGAGAAGGGAGAGGAGTTCGTTATAACAACACAAGGATCTAACCTAAAAGAGGTGTTAAAACTCGAATTTGTTGATCCTACAAGGACGACAACCAATGATTGTTCTGAGATAGCAGAAGTCTTCGGGATTGAAGCCGCCAGACAAAGTCTCTTGAACGAATTGTGGGAGGTCCTGAAGGAGCAAGGTCTTGAGGTTGATAGGCGCTATATCTCGTTAATTGCAGACGCTATGACTAGGAATGGAAACATAGAAGCAGTCAGGCTATCTGCGATGCACATACCTTCAGGATATTTCTCAGTAGCTAAGAGCCCATTGAGTCAGATGGCTTTTGAGTGGACAAGACATGTAGCTTTGATTGCGGCACGCAAGGGAGAGGACAATCCAATAAACTCTCCTTTAGATGCGATAATTACGGGACAGATTCCTCCCGTTGGAACTGGTATGGTCTCAGTTAGATGGGACTGGAAAAAGGCTAAGGAATTGTTAGCAGAGGTGGGAAGGAGTGTCTGAACTCGATTCTGAGATTTGGTTAGCGAGAAAAACCGGTAGGATAATAATGGGCCTTAAGAAAGTGAGAAGATTGCTCTTAGCAGGAAACGAGAAGCCAAAGCTTATTATCCTAGCAAATAACATAGATGAAGAAGCTCGAGCTGAATTAGGGTATCTAGCAAAACTCTCTCAGGTTCCGGTATTGGTATATGAGCAGGGAAGTTTACAATTGGGTAGAGCGCTACATAAACCCTTTTTTGTCTCGGTTGCTGCTATATTAGATCAGGGTGAGTCCTCTATTCTAGAGATGGTGGAGGAGGGGGGAGGTAAAGATTCCGAATAGAAGGATCGTGTTAGGGCCTAGACAATTGAACCTATTGAAAATGTTTCGATACATGACAGGAGTTGCCTCGATAGATGTGGTCATAGATGACGAGTACGACAGGTTGATCTTCATTGTTAGCAAGGGAGATTTAGGTAGAGCAATAGGTAGGGGCGGGAGAAAGCTTGAAATAATGAGAAAAATCATTAGAAGAGATCTCGGCTACACGGTAGAAGTCGTAGAATATGATAATGATCTAAAGGGCTTCATAAAGAATTTATTGAGCCCTGCGAGAGTAAGTGAAATAGAGTTCATGGGAGAAGGCGAAGGGAAAGTAGCTTACGTCAAAGTACCAGAGGAGGACCTTGGAATAGCTATTGGGAAGGATGGAAGACGAATAAGGAGAGCAAGGTTGCTTGTAAGAAGATGGTTTAAACTCGGAAATGTTAAAATAGGCTCCTCATAATCTGGTAACATTAAGTGAAAGGGTGAACAAACGTGGGCAAGAAAGCACCGCTAGGTCTCTATGCTGCAAGAAGACTAAAGGAGAAGTATAAGTGGAAACGCTGGCATGATTACGAGTATAAAAGGAAGCACTTGCGTCTAAGGGAGAAATATGATCCTTTAGGCGGTGCTCCAATGGCGAGAGGAATAGTTCTGGAAAAGGTAGGTCTAGAAGCCAGACAACCACACTCTGGTCTAAGAAAAGCTGTTAAGGTCCAATTGGCAAAAACTGGAGCAATTGTATTAGCTTTTGCTCCTGGAGACGGTGCTCTGAATGTAATAGACGAACATGATGAGGTTTTAATTGCAGGAATAGGAGGATCAAGAGGTAGAAGCCTTGGAGACATACCTGGAGTAAGATATCAAGTCATAAAGGTCAATAACGTTGACCTTCAAGCTATTTTGAAAGGAAAGAAAGAAAAGCCAACGAGGTGATTTCATGAGCGAGGACGAGAGTAAAGAAATTGAAGAAAAGAAGCCTCAAATCAAACTGTTCGGGAAGTGGCCATACGAGGGCCTTGAAGTAAAAAATCCTGCTTTGAAGAAAGTGATTTGTCTTAGACCAGTTTATCTCCCGCATACCGGCGGAAGACATGAACATAAACGTTTTGGGAAGCTTAAAGTCCCTATAGTTGAGAGACTAGTTAACAGACTTATGTCCCAAGCCATTAATGCTGGTATCAAGAGGGATAGGGTGAACAGTAAAAATCCTGGAAAAAAGCTAAAAGCCCTTAGAACAGTAAAATACGCCTTTGAGATAATCGAACTTAGAACGGGCAAGAATCCCATTCAAGTTTTCATAAAGGCGATAGAGAACGCTGCAATTAGAGAGGAAGTTACCAGGATAATATATGGAGGGGTCAGCTATTTCCATTCAGTGGATACATCACCTACTAGAATGCTTGACCTAGCAATCAGACATATAGCTCAAGGAGCAGCTATGAAGGCCTTTAGAAGTCCTATGTCGTTAGCTGAGGCTCTTGCTGAGGAAATAATTGCAGCTGCGAACTATGATAGGGTAAAGAGTCATGCAATAAAGAGGAAGGAGGAGATAGAGCGTATAGCTCTCAGTGCTAGGTAAGTAATAATAATGTTTTATTAGGAGTTCTGTAAAAATAGGGGAGTTGTATATGGAACGAAAGGTGATCTTTTGAGGAGTGAAAAACCCCCGCCACCTCTATCATATCTTAAGAAGGCACATGGTAGTGAGGTTGTTGTAAAGCTAAAAAATGGCGCAGAGATCTTTGGTAGACTGGTTGTCTGTGACGACATGATGAATTTGGTTCTTTCCTCGGCGATGGAGAGAGATCCTGAAACAAAGAAGCCATTAAGGAATGTTGGAGAATTATTCATCAGGGGAAATAACATTCTCTTCATAACCTTAGAAGAGTAGAAAGCTTCTTGGAGCCATTAACTTACAAAGAATAGGATTTAGCTCGATATCAACTTGTTGAATAAGGATTTACTAACTAAGATTATGCCAAAGAAGGATACAGTTACGGTGATTAGGACAAAAAAGCTGAGTATCATTATCTTGGTGTGATATCTTGAGACTGCCTTATTTAGTGTCAAGTTAGCCTTTGAAAGCCCTGACGCTGCCATTTCAAACAGAGAGGCAGCATTTTCAGGTTCTTGGGGTATCTTCTCCTTTATGTCTTCTGCATTCCTAAGAGCTGTTGTGATGTTTTCAATATCAGATTTGGTGAGTATCTCTGAATATTCCTCAAAAGTTTGATTCAAAGACTCCAATAAAATCGAAATTTCGTCTTGATATGCCTTCAAAATGATCTCAATAGCAGCAGCCGAGGCATTAAACGAATCTCTGGCGAGGAGAAACACAGAATTGTTCGCCTCTCGAAAGGCTTCGATCGCCTGCTTTATCCTGATTTCAGCAAATTGAATGGATAATGATGCTTCTTCAGGGATTTCTATCTGTCCCTTAGCTGCGCTGTAAAGGGCACTAGCAAACTCTAGAGATTGATTTGCTATGAGGATTTGGTTCCAGGCCTCCTCCTCTTTGAATCCAAATTTCCTTGATACATAAATTACCACGCGATCTCTTTTCTCACCTATAATATAATTAAGAACAGCCTCTATTTCGAAAATACCCTCCTCCCTTGGCGCAGTAAGATTGAAGTTAAGGTTACCAGATAGTTTGCTTAGACTTAGGTTCTCTACGATCACTGTATCATTTATCCTTATTGCCAGTGTTGGGTTTTCCTCTCCAGGTAAATCTTCGATGATATATGAGAGCATTAATTCAAAAGGCTCATCAGGCGTAAGATTATGCTTATTTGCGTCCATTTTAAGACCTACCTGAGGTGTTGCTTTTTCTACAAGAACATTCACTTCGTCAGATTCTAAAGTCTCTTGTTTTCCCTCATTTAAATCGTAAATTCTTACAATAGCTTTTAAGTTAGCAAAAGCTGGTGCTTTTGCTCCTAATGGAACTCTTAAGGATATTTCTTGGGAAAGATTGGTCCCAGGGGGCATCTCTAAACCAACTTCTTGTAGCGGAGTTGATCCCCAAGGAGTTCTCAACCTTACCCAGAGAACTTTAATTGGCCCGCTTTCTGGAGGATTGGATATCTTAACGGTAGTTGTGAACTCAAATCCCGCATAAACCTTTTCTGGTATTATAAGCTCTATGTTTGGCTGAGGAATTGCTAGAACACAGCCATATGTCATTGTTAGAAGAATTAGAAATATTGGCAATAGATATCGCATTATAAGCTCTTAGAATCATGTGCCATAAAATCTTTAAAGAGCATTTCACCATTGATTAACTTTGGTTGGAGTTAGAAAGACAAGTCAGCATGCCAGTTTTAGGGATAGATCTGCATTCTGGCTCTCCAAAATCCGCTAAACCTTGCAGATATTCTGTAGTAGTCATGAGAGATGGCAAAGTAATACTTGAGAGGAGAGGGGTTGATCTCCATGAAATCTTAAAAATAGCATCGGAGATAGGTCCCTGCATCATTGCCACCGATAACATATTCGAACTTGCTCCGAACATCTCTGGTTTAAGGAGATTTTTCCTGAAATTGCCTTCTGGCACGAAAATTGTTCAGGTAAACAAAGAAGGGACTTTCTATGAGAAATTAAGTTATGTAGCAAAGAAAGAAGGCTTAGTTATTGGGAAAAAGGCAGACTCTCTCACTGAAGCTAGGGTAGCTGCTATGCTTGCGTCGAAGGGCATAGGAAGCGAGGTCATTCTCTTCGAACCTGAATGCAGGATCGTAGTGGCACGAAATGCTAGCATAAAGAAGGGCGGATCTGGCACCAATAGATGGAGACGGATGATAGAGGCAGCGATACTCAACGAAACAAATAGGATAGCGTCCTCCTTAGAAGAGAAAGGCATTGAATACGATTTATATGTACATCAAGCAGAGGGTGGGTTAAGAAGAGCCGAATTTGTTGTATACGCACCAGAATCCAACGTAATCGATGTAGTTAAACCGAGAGAAAATGGTTCAATCAAAGTAATAATTACAAGAAAAATGAAGAGAAAGTTAGAATTTGCAGATTCTCGTAAAACTACGCAATCAAGGCCTCTAATAGTTTCCATAGATCCAGGAGCTTCTCTTGGACTTGCTATATCAGATTTAGAGGGAAATATCTTAGCTCTTCAAACATTAAGGATGCCCTCAAGGTCGCAAATAATAGGAGAGATAATGAAGCACGGAAGGCCTGTTCTCATCACTACGGATGTTTTTCCAATACCTGAAAGGGTTAAAGAGATAGCTAAGATCTTTAACGCTAGAATCGAACCAGCTGCAGATCTTCTGACTCTAAAGGAGAAAGAAAAGGTAGTTCAGGAATTTGAAGAAGGATCGAAGTTAAAAGCATCAACTTCTCATGAACGAGACGCTCTGGCTGCTCTACTTATAACCTATAAGAGATTAAATGTCCTCTTCAAGAAGGCAGAGGCTAGAGCTCTTGAAAAAGGAGTTCCTTTCACTATTAGAGTTAGAGAGTTGCTGGTTAAAGGAAAATCAATAAGCGAAGCTTTGGAACAGGAGCTAAAAGCTGAGTCTCCAGTACAAAGGAGAGAGGTTAAAAAAGTAAAGAGGCGGAGGTCCGCAGCTACAAGCCTCTTGCTTCAGAGAATTAGAGAGTTAGAAGACAGATTATCGTATTACGAGGAACTGATTCATAAGAAAGATGAGGAGATAGCAGAACTTATGGAACAAATCAGACAGTTAAGGGAAGAAATCAACCTGGAAATCGAGAGAGATCGAAGAATTGCCAAACGAGATGCAAGAATTAAAGAGTTGGAGCAAGAACTTAGAAGAGCAAAATGGAGAAACGAGCTACTCTTTTCTAAACTCAAAGAAATGGAGAGAATCTTAAAGGAACCCCCAACCGGTTGGATTCAGGTTTTGGTCTTTAGTAAACTTTCTAAGCAGGTTTTAGAACTTGCTGTGTCAGAAAAGAAGATAAGAGAAGGAGATGTGCTGCTCGTCATCGATGCAAGCGGTATGGGAAAAACTGCTGTTGAAATGTTATCAGAACTAGGGGTTATGGCATTGATCTGGAAGAGAAATCCCCCACCAACAGAGGTAATTCATGAGTTGGAGAGAAGGGGCATTAATGTGATATGTGGTAGGGATATCGATATATGGTGGAGAGGAGGTATCCCCTACATCAAAGGAGAGATTTTGATGAGAGATCTTCCCGATTCTAAACAGATTTCTAGGAAAAGCAGAGTTAAACTAGAGGACATATTGAGGGAATACAGGAGTAGGATACTTGAAAATGAAGTTGGAGAAAAGGAGGGATAACTTTAATTACCCCTTGTAGCGGCAACTATTTAGGTGATGTTATATGCCTAGAGGTACACATGGTGCGCTAAACAAGGCAGGAAAAGTTAGATCACTCACCCCAAAGATTGAAAGAAAGCCAAGAAAGAGTCCATCTCCCAGAGTAAAGATTAGAGCAGTGTACAAGAGGAGATTTATCTTAGGCATCGAGCCTGGACAGGTAGTTAAGTGAGCTTTGTTTTCGGGAAATCGAATTGCACTAACTGCTTTTTGAATAATTTTACGCTTAGTCTTTAGTTTGTGTTAGATTTATTAGATAACCTCGGATCTTCCTTTATTAGTTAGGTATCTTCACATATGCGATGAAGGGAGCGCGATTTCGTTGCAAGTCTTTGTGGTCTCTCATCCTCTTGGCTTCCTAGTTGTAGATGGGAAAAAGCGTGAAATATTCAAAGTAACATTCCCTTTAAACCCCAATGAAGCTGCAAATCGCCATCTAAGCATCAGAAAAGGAGAATATATCGAAGAACTAGCTGAACTTGTTGAATATTTGAATAATAACCCTCAAATAGATAATATCGTAGTTGATTCTAGGGATCTAAAGAATTTACTAGTTCAAAGGACTCATAAGAAAGTAACTGTCGATCCAACTGATCCAATTTTTGTTTTTTACAGAGAAAGGTCCTTAGATGTCGCAAGAAGTTTGAACTGGACTGGAGAGGAATCTGGATATAGACTTTTTCTTGTAGAGCTAGGCATTGAGCTTTCCAGAGGGCTCATAAGATCAGAACTTATGAAGAGAGATAAGCTCATAATTAGGGCAATAGATTACTTAGATCATTTAAACAAGGCATTAAACATACTTATCCCGGCCATAAGAGAGTGGCATTCAATACACTTTCCAGAGCTTGATCAGCTTGTGGACGACCATTATACCTATACAAAAATAGTCTCAGTCTTTCCTAACAGAAGAGAGCTTAATTTTGAAGGATTGCTTGAGTTAGGTATTAAGGAACGCTTAGCTAGGGATGTGTTAAATCGAGCTGAGAGGTCCATGGGAGGAGAGTTGAATGAGGAAGACTATCCTATCCTAGGAAATATAGCGAAGCTATGGGTTGATTTGTACGAGAATAAGGAGAAGGTGGAGAAATATCTTGAAAAGTTGGTTAGAGAGTGTGCCCCAAATCTATCTGCTATAATTCAGCCCCTGATAGTTGCCAGGCTCATTGCGATGGCTGGTAGTTTAGAGAGACTTGCAATGATGCCCTCTAGCACGATACAAGTTCTCGGAGCTAGAAAAGCTATTTTCTTGCACATGACACGAGGCACTAAACCACCGAAGCATGGTATTCTCTTCCAAGTAAAGGAGATAAGGAATGCACCAAAGAAATTGAGAGGGAAAATTGCTAGGATCATAGCTGCAAAGGCTGCTTTAGCATCAAGAATAGATGCTTTTGGAGGGGAGTTTATAGGAGAAAAGTTGAAAAAAGAGATAGAAGAAGAAATTAAGAAAGTTAAGGGGGTAAAAGATTGATTAGAGCTGATGCAAAGTTTCCAGGAGTATATTGGGTACAAATAGGGAGAAAAAGGAGGAATTTAGCCACTAAAAATTTGGTTCCAGGATTTAGAAGTTATGATGAGCGAGTCATAAGGGTGAAGGGCGAGGAGTACAGGATATGGAATCCAGAAAGATCCAAACCAGCTGCCGCTATACTAAAGGGATTAAAGGATTTCCCAATTAGGTCAGGATCTAGGATACTTTACTTAGGAATAGCTTCCGGCACGACAGCCTCTCATTTTAGCGATATAATAGGGAAGGATGGGTTGATCTTTGGAGTTGAGGTCTCTGAGAGAGTAATGAGGGAGCTCATCAATGTTTCTGCTGCTAGAAAGAACATTATCCCTATTCTAGCCTCTGCTAGATCACCCGAAAGTTATGTCGATGTTGTTAGCATGGTCGATGTGGTTTATGCTGATGTTGCCCAACCAGATCAAGTCGACATCCTCATCAAGAATTGTAACATATACCTTAGAAAGAAAGGATATGCTATGATCGCTGTTAAAGCTAGTAGTATTGATGTGACTAAACCTCCAAAAGAAGTATACAGGATTGCAGAGGAGGAGATAAGAGGGGCTGGATATGAGATCATTCAAACTGTAGAACTATCGCCTTTTGATAGGAAGCATGCAGTAATCCTAGCAAAGAAGAGTTAGGTGAAATCTTCAAGCGTTTTTGATCTGCTTCCTTCGTTCATCTTCAAGTATGTTTGCCAAGATCTCCTGACAATTGGTGGAATCTCGTTAGATGTTATCAAGCTTGCTAAGAATTCTCGAGTCCTTTCATCACTCGGATACCCTGATCCAAAATCTCCGTAGATTTCCCTTAGTCTTTCTATTTCCCGATCTCTTACAACTTTAGCCACGATCGATGCGGCGGAGACCAATGGATATTTCTTATCTGCAAATGGCTCTGCTACGATATCAATTCTCGAACCATATAGAAACCTGAGTAGCGTCTCAAAGCTTCTTGGCTTAGATTGCGGGGCATCTACATATACAACAGATGCCCTTGTTTTCTTCAATAGTTCGACCATAATACGTGCTTCAAGGTAATTAAGTCCCCTCCCTGAAAGTGCCCGATCTATTTCGGACGGTTGGACCTTCCTCACTAGGACACTTGACGCGGTTGAGCAGATCTGACTGTACAATTGCTCTCTGGACCTTGGTGTTAGAAGTTTGGAGTCTTTAACACCAATATTCAACAGCTCGTGCTCTCTATCAGAGGGAATAGTGATGCAGGCGATAACTAATGGGCCTATAACCGCCCCTCGGCCAGCTTCGTCTATTCCTGCTTTTAGAGTGAGTTTTTTAGAGTGTTTTATTTCCATCTTTGGCAATATATCGGTCAATCCTTTTTAAAAGAGCATAAAGGAATTTCTTGATGGAAGAAAGAGTTTCAATAGACCTAAAGCTGTATACTGAAGGAAGGGCAAAGTTCTATGCAAGCGATTTAGATAAGCTCAAAAGACTTGGTCTCGATTATACGAATGCAGAAGTCTTCTACAATCCAAAGATGGTAGTAAATCGGGACATAGCTGTCGCAGTTCTAAGATTGCTTGTTTCAGAGGGCAAAGATACGGCATTGGACTTAATGGCTGCAAGCGGAGTAAGAGCATTAAGATTCGCATTAGAAACAGAAGTTTCAAGAATTCTTGCTAACGATCGCAATCCTCTATGTGCTGCAATTATACAAAGAAACGTACTGCTTAATAATGTCAGAGAAAAAGTCAAGGTCTCTTGCGATGATGCAAATTCTCTTGCAGAGAGGTTATGCACTCAAGGAGATAGGTATTGGTTCGTTGATCTAGATCCTTTTGGGTCTCCCATTCCATTCCTATCATCGACATTAAAAGCAGTTAGAAATGGGGGGGTCTTAGCTGTAACGGCGACAGATGAACCCCCTCTATTTGGTATAAAGAGAGATAAGCTCCTAAGAGCTTATGGTGTTTGGGGTAGAAAAACTGATTACTGCAAGGAGTTTGGATTAAGAGTTCTAATAGGGTACATAGTTAGAGAGGCAGCAAAACGTGATTTAACGGCGAGACCATTAGTAGGCCATGTAACTGGACATTATGTTAGAGTCTATCTGTCCATAGAGAGGGGGGCTAAGAAAGCCAATAACCTCCTACGTGAAAGTATGGGTTGGATAGAGCATTGTCCAACTTGTGGAAACAGAAGCTTCATCAAAGGAATGTCTGAAATCCCAGATAAAGGGTTTTGTACTGAATGTGGAAGTAAGTTAATCCCAATGGGACCTCTTTGGATAGATGACTTCGTAGATGTTGAAGTAGGAAAAAAGATATTGGAACTCATTCCCAAAGAAAGCATCGGTTTTAAGGAATCCGGTAAAATCCTAGCTACGTTAATTGAGGAATCGGGACTTCCTCCTTTCTTTTATTCCTTAGAAAAGGAGTCAAGCGGGCTTAAGCTTCCAACCCCCTCAACTCGCGATGTTTTAAGGGAATTAAGGTCCTTGGGGTATAAGGCTGTCCGTTCTCACATAAATGAGAAGGGAATTAAAACAGATGCCCCTCTTTCCCAACTGAAGAAGATAATTAATCGTCTATCAAGTAAGACGTGAGCTTGGGGCATTTGTTCGCAAGTTCTCTTCTCTCAACGCATTTAACAATTTTTGGACAAGTAATACATGGAAGTCTTAGGAGTTTAGTGAGAGATTCAAGATTCGATAGAGTTTCTTGTCTCCTAACTACCTTTTTCCCCTTTGATACCTTGCTCTTCAACTTTCTTCACCAAGATCTCTTTAGAAGTCTAACAGGACTCTGATAGGAAAGCCTTTAAACGTTGCTTGAGCGTCTTAGAAGCTTCTTTTCTTCCTCCTTCGTAATAAGATATGTATCCGCTCCTATATAATTTTCTGCAAGGTGAAGAGGAACTAGTATTTTTACCAAAGCATAAGGTCGCTCTACTCTTCCGATAATATCCCTGACTACACCAATTATTTCCATTTTCCTGGTTACAACTTTCAGATCCTTAGGATCTCTTTCTATCTTTGTGTAAAGTTTGATAAGGAAATTCCTCGATCTAGTTACCTTGACAATGCGCCCAAAACGTCTCATTCCACTCGCCGGCTATTAATCCGCCTTGCTTTCCTCAAGGATGACGGCATTAAGAACCCCATCCTGCCCAGGTCTTGAGGTGATCCTAGCCAATCCTAATTCTGTTTTAACAATAGAACCCTTCGTTATTATGTTGTCTCTCGTTAGAAACCTGTTAGCCGGATTTTCAATAACACTCAGAAGTCGCACTCTCTTCGTTTCTTTGCCTAAATTGAGGTTAACATAAGCATCTGCAAGAAGCTTTATCTTGCGCCCACCTCCTTTCGTTCTCACTACTTTTATTTTTCTGACACCTAAACGAGTGTTAGCTGGGGGGCCTCCCATCTCATATTTCCTTTTCTTCCTAAATCTCCTTAGTTTAGCACCTGTGGGTGTCCTTCCCCTAAGCGGGATCTTTCCATGATAATTTACTGGCAACTCAATGCCCTCCTTAACTAAGAGGGTCAAGAGATCTCTGCCTTTAAAAGGTTGACTAACAATTACCTCTTAAGGCAGTTCCTCTTTTTGATCTAAGAGATAAGATAACAGTCATTGCGCTTAGAACAAAATAGATATACACGTTCAGGTCAAGCATCCCGGTCTCTATTCCTACTAAAGAGTAAGATAAGAGAGTTGCATAGGGACCTAAGAGTGCCTCCTTCTTCTTAGACATGTTAAAGGCGATAGAGAGAAGAAGACCTAATGCAAGCATGGCCAAGATTACGCCTTTAAAGCCGAAATCAAGTAAGAATTGAGCGAAAATCGTAGCAGTAGTCGATATGCTCCTTCTTCCTCCAGCATAGATTCCTATTATGGTTCTGGGACCATATCTTGGCCCTGGAATGAATCTTAATAGAGAAGAGATGCCTGAAAGATGTATTAAACCTCCAGTTACCTGTGACCACCCGTATCTCATAACGATTCCCTCCAAAAAGCCAGTAGTAATTGTAGGCCTATAAGCTGCAGCCCAGAAGGGATTGGCTGTGAGTCCAGAGAACATTAACCTGATTACACTTGTAATCATGTAAATAATCACTCCTAATGTAGTCCATAGCAGAAGAGCAAATTTAGATATGTATTTTCTGTAATAAAGCACGGTTAGGATACCTAGGAAGTATGCAAGCATCTCAGTTCTGTAACCAAGTAAGAACGTTGGGATAAATCCTATAGCTATCATAAGGAGGAGTTTTATCGAAAGACCATTTCCTTCCCTTTTTTTGAGGGTAGAAAGCAAATAAAACATTCCAGGAACGCTTGTCCATGCCATATAGTTATATTTAGGCGATAACCTTCGTCTAACGGCCTCATTAAGGATAGGTATGGCCATTACCCTTCGAATTTGTAAGAAAAAGCCCAAAAAGCCTATTGCAATCATGATTAATCCTAAAGAAAATATTGTAAGATTGCTTACCTTCGGGGTTAACCTTTTAGACTCCAGAGAACCCCAAAGAACTCCTGCAAGAAAACATGCAACACCAGAAAAAATAAGGATCAGCGTCTTTAGTCCATAAAGAACGTCTGCTACAGCAAAAAATGTTAGAGTCATTAGAGGGAAGGCTATCGGCGATAGTAGATAGTCGATGAGGTATGAGTTATCCAAAAAAGAGATTATCTTAACCATCATTGAGAATTCAAGAAGCTTTTTCCACGTTTTAATCACGGGATTCAGGAAAAGAGAAAGTGAAGTTATAGCTCTTGAGAAAAACGATCTTCTTGATGCTCTAATAAGGAAAATAAACACGTTCTTAATTAGAAGAACGGTTTTGCTCTCACTTACAAGCCCACTTGCTCCCTTAAAAAGCCTTGAGAAAATCTTAACTAAAGTGCTTTTCTCAGCAGAAGCCACTAGAAATGAAAGCAACAATTCTATCACTTAAGGTTTTGGAATGAATGTAAGTCTTGTCGTGTCAATTATATCACTTAGAGGCCTAGCATTAGCTAGAATTTCGCCGTAAACTCCAACTCCAACAAGGCTTTCCTTAGTCCCTATGTATATTTCTATCTGATCTGCCATTACTCTCGTGTAATTTAGGCCAAGTTCTTCAAATATCTGGTTTAGTTTTAGGAGATCTGTGTCTCTGATAGATAGACTTGTTGGATACAATGAAATACTAATGAAATCATCATAAACATAGATCTTTTGCACCGGATATGGGACGTATTCGGCAAGCTTCCTCTTAATCTCTATGTATCGTACGGCCGTCGCCTCAAAGCCTGGCATCTCAAATACGAGAGAATATGTTTGAACCCTTAATGTCTTCACTCCGTACTTTCCAGCTACTTTTGCAGAAATATTTCTCAGACTCTCAACAAATTCTCGTAAGTCCTTAGCTATGATAGGCTCTTTAACCCTTATACGTATCAGTGAAGGAGAATCTGTCCTAAATATTATCTTTTTTGCGGCTAAATCCTCAAGATAAGCATTTGGCCCTCCGATAGTCACCGTTCTTCCGTCCATCTTCCCTATAAGCCTAGTTTCCAGGGCCTCAACAAGCAATACTGTCCCCTCAAACTTAGATCCATTTACTGTCCACTTCCCATCTATTTCACTATAGACTACAAAACCGTAGTTACTTAGCCTTGTGAATTCCAAGGCCGCATTTTGGATATTAAGCCCCGAGTACTCTTTAACTTGTTCGCCCGGCCGAATAACTCTAGAAATTAAAGAAAAAAAGAGAAAAAAGATTATTAAGATTACAAATAGGTCAAAGGCGTTAATACCAAGTATCTTTCCATTTTCCCTATCTAATAGTTTTGGCAATAAGAGTTCATCTCCGTACCTTAGACTTTAGAATTCCTCTCCAAAGGACGGCTTTTCCTCCTCCTCTTCTTTCTTCTCTTTCTCTTTAGCTTCATATGGTTTTGCTGCAATTATGTCATCAGTTCTAAGTATCAGGATTGCGGTCTCCGTGGCACCCGTCATGGCATTCTTGACACCTCTGTAAGTGTCGAATATGCCTAGTTTTTCCATGTCTCCTATGTCTCCAGCAAGAACATCAACTCCATAGGAGAGCTTTCCTTCTTCATGTTCCTTTCTAAGTTTCATTAGAGTATCAACAGAGTCCATTCCTGCGTTGTCCGCAAGAATTCTGGTTATGCTTTCAAGAGCTGACGCAAACGCTTCTATAGCAAGCTGCTCCTTCCCTCCCATTTGAACGGCGTAATCCCTTATTTTCCTAGCTAGCTCTAGTTGCACACAGCCGCCGCCATAGACTAGTTTTTTATCCTCTACAGCATTCCTAACAACATATAATGCATCTTTTATCCCTCTCTCTGCTTCATCAAGAATTGTGTCCCCGCCTGCCCTTAGAAGAATGGTTACTGCTTTTGGATTCACACAGTCCTCTATGAACACTAGTTTGTCTTCTCCTATTTTCCTTTCTTCGACCAACCCAGCTTTTCCTAATACCTCTTCTGTTAGGTCATCCAAGTGATTTACGATTCTTCCTCCAGTAGCCTTTTCTAGTCTTTCCATGTCTTTTTGGCTCACTCTCCTAACAGCCAGAATTCCTCTTTGGGCCAATACGTGTTGTGCGATCTCGTCTATTCCCTTCTGGCAGAAGACTACATTAGCCCCTGTTGAGGCTATTTTCTCAACTTTTTCTCTAAGCATCGTTGTTTCTTGATCGAGAAAGCCCCTCAGTTCCTCAGGAGAAGATATCTGAACCTCTACATCTATCTCAGGCTTCTTAACCTCTAAGGAGAGGTTAATCAATGCTATTTTGGCATTTCTAATGCGCTTTGGCATGTCAGGGTGTACTACCTCTTTATCTAAGATTATCCCTTTCACAAACTCGCTTTCAGCAAGACTTTTGCCTTTCTTCTTCATTATCTTTATATCATCAATGTCAGCAATGATCTTTCCATCTCTTTCTTCGGAGACTGCTTTTACAGCCCTCACAGCTACTTCAGCAAGACGTTCTCCTCCCCCTTTAATGAGTTTGCTGCCCATAGCTGTCATGGCAACTTTTTTCAATAGTTCCTCATTATTGGGGTCTATTTCTATCGCTATTTTATCTAGCTCCTCTTGTGCCTTCTTTAGAGCCTTTTGAAAGCCTTCTATCACGATAGTTGGGTGTATGTCCTTGTCAAGAAGATTTTCTGCCTCGGAAAGAAGTTCTCCGGCAAGTACAACACTTGTTGTTGTCCCGTCTCCAACTTCTTTGTCCTGACCCTTTGCAAGATTCACCATCAGCTTTGCTGCTGGGTGTACAACTTCAAGCTCCTCCAAAATCGCTGCGCCATCATTACTTACGGTAACGTCTCCAAGCGAATCCACTATTATCTTGTCCATCCCTCTCGGTCCCAAGGTAGTCTTCACGGTGTCTGCAACCGCTTTAGCTGCCATTATGTTGATCCTTCTAGCCTCATCTCCTCTAGTCCTAGAGGTTCCTTCCTTGAGAATAAGGACTGGTTTTCCTCCAATAGTAGCTAGGCTCATTATATCACCTCCTTCATATCTAAGCTCTCATCTTAACTAGCCAGAATACGATTCCTTGAGCATGATATATAAAGGTAATCCCCTGACTTTAAGCCAAGGGGAGAAGAGAATGCCTAGAATAGGGATAATAGGAGGAAGCGGAGTTTATGAACTTCTCAAAGAGAGCACCGCTAAGGTCATTACAACACCTTTTGGGGACATTAAAGTGTTCATTGGACGGGTTGCTGACGAGGAAGTTGCGTTCATACCTAGGCATGGGAAAAAACATTCCATACCCCCATTTGCGGTCAATTACAAGGGAAACTTGTATGCACTCAATCTTCTGGGGGTAGAAAGGATCATTGCTACGAATGCCGTCGGCTCCCTTAGAGAGGACCTTGAACCTGGAACCATCATAGTCCCAGACGATTTTATAGATATGACTAAGGGAAGGACCTACACGTTTTATGATGGAAAGACCTCTCTGTATGTCCAAGGGAGGGAGATAAAAGGAGTTGTTCACGTTTCTATGACCCCAAGCACCTATTGTCCAGAAATAAGAACCGCCCTGCTAAAGGCGGGAGAGAAGAAGGACTTGCACATTAGAGACGGAGGAGTCTACGTTTGCGCAGAAGGAAATAGGTTTGAAACTCCTGCAGAAATTAGAGCTTTTAGGATAATGGGCGGAGATGTGGTTGGCATGACTGGATGTCCGGAAGCAGCATTAGCAAGAGAACTAACAATTTGCTATGCTACCTTAGCAGTCGTCACAAATTATGCTGCAGGCATTGGAGGTGACAAGAAATTGACCCATGAAGAGGTTAAGGAAATATTTTCTGCTAAAATAGAACAAGTGAAGGATGTTATCTTAGAAAGCATCTCTTTTCTGCCGAAAAAGAGAGAGTGTCCATGTAAGGACGCTTTATATGGAGCGATTGCCGCAACATAATTCTTGGTATCAATTACAAGAGTAAGTTGATATAGGAGACGCAAGAAAATATATCAAGGATTGATATTTAAATATTATAATAATAAAGAAATAAATTATATTATAATAATGATGTAACATGGATGCAGCCATACCAACCCTCGACAATCTAGAGTTGCATAGAAAGAGAGTTTTTCTCCGTGCAGATATGAATGTTCCTTTAGACCAAGATGGAAGGGTCATGGATGCAGCTAAGATCAAAGAAGCAGTGATTACAATTAAGGAACTTCTAGAGAACGATGTCAGGTTAATAGTTGGAACCCATCAAGGTAAGCCCGGATCTAAGGACTTCTTACCTACCGACTTTCATGCAGAACTGCTTGGCAAAGAGCTTGGAATGCATGTAGAGAAGGTAGATGGGATAGCTTGTAAATGTGCCAGAGATGCGATAAGAGGGGTTGAGCCAGGGGAATTGATACTCTTAGAGAATCTCAGATTTAATGCCGAGGAGAACTTGGAACTCCCGCCAAGTAAAGCAATAAATACAAGTCTAGTGAGAAGACTTGCACCTTTGTTTGACGTTTACATCAATGATGCATTTCACGCCTCCCATAGAAGTCAACCCAGCTTAATTGGTTTCCCATATCTGATGCCCTCTGCAGCTGGAAGAGTGATGGAAAGAATGTTAATAGAGACAGAGGGTCTAGAGGATGTTGGAGGAAAGAGAATTTATGTTCTAGGAGGCGGAAAAATAGCTGACAAGTTTAGGGTGATGATTCACGCTCTAGCTACAAATAGAGCCCAAGAGGTATTAGTTGGTGGCCTAGTAGGAGTTCTAATGTGTATGGCTGCTGGTTATTCTGTGGGAAAAAGCCGAGATATCTTTAAGGATCTTGCTCTCATCCTACCAGTTGCAAGCGATTCTCTAAGAAGATTTAGAGGAAGGATTTTCTACCCGGTTGACTTTGTCGTACTAAGGAAAGACAAAACCGAGATAGTTCCAGTGTACTCTATTCCTGATGATGCTAGCATCGTAGATGTTGGACCTGGAACGGTAGAACTCTTCAGAGAGAGGATGAAAGAGGCAGATTTAGTCATTGCCAACGGTCCTATGGGGATATTTGAGAACCCTAGATTTAGAAAAGGGACATTAGATTTTGTAAGAGCAGCCATTGAGGTCTCAAAGGAATTAGTGCTGTGTGGAGGGCATTTAAGCGCAGCTGCAAGAATGGTTGGAAATCTTTCTGGAGGAAAAAGGATTTTTACTGCTGGAGGGGCTTTGATGTTCAAGATAGCTGGTCTCCCGATGCCAGCCCTTAACGCTTTAAGGGAGGGTAGGTCTTGATTCGTGTAGGAGTAGTCGGTTATGGTACAATAGGCAAGAGGGTAGCTAGTGCGATTCTTAAACAGCCAGACATGGTGCTAGTAGGTGTTGTTAAGAGAACTCCTGATTACTCAGTAAGAATTGGCCTTTCAAGGGGTATACGCTTCTTCATACCGGATGAAGAGAAAGCCGATCTATGGAATGAAGCCGGGGTTAAATTTTCTGGAGACATAGCTCAATTGTTAGAGAAATGCGATGTAGTGGTAGACGCAACACCCAAGGGCACAGGAATGCACAACAGAAAGATTTACGAGAGAAAAGGTCTGAAAGCAATCTTTCAGGGTGGAGAACCTCCAGAAGTTGGTGATCTAAGCTTTGTAGCCCAAGTGAACTACAAAAGTTCTGTAGGAAAGCAGTTTCTCAGAGTCGTCTCTTGCAACACTACAGGACTTGCCAGGCTTTTACACGCAATAAATCGAGAATATCCGATAGATAAGGCAATTGCACTTCTTGTAAGGAGATCTGTTGATCCAAACCAAGATATAGAGGGGCAAGTTGATTGTGTTATTCCCTCCTTCGGAATCTCTCATCATGCAAAGGATCTTAAAACGGTTATTGGAGACATAGATGTGGTTACATTTGCTGTCAAAGTCCCTGTTACCCACTTTCACATTCATATGATCTCTATTAAGCTCAAAGATAGTGTAAGTCCTAACAATATCATAGATCTCTTAGAGGAGACAAGAAGAATTGCTGTAATCTCATCAAAAGACAAGTTAGGTAGCACTGCTAAACTTCTAGACTTAAGTAGAGAACTTGGACGTTCAAGATCCGATATTTACGAGAACTTAATCTGGTTAGATTCTATCTGCACAGAAGGAAAGTGGCTTCATCTAATGCAAGCAATACATCAAGAAGCCATAGTTATCCCTGAGAATATTGATGCTATAAGGGCAGTCTCAGGTTCAACCGACGCATCCACATCAATGAGCTTAACTGATTCCTCCCTATCAATAGCCAGTTCTAGATTTTTCTGATCCTCTTTTACAGCATTTTTGTACGTAATTTTTCGGCTGCTTCGTTAAACCTCCTCCAGAGGACTGAAAGAGCACTATAAGCCATTACCATAAATGAAAATGCCATGAGAAAAGAGTCACTTTGCTGAGCATAAGTAGAAGTCGTGCTTGGTAGGGAAATTCCTGTCAATGTCAAGGTTATGGCCATAAGAAATGCCTTTTTTAGGTTATTTGGATCTGGAATGTTGTAAAAGAGTTTGGAAATCCTATTTACCATCAAGAATACCATCATTGCCAAAAACATCGCCATTAAATTAGTTAGTGGACCAAAAAGGCCTTTAGTCCGGGTTCTTCCAGCAAACCATACGTTTAAGAACAGAATGAGGGCTGGAAAGACTGCAGTCCAAGCTAGTATGAGTGCAGCCCAATTTTTCAAATCATTCAGTTTTTCAGAGTTCATCTCGAAATCACCATGCTTCTCCGATTTCCTACAGGTAATAAAACTCTGAGGATCGATCCTTTATAATATGGGTATGTTATGAGAGGTGAATTTTTTAAATGGAAAGCATAAGAATTACGCCTGCAGCTATTAAAAAGTGGAGAAAGGTGTTGATATGTCCGCTCAAAAAGAACATGTAAATGTGGTCTTCATCGGACATGTGGATCACGGTAAGTCGACGATCATAGGCAGGATGTTCTATGACCTCGGATTGATAAAGCAGTTACCATCGGAGGAGGAAGCTTCTGATGCTGTATTTGCATGGGTCGTAGACAGGCTAAAGGAAGAGAGGGAAAGAGGTCTTACTATAGACCTATTTCATACAAAGATAGAGACTCCAAGAAAGATGATCACTATAATTGATGCGCCTGGTCACAGAGACTTCGTAAAGAACATGATCACTGGAGCCAGCCAAGCAGATGGTGCGGTCCTAGTCGTTTCTGCCAAGAGAGGCGAAGGAGTCCAGGCTCAAACGATCGAGCACGTGTTCTTAGCAAAAACCCTTGGTGTGAGACAAATTTTAGTTGCTATAAATAAGATGGATGAAGCGACAGTCAACTACAGTAAAGAAAGGTTTGAGGAAGTAAAGGATCAAGTTGCAGAACTCCTAGCTAAAGTGGGATATGATCCATCAAAGGCGCCATTCGTTCCAGTGAGCGGTCTGGTCGGTGATAATGTAGCCAAGAGAAGCGATAAAATGCCTTGGTACACTGGTCCTACACTATATGAGCTCTTTGATACGTTTGAGGCTCCACCGAAGCCGGTCGACAAGCCTCTTAGGCTTCCCATTCAAGATGTTTACACGATAACCGGAGTAGGTGTAGTTGCAGTTGGAAGGGTGGAGACTGGAGTGCTTAAACCTGATTCAAAGGTGGTAATAGAACCAATAAGCAAGCTTGTGGAAGCTAAGACAATAGAAATGCATCATCAAAGGTTAGAAAGAGCAGAGCCAGGGGATAACATAGGAGTTAACTTGAAGGGCATTACTAAGAAGGAATTGAAGAGAGGAGACGTTATAGGCGATCCTAAGAATCCTCCAGCAGTAGCTGAAGAGTTTACAGCCCAGATCGTTGTTTTGCAGCATCCTACAGCTATAGCTCCAGGGTACACGCCAGTTATTCATGCTCACACAGGACATGTCGCTGCTAGACTTGAAGAGATAGTTAAGAAAATAGATCCAAGCTCCGGACAGACCATTGAAGAGCATCCAAGCTTTATAAAGAAAGGAGATGCAGCCATAGTACGTTTCAGACCTCTAAAGCCCTTCGTTATCGAGAAGTACAGCGAATTCCCACCGCTGGGCAGGTTCGCTATAAGGGACATGGGAATAACCGTCGGAGCAGGCATAGTTCTGGATGTTAAACCGGTGGTAAGAGAGAAGAAGTAACCTTCCCTTCCTTACCTTTGTTTTTTAGCAGGCAACTCTAATGGATCTTCGGAGGGATTCTGATGGTAGAGAAACTGAGGATAGAATTAGTGAGTACTAACGTTGAAAGCTTACAAAAAGTTAGTAGAGAGTTTAAAGAGGCCGGTGAAAAGATGGGAGTTAGGATTAAAGGTCCTATTCCTCTACCAACTAAAAGGTTAAGGATTACCACGTTGAGAAACCCTTCTGGTGAGGGCACAAATAAGTTTGACAGGTATGAGTTAAGGATCCATAAGAGGATAATAGATGTCTTAAACCCAGATGAGAGGTTCATTAGGAAGATAATGGGAATAACGATACCGGATGATGTAAAAGTTAGCATAGTCATGATGGCATGATTTGAGGAAAACCTCTTCTTTTTCGCTTCTTCAGAAACCTTCCAAACAAAGTTAAGGGGAGATTGACCTTATTTAATCATCATGGAGAAGGAGAGAGGCGCCGGGGGTGGGATTTGAACCCACGCGGCCCGAATGGGCCACCGGCTCTCAA